>NZ_AQOH01000097.1 GCF_000364705.1 Pseudomonas fuscovaginae SE-1 | reverse complement strand
TCGGTATTGAATTTTGCCAAGAAGCTGGCAATTTCCCACGGATACATGGGCTCGTCATGTTTTTGAGTAAACTTCACCCTTACTCTTGTCGTGGTGTTCTTGTACGCATAATCGTCGAACATATGACTTCCATATAATATTTACGACATACCCTACACATCGTAGCCAGCCTCTATACAGCCAATAGCATAAGGCCATTATAGGGGAAAGGTAGCGCGAGATTGCAGTAATAACAATAGCGATGAAGCAGGTTATCGAAAATAGCATCAAAATCGCTCGATCAGATTGCAACTAAACGAGCTGATAGCAGCCAGCGCAGCTCCGAGTTGAACGGGGTCGCGACGTATGGGAACGGAAAAGTTACTCCAAAGCGATACTGCTCAGATTACCCCGCATGCGTCGGGACGGAAATTTCGACAGAACGGGGGATCTGAAATATACATAACCTACTGATTTATATTGATATACCTCAAAAAAGCAAGCTTCCCCTCCCGCCGACTACACCATTTTTCAACAAGAAAAACGTCCCTGGACGTCTTTTGTGCACGAAACCCAGCAGAACCGGACCTGCTCCCCTCCTCCTGAGCAGTCTAGGTCTGCAGGGAGCTCCATCCACCCCGTATCGCAGTCCTTGAATCATACGCCCCCCCGCCGAATCAACGCTACGCACAGGACACGGAACGGCGCCAGCATGCCCATGTAGGTATTACCACTGACGTCATCGTGGGGGTGAGGACAAGACGAATTTATTGCTTCATTTTCAGCCTTGCTACAGCAGATAATGCTGAAATCACAGTTTTCCCTCAGACAACAGAGAACTGTCGCACACACTTCCTCATGCAAACTGTAGGAAGTATGGTATCGAGCATCAGCAAGAGGGCAAAAGACTAGCCCCTCAGCTCTTGCCTGCTCAACACCACAGGACCCCTCCGTGACCAACCCCAGCACCGTCTCTACCCAACTCGTCGATACCACCCGACTAGCTCAAGCCCTCGAAAAATTCGCCAGCGACCGCAACTGGGCCCAGTTCCATTCCCCCAAGAACCTGGTCATGGCCCTGAGCGGCGAAGTCGGCGAACTGACCGAAATCTTCCAGTGGCTGACCGAAGACGCCTCCAAGTCCGCCGCACGCACGCCCGAAACCGCCCAGGCCGTCGAGGAAGAGCTGGCTGACGTGCTCATGTACCTGGTGCGCCTGGCATCGGTGCTTGGCGTGGACCTCAACGCCGCAGCACAACGCAAGCTGCAACTCAACGGCGAGAAGTACCCGGTCGAGAAGGCTAGGAACAGCGCAAAGAAATACGACCAACTCTGATTGCCCGGCTCCAGTAAGGGAGAAGGATCTTGATCGTTTACGAAGCGACCAAACAGCAGTTCCTGGCAGACAACGATAACGACGATATCGAGGACGTGATCCTCCGTAGTTTCGAGTCAGCCACCGGCCGGATCGTCGCAGCCGCAGAAATGAACGCCTGGAAGAACTCTCTTGGAGCCATGTCACGGGTGTTGCGCGACGGAGAAATCCCCAATGACATCGGCGTGGCCATTGAGCTGCACATCCCGCAGACCTCCAAGCGTATCGACATCACCCTGACCGGCCTGGATGCCAGCGGCAAGCAAAACGTGGTGCTGGTTGAGCTGAAACAATGGGCTGAAGCGAACGCGACATCCAAGGACGCCATTGTCAAAACCCTCCTCGGTCGCAAAATCCGGGAAACCGTGCACCCGTCCTATCAGGCCTGGTCGTATGCCTCGCTACTGGAAGGGTTCAACGAAGCCGTGTATTCCGGCGGAATCCAAGTGCATGCCTGCGCCTATCTGCACAACTACATGCCAGATAACGTCATTGACGGGCCTCACTACCAGGCCTACATCAGCAAGGCCCCGCTATTCATGAAAGGCAAGGATGAGCTGGCCCGCATGCGGGCGTTCATCAAGCAGCACATCGCCAAAGGCGATGAAAAGCGCGTGCTGCATGAACTGATGGCGAGCCCCATCCGCCCTTCGAAAGCGCTAGCTGACTCGCTGGTAAAACTACTGAAGAAGCAGACTGAGTTCGTTCTTATCGACGACCAGAAAGAAATCCATGAAAACTGCATGGCCGCTGCGAAAAGCGCTTCGACGGAGCACCCAAAAGTCGTGATCATCGAGGGCGGGCCGGGTACCGGTAAATCCGTGGTGGCACTCAACCTGCTGGTCAACCTCACCAGTCGCGGGCTGGTGGGAAAGTACGTGTCGAAAAACTCCGCCCCTCGGCAGGTGTACGAAAGCAAGCTGACCGGCGCCCTGCCCCGTAGCCATTTTTCGCAGTTGTTTACCGGCTCCGGCTCGTTCATGGAGTCACCCACCAGCGCATTCGATTTCCTGGTAGTGGACGAAGCCCATCGCCTGACCGAGAAAAGCGATCTCTACGGCCAGAAAGGCGATAACCAGATCAAGGAACTGATCAACGCCGCGAACTGCACGATCTTTTTTATCGACGAAGACCAACGCGTCACGCTGAAAGATATCGGCAATCGCGAAGCCATTCGCGCTTTTGCCAAGGCACGCGGTGCCGAGGTCGAGGAATACGTTCTCACCTCGCAATTCCGTTGCAGCGGCTCGGATGGCTATCTGGCTTGGCTCGACAATGCACTCCAAGTGCGGGAAACAGCAAACCGGCATCTCGACACCGAGGAATACGAGTTCAAGGTATTCGATACACCACAAGCCATGCATGCCGCGATCCAGGGCAAGAACGGCAACAACAAGGCTCGTGTTGTCGCCGGCTACTGCTGGCCCTGGAACAGCAAGAAGCGGGCAAGCGACGACGATATCGTCATTGGTGAGCACTACCGCCGCCAGTGGAATCTGGAGGAAGACGAGAAGCGCTGGATCATTGCGCAGAACTCTGTCGAACAGGTGGGTTGCATCCACACCTGTCAAGGCCTGGAGGTGGACTACATCGGCGTGATCATCGGCCCAGACCTGATCATTCGGGGAGGCAATGTGGTGACGGTGCCGGAGCAGCGAGACAAGAACGATCGCTCGGTCTTCGGCTACAAAAAGCTCATGAAAGCCGAGCCGGAAAAGATGCGGCAGCTACTCGACCTGATCATCAAGAACACCTACAGGACCCTGATGACCCGCGGGATGAAGGGTTGTTACCTGTACTGCACAGATGAAGAAACGGCCCAGTACTTCCGCGAACGCTTACTCGTGCGCGCGGCAAACGTTCCCACTCTTTCCGAGCAACTATTGGCCTAGTGCAATAGCTCTCATTGGGCCGCTTGGGCCCAATGATTTCTTCCCTCAATCATAAACGAAAATTCGTACGTACTTCCTCATATTGTCTGTAGGAAGTATGGTGTCGAGCATCTGGAATAAAGGCGAAATGGTGGCCACCACCTTCTCGCCTGCTCAACACCACAGGAATCTTCGTGACCATTGCTGCCGCCTCCCTCCCTGTCGAAACCATTCGCCTCGTCCTTGAGCAATTAACCAGCAACCCTGACTGGCCCCAAATTTGTGCCCCTGGCGCTTTGGCGCTGGTTAATGACTTCGACATGGGGTTTTGAAAATGGCGGCTCTTGCGACCCTCAAGATCGAAGACTTCTGCTCGAAAGCAGCCAAGCCGGAGTTCATCGAAAGTCTGTGCACGGACTTCGCCTTGACGTTTCCCGATTCGGAACTATCGGAATCCGAAATCCGCTCCTGGAGGAACTCCCTACCTGAACTTGCCAAGTTGCTCCAGCAACAGCAACCGCCACTCCGGGGGCATATCCTGATCGAGTATCCGATGCCGATTGGCTCTGAACGTGCCGATTGCATCCTGGTAGGCGAGAGCGAAGCGAGTCCGGAAATCATCGTCATCGAGTTGAAGCAATGGACACAAGGTTCCGTCACATTGCACGGCAAACACGGCGTCACCTGGCTGGAGGTTGCCGCCACCGATCCTTACACAAGCAAACACCCCTGTGAGCAAGTGAATATCTACCGATCGGCGCTGGAGCATGCGCTCAACTTCGGAGACTTCAAGCCCATCATCAACACACTGGTTTTTCTTCATAACTACCAGGAAAAACCGAAAGATGAAGTGTTGCGTGCCAAGGAGTTCAGCTCACATGTCAACAGCTCCTTGCTCCGCTCTCTAAACCATGGAGAACAGGATGCCGCACTGCTGCTATCCCGACTTAAGCGTCCGACACAGGCACTTGCCCACCTGACCTCGCCACAGAGAAAGTACTCGGACGCCTTTATCCTGAACTTCAGCGAAAAACTCAATTGCAGTGACCTTTTCAAGGCGACTGGTCAGCAAACGCATGCGTTCAAAAGGATTGCGCCACTGGTGCAACAGGTTCAGACGAACACTTGCGTCATCATCCACGGATTGGTCGGCACCGGAAAAACCGTCCTTGCCATGAAGCTTGTGCAGCACCTCATGAAACTGGGCAAGAATCCCAAGTACTACGTCAAGTCAGCCGCTATCGGCCAGTGCATAAAAGGCCTGGACTTCGCGGTGAATGGCAGGGCGGCCACTCCTTATCTGGTGGTCGATGAGGCCCATCGGCTGACAAAAGCAACGGCCGCAGGCTTGATGGACAACAAGCACCTCATTGTCTTTTTCATCGATGATTCTCAATGGATCAGTCCAGAGGAAAACTGCCGCAGCGATGACATCCAGCAAATGGCCCATGCACGTGGTTACCACGTGATAACCCATGTACTGGACGAGCAGTTGAGATGTCGTGGCGCCAACAGCTATGTGGATTGGGTCTACGATCTGGTATTCGGAGCAGCAACCCAGGCGTATTCATCAGTCCCGGAGTTCTCAGTTCAAGTGGCTGAATCCCCCCAAGCCATGGAGGACCACCTGAGAGCGCAGGCCCGAGGCAATGCATCAGGCCGAATCGTAGCGGGTTACTGCTGGCACTGGCAGACGGAGCGCACGCCCGGGGTAGGCACAGACATCCATATTGGGCCATGGCAGGCTCGCTGGAACCAGAAAATGGCATTCAAGGAGTGGAATCAACTCGTCGGATACCATGAGGAAGTCGGTGCCATTTATACGGTACAAGGATTTGAGTATGACTATGTAGGGGTCATTCTTGGGCCGGACATCTTCCTGAGAAATGGTCGAATCGAAATTGAGCCCAGCTGCAACGCGGACAAGAGACTGAGTAATATGCGAACAGATCCTGCCGTACGCAAACAAGTCATTCGAAACATCTATTACGTACTTCTAACTAGGGCTCGTCGAGGGGTTGTGCTGTACGCGGTCGATCCGGCACTGCAACAGTTTCTGCTCACAAACATCACAGCGAAAGTTAGAGGTCACTGACATCCTCTCTATGACAATTGCGATGAAGAAGCCGCCCTACTGAGGCGGCTTCATGCTTGTATTGATCAATCAAACCTCCAGCAACGGCGGCGATCCTTCCAGCAACGCATCCACCACAGCCTTCGCCATCTCAACCGAATGCAACATGCCCCAAAACAACGTCCGCTCCACCGGGTTCTCATGCAGGCTGATTTCGTCACCGTTCAGCTCGGCAACCTCCAGCAATTTCGACACATAGCTCAACGCCTCGTGAGCCGTGACACCCGGCTGAATAGCAAAAATCGAGGGACAAAGCGGATCAGCGCGATTGACGGTTTTGGAAAGGGTCAACGCGAGCGTATCAAGCAATCTGGCCGCATCGGGCCTCTTTGATTCCACGGACTCGCTGGAAACAGAAGGTGGATCAGGAGTGATTTTCTTCACCATGGTAGATCTCCGAGCTCATTTGAGAGGATCACCACACTGGCTGCGAAACCAAGGGTGGCGAACTGTGCGCAGGTTCGCAGACCGGTGAGCTTGGAAACCGGCAGGCATAAGCCTCCTGCGCACAGCCCGCCATAACGCAGGCATAAAAAAGCCGCTTACGCGGCGCTGTGCGCCAGCTCACTACCGGGCTGCGAAACCCGTGTCGCTGAATTTGCAGCGACCTCAGGAATCTAGACACGGCATTGGGCGCACACAATATTCTCCCACGCCTAAATCACGTAGGAAAAGTAAGTTCATATTGAAAGCTATTTCTACTCATTACGAGACATCAACGAGCCATAGGTGAGAAGCGACAATTTCCAACCTATCCGCCCGAAAGCGGCCGTAGCACTTCACACACGCCACAATCGCCCCGTCATACCACTCACCCGCTGCCCCGATCAGTTGCACATCCGCCATTGCCGGATGTCGGAACAGGAACGCCTCGCTTGCCCACGCGGCGTTCCCACCTGACAGTGAACAGGCGAACTCATTTCTCGCTGGGGTGCACTGTCACCGACAATGCCCCTCACCGCCCGCTCCAGCGCAGCCCTCGTCCGATCATTGAGCTCAATGCGCAGCGCCACAGCCCGCTCCACCCCGATCTGCAACGCAGGTCCAAGGCGACTGATATCCAGCCCCAGGCGAATCAGCATCTTCTCGACCCCCACCGTGGTGACCGTGACGAACTGTTCCACGCCACACTCGACGGCGAAGTTCACAATGGCGTGGATAGCCTGGGTGGTGCCCTGCGAGAAACCGAACCGGTTGCCGTGAGGCATTTCGATCGCAAACCGGCTCAGTTCCCAGACCGACGGCGAGCAAGGCGCCGGTTGGCCATTCAGGAGTTCGGGAAAGGTATGCGCCAGCATATTGGGGCCGGTTGTCGGCAGAATGCGCCAGCAGCCACAGACATAAGCCTGTTCCGCACTTCGGTTGATGATCATGTAATAAGGATCGAGCGCATCATACCCATCAATCTCCAGGCCATTGATAAGGGGAATGTCCCACATCTTTTTCTGCTTGAAGACACGCGCACGAAGTTCATGCATGGAATTCAACGCTTGCGCACTGAAGTCATTGCGACGACCAATGGAAATATACATGAAAGATAATACCGAAGCGGTTCTGAATTATTCTCACACGATATATTCATAATGAATAAACAGAACCCTCCCTGATTAGGGAGGTGGCTGAAGGCAAATGGATTTGCTAGTTTTCAGCTTTTGCAGGATTCATCCCGATGAAGCGACTCAATAACGCGGCGGTACGCGAGATCGCACACAAGGCCACTCGCCTGCGCCTGGAACTGAAACAGAGCCAGACCGAGTTTTGGTCGAGATTCGGTGTCAGCCAGGCTTGTGCCAGCCGCATCGAGTGCACCAGCCAGGTCCCTGTCCCGGTCTATATCCTGTTGCGCCTGTACCTGAGTGGGCGCCTGCAGGAAAGCGACCTCACCTCACGCACATGAGGGCGCTCAAGGGCTGATCAGTTTCTGCTGGATCGCCTTGATCACGGCCATCTGCCGGGAACTGACCTGAAACTTGCGGCGAATGTTCTTGAAGTGAAAGTCGATGGCCGAGATGCTGGAGGACAGGATCATCGCGATTTCCCAGGTCGTCTTGCCCGCGGCGCTCCACTGCAGCACCTCCTTCTCCCGCGCCGTCAGATGCACCGTTGCGCGACGCTCCGCCCGGGACTTGAGCACCTGGACGATCGCGTAATCACGCAGCAGGGTCGCCACCGGAAGAGAATTGACCATGGTCTGCCTGGAGCAGGCATCACGTTCTTCTGGCTTGAGGCAAAGCATGCCCGCCTCGCCTCCAGGCCCGTGCACGGGTAGCGCCAACCCTTGATGAAGGCCATGTGCCGTGGCCTCTTCGAAAAATGCCCGTTCCGACGGGCGACGATAGTCATCGCGATTCCAGAACAACGGCAGG
>NZ_AQOH01000096.1 GCF_000364705.1 Pseudomonas fuscovaginae SE-1 | reverse complement strand
TTTTAGCCATATCAGCCATCTACTGCACCGCCTTTTACTTGAGCACACGCCTACCCTTCCAACTTTACTCATTCAACGAATTCATTGCCATCCTGATAAACTTCCAGATATGCTACATGCTTTTCTGCTCGCTAGGATCCATACTAACACTCCTGCCAATCAACTTTCAGAACGCCAATACTTTATTATCAGCGCTGTCGCTAGCCATGCTGGTTCTCGGCTTATCAAAAGGCACTTCAGATAATTTCATCCTTGAGATTCTCAACGCTAGCAACCCCCTATGGCATACCTCCCAACTCATAGCGCAAGGTTTCAATCAGCAATATGGATTGGCCATACTCTCTTTTTTCCTTTTTAGCACCTGCACAGCCATCAACGTAAAGCTGCTTCGCATCAACCCTGTATGGAGCCGTTACTGATGATTTCCTTGCAAGCCAACCACCTGTCCTTCAATTATGGCAACAAGATCATTTTCGAGGAGGCTTCGCTCACGGCTGAGGCCGGAGCAATTACCGGATTGCTGGGTGCAAACGGCTCAGGGAAAACCACCTTTTTCGACATCATCTGCAAACTGAGAAAACCCACCAAAGGCGAGGTGATCAATACCTTCGTCAAGCAGCTCTATCTCTCACAGATCCTGACAACCCCTCCGGCCCTTCGCATGTTCGACATATTCAGGATGACCAACCTGCTGTGCTCATCCAAACAGGTTTCCCAAGCACAGGTGTTGAGTAGGCTTTCGTTATGGAGTCCGAGCATCACGGAGCGCTATCAGGAAATCTGGAAGAAGAAGTCATCGCTATGCAGTTATGGCGAGAAACGCTGGTTCTTCACCCTTTCACTGCTGTCGATGGAGGCTGACCTGATCATTCTTGATGAGCCAACGGCGGGAGTGGACCCGGAGTTCAGGCATTATATCTGGCAGTGCCTGCATGGTGCGGCTCGAAGCGGGAAGGCGATTCTGGTTTCGTCGCACAATGTCGATGAGATCGCCGAACACAGCGACTGTTTTTACATGATCAGTCAAAAGCAGTTCCGGCGTTTTGCCGATGGGCAATCATTTCGGGACCGCTACAGTGCCCATTCGCTTGATGAGGCGTTCATCAACGCCATGGCTTGCTGAAGAAGACGGCCGATACAACGGACTGGATCCTCAGGCCGCAGTCCCCCGCCGATAAAACGCCAACACCCCACCCAGCGTCATCAACAACCCGCCGGTCACCCGGCTGAACACCCGCAGGTGCCCGCCCTGCAAACGGCTCAGCAACCGCGCACCACACAATGCGTAGAACAGCATGATGCTGACGTTGAGCAACGTCAGTACCACCGCCAGCGCTGCGTACTGCGGCAGTTGCGGCTGCGTGCTGTCGATGAACTGCGGCAGGAAGGCCGACATGAACAGCAGCGCCTTGGGGTTGGTCAACGCCACCACGAAGCAGCGCACGAACAGCCCGGCACTAGGGCTCGAGCCCTGCTGCACCGGCACCTCGGCCAGGGTCCCGCTCGAACGCAGCATTTTCCAGCCGAGCCACACCAGGTAACCCGCCCCCACCCACTTCACCGCCTGGAACAGCGTTTCGCTGGCCTGCAACAGGATGCCCAGGCCACAAGCCACCGCCGTGACCAGCACGGCATCGGCCAGCACCGCACCTGCCATGCCCCAGGCCGCCGCCCGCACACCGTGGTTGGAACCGTTGTGCAGAGCCAGCAGTACGGTCGGGCCAGGCATGGCGATGATCGCCGCGGAACTGATCAGGAACAGAAGCAACGTTGCCAACGTCATAAATGAAGGTCGCCTTGAAGATGAAAACCGGGCGTCATTCTGCGGCCTGAACCACCGGCCTTCAACCGCGCCCTGCCGACCTGCCGTTTGTACTGGACGGGACTAAGATGTTTCGTGATAAAACAGCAGGAAGCACTGAAGCGTTTCAGCGTCCTTCCTTCCAGACAGGGTATTGCCTCATGACCGATCAGAAGCTGCTCGACTCACTGTTTCCCAAGGCTGCGGACATTCCGGAAAAGTACCGGCTCGAGGGTCAACTGGAACAACGCGACTACCTGGTCGACGGCGCCTTGCGCACCTGGAACGGCCCGCTGGCGCAAGTACGCAGCCCGGTGTACCTGGCCGGTGCCAATGGCGACGAACAGGTGATACTCGGCAGCACCCCGCTGCTGGACGCCGAAACCGCCCTCACCGCCCTCGACGCCGCGGTTCGTGCCTATGACCGCGGCCAGGGCCAATGGCCGACGATGCGGGTGGCCGAGCGTATCCAACACGTCGAAGCCTTCCTGCGGCGCATGCGCGAACAGCGCGAGGTGGTGGTCAAGCTGCTGATGTGGGAAATCGGTAAGAACCTCAAGGACTCGGAGAAGGAGTTCGACCGCACCTGCGACTACATCATCGATACCATCAACGCCCTCAAGGAACTGGACCGCCGCTCCAGCCGCTTCGAGCTGGAACAGGACACCCTCGGCCAGATCCGCCGCGCGCCCATGGGCGTGGCACTGTGCATGGGCCCTTACAACTATCCGCTGAACGAGACCTTCACCACCCTGATCCCGGCGCTGATCATGGGCAACACCGTGGTGTTCAAACCGGCCAAGCTCGGCGTGCTGCTGATCCGCCCGTTGCTGGAGGCCTTCCGCGACAGTTTCCCCGCCGGGGTGATCAACGTGATCTATGGCAGTGGCCGGGAAACCGTGAGCGCCCTGATGGCCAGCGGCAAGATCGACATCTTCGCCTTCATCGGCACCAACAAGGCCGCCAGCGACCTGAAGAAACTGCACCCGCGCCCGCACCGCCTGCGTGCGGCCCTGGGACTGGACGCGAAAAACCCCGGCATCGTCCTGCCGGAGGTCGACCTGGACAACGCGGTCAACGAATCGGTGACCGGTTCGCTGTCGTTCAACGGCCAGCGTTGCACGGCGCTGAAGATACTTTTCGTCCACGAGGACGTGGTCGACAGTTTCATCGAGAAATTCAATCGCAAGGTCCAGGGCCTGCTGCCCGGCATGCCCTGGGACAACGGCGTGGCGCTGACGCCGCTGCCGGAGGCGAGCAAGGTCGACTACCTGGAGGGGCTGGTGGCAGATGCCGTCGCCAAGGGCGCGCGGGTGGTCAACCCCGGCGGCGGCCAGACCCGTGCCTCGTTCTTCTACCCGGCGGTGCTGTACCCGGTGAATGCGCAGATGCGCGTGTATCAGGAGGAGCAGTTCGGCCCGGTGGTACCGATCGTGCCCTACCGCGATCTGGAAACGGTGATCGACTACGTGCTGGAGTCGGACTTCGGCCAGCAACTGAGCATCTTCGGCACGAATTCGGCCCAGGTCGGGCGGCTGGTGGACACCTTCGCCAACCAGGTCGGTCGGATCAACATCAACGCCCAGTGCCAGCGCGGTCCGGACACCTACCCGTTCAACGGCCGCAAGAACTCCGCCGAGGGCACTCTCTCGGTCCACGACGCGCTACGGGTATTCTCGATCCGCACGTTGGTGGCGACCAGGTTCCAGGAAAGCAACAAGGCGCTGATCAGCGACATCATCCGTAATCGCGAGTCGAGTTTCCTGACCACCGACTACATCTTCTGAGTCAGAGAAACAGATACACCGCAAGCAACACCAGCGAAACCACCAGGATGGCTTCCCCGAACAGTTCGAGGGAGCCTTCCCGTTCGGGGCCATAGTTGCCGTTGACACTCGGCTGGCGCATGGCCCAGCGCTGCCGTGGCCGCCTGTCGAAATGCCCCAATGCCCAGATGGCCGCCCCGATGGCGCCGAACTCCAGGGCAATGATCAGCAAAAGTGTCATACCGCTGTCCTTTTCAGATCGGATAACCAGGACGTTAGGGCGCCATTGGCGAAAAACGTTCGTCGTGGAACGGCATTTTTTCACTCGCCGACCTGCTGCCCTTTCGTTCTGCAGGCCGCACTGTTCTATCATTACCCCAAGGCTCCCTCGGCCATCGCTCCCGCCATTCTCATAAGAAACTCATGCCACGTATCGACCTGCGCCGACTGATCCTGTTGCTCTCGCTTGCCGTTGTCACCCTGACCGCCGGCAACCTGTTCTTCGCCAGTTACCAGACCCAGCGCAATTTCCTGATGGCCCAGACCCTGGAAGCCAACCGCATCTACGCGGCAAAACTGGCCAGCTCCACCGACGACTTCCTCAAGTCGACCCAGCAACAACTGGCCCTGAGCGCCAACCTGCTGCCGGCAATCTGGGACCAGCCGGAACAACTGTGGCAGGAGACGCACCGCCTGCGTCGCCAGACCAACAGCTTCAACTCGGTGGTGATCATTCGCGCCGACAACAGGATCATCGCGTCCTCGCCACAGTCGATGCATCTGACTGGAACCCTTTCCGTCAGCGAAGGCACCCGCCAGGCCAGCGCCTCGCGCCAGCCCTACATTTCGAGCCCCTATGTCGGCAACAACAACCACCTGATGATCCAGATATCCCATCCGATCTTCGATGGTGAGGGCAATTACCTGGGCTACCTCGGTGCCGGCATCTACCTGAACGAACCGAACATCCTGCACTCGCTGCTGGGCGAGCACTACTACCGCGACGGCTCCTACCTCTATGTGGTCGATACCCAGGGCCGGCTGATCTACCACCAGGACCCCACGCGGATCGGCGAGGTGATCAAGGGCAATCCGGCGATCGATGCGGTCATCACCGGAGCGACCGGCAGCCGGCGACTGACCAACTCCAAGGGCATCGACATGTTGACCGGCTATGCCCCGGTACCCCGTATCGGCTGGGGGGTGATCAGCCAACGGCCGACCGACATCACCCTCGAAGGCCTGCAGCGACTGATGCTGGAGGTGGCCGGCTACGCCGTGCCGCTGTCGCTGCTGTCATTGCTGGCAATCTGGTGGCTGTCCTCGCTGATCACCAAGCCGCTCTGGCAACTGGCCAACTCGACCGAGCACTGGGGCGCCTCGAGTGCCGCGCAGTCGGTAAGCAAGGTCAAGGCCTGGTACTACGAGGCGGCACAATTGAAAAACGCCATGCAGAAGGCCCTGATGTCCCTGCACCAGCAACTGGGCCGGCTCAACCTGGAAAACGTCACCGACTCGCTCACCGGCCTGACCAACCGACGTGGCCTGCAGCTGATCCTCGAGGACTGGGAAAGCCACCGCCAGCCTTTTTCGGTGCTGGCCCTGGATATCGACCATTTCAAGCAGGTCA
Source organism: Pseudomonas fuscovaginae SE-1 (assembly GCF_000364705.1). GTDB lineage: Bacteria > Pseudomonadota > Gammaproteobacteria > Pseudomonadales > Pseudomonadaceae > Aquipseudomonas > Aquipseudomonas fuscovaginae_A. The sequence goes on along the minus strand of NZ_AQOH01000096.1, from coordinate 1,609 downwards.
ACGACAACTACGGGCACAGCGCTGGCGACCTGGTGCTGCAACATGTGGCCCAACAGATGCGCCGACACTCGCGCGAGAGCGACGTGCTCTGCCGCCAGGGCGGGGAGGAGTTCCTCATGCTGTTGCCCGCCACGCCGCTGGACCAGGCGCTTCAGGTCGCCGAACGGCTGCGCAGCGCCATGGCCTACACCGAAAGCCCGAACGGCATACCGGTCACGGTATCCCTGGGCGTCATCGACTGGCCACGGGAAGGCGAGACCGTCGCCCAGGCCCTCAAGGAAGCCGACCTGGCCCTGTACCGGGCCAAGGGCAAGGGGCGCAATCGCGTCGAAGCAGTGCCACCGGCCACCACGACCGGGTAGACTGGCCATCACGCGACAGACAGCGGGCCAGCGTGCTGCCACCCCCTCTCTGCAGATTCCGTACACCCGCTCCCTTCGGGGACTTCCCGCGAGACTTTCCGCCAGCATGACTTTCAACTTCGACACCCTGCTCGACCGCCGCCACACCGGCAGCACCAAGTGGAGCCGCTACCCCACCGATGTCCTGCCCATGTGGGTGGCGGACATGGACCTGCCGGTGGCGAACGAAATCACCCGGGCCCTGCACCAGCGCCTCGAACATCCACAACTGGGTTACAGCGTGGCCCAGGATGCCTTGCGCGAGGCCATCGTCGTCGACCTGTGGAACAAGTACGCCTGGCGGATCGAGCCTCAGGAGCTGGTATTCCTGCCGGGTGTCGAGCCGGGTTTCAACATGGCCCTGCGCGCCTTCGTGCAACCGGGACGCAACGTCGTGGTACAGACGCCGAACTATCGCCCGCTGCGCCTGGCGCCGGGCAACTGGAACCTGCCGAAGGTCGAACTGCCCTTCGAACGTGACGCCCAGGGCGACTACGTCACCCCCGTCGTCGCCCTGCGCGATGCGCTGCAGGACGGCGGTGCGCTGTTGCTGAGCAACCCGCACAATCCACTGGGCAAGGTCTTCCCCCGGGAAGAGCTGCAACAGGTGGCCGAGGCCTGCCTGGAACGCGGCGCACTGATCATCTCCGACGAAATCCATGCCGACCTCTGCTATGACGGACGCCGCCATGTGCCCACGGCCTCCCTCAGCCCGGAGATCGCCAAACGCACCATCACCCTCATGTCGGCGAGCAAGGCCTACAACATCGCGGGCCTGAAGACCGCCTATGCGATCATCCAGGATCCGGTGGTACGCGAGCGCTTCAACGCCGCTCGTGGCGGCATGGTCGACAGCGTCAACACTCTCGGCCTGGAAGCCACGACAACCGCCTACCGCGAATGCGGACCGTGGCTCAAGGCGCTGGTGGAGTATCTGCAGGGCAACCGCGATTACCTGCAGCACGCGGTACAGACCCGCCTGCCGGGCGTGGTCATGCAACCGGCCCAGGGTACCTACCTGGCCTGGCTCGATTGCAGTGCATCGGGCTTGGAGGATCCCTACCAGTTCTTCCTCGACCAGGCCAGGGTCGGCCTGAGCGCCGGCGTGGAATTCGCCGACGAGGCCCGGCAGTTCGTCCGCCTGAACTTCGGCTGCCCGCGGGCCCTGCTGGAGGAAGGGATCAGTCGGATGGAAAACAGCCTGCGCC
>NZ_AQOH01000095.1 GCF_000364705.1 Pseudomonas fuscovaginae SE-1 | reverse complement strand
GAAGATTTGCGCCGGATATAGGTTCTACGTGCGATATAGGCAGGCCAACTTTCTGGCTATAGACGTGGACGCGCAATGACAGACAAAGAACCGCACCTGGACAGCGACTCCCCAGCCGGCTGCCACAGGCTACATTTTCTTCAGAGTCGTTCGAGGGCCGAGCGAATCAGTTCGGCACGCTCACCCAACACCTGCGGGCTGGCCAGGGCGATATCGCCGTGGGCGAGGTCGAAGCCATCGCCGACGAATCGGGCAATGACGTGCAGGTGAGCATGACCGACGGTCTGCCCGGCCACCGCACCATCGCACAGCAGCAGGTTGATACCCTCGCAAGGTTGTCCGTCGAGTTGCAGCCCGCTGTTGCGCAAGGCCGTCGCCACGCGCTGGCCGACCACCATCACCTGGCCCGCGGTTTCCGGAGGAATATCGCCCAGGCCGTCGGCATGGGCCTTGGGAATGACCAGCACATGACCGGGAGTGATCGGCTGAATGGAAAGAAAGGCCAGGCACTGTTCGTCTTCATGGACGATGCTCGCGGGTGCCAGCTTGGCGACGATAGCGCAGAAGATGCAGTTCACGACTTAGCTCCCTCTAATCGTTATATGCAGACCCCTGGAACGCTCTGGCTCCGGGCTTGCTAGGCTGAATCCCTTACAGACCCATACCGCTGATCGAACAGCTTGGGGCGAAAATACGCCGAGGCTTGAACGGCTGTACACGCGAGTTTTGAAATTTTTTGTATCCGGCGTCCTGGAAAAGGCCCTAAGGCGCTGATTTGTTCTAAGAAAACCGCCCAAAGGATATTCACCGCCCCACGGCTCAGCGCAAAAAAATCCGGAGCCCTCACGGACTCCGGATGCTTCATCGGTTCGGTGGCCTCAACGCACCACCGGCAACACCTTACGCCAGTTTTTTCAGGCGCGGCCTGGCCTTGGGAAAATAGGGGCGCCTCAACAACCCGCTCGGTGCCGACTGACTGGGCCGACTCGAAGCCTCCTGCACTGGCGCCTCTCCCCCGAACTCGGCGACATAGGGCGTCTGCCCGCAGCGCACCAGGTTGTTGATCGGGAACTCATCGCCATTGTCTTCCATGTAAGCCTTTCTCATGGGGCCACTCCTTTCCAAGGTTGATCACCGCCGGCAGGCAGCCGGCGCCTCAAAAACCTTCAGCGTAGACCAAGGACAGCGATCCGCAGGCTCTGGCACAAGGTTCCGACGAATGACCGCCCGGTCACGTCAATCCTTGCAGAGCTGCCCGGCGCGGCCAGTCATAGCTTGGCGATGGACACTTCGGTGGATTTGACGAAGGCAATCACCTCGCTGCCAACCGACAGCTCGAGGTCGCGCACCGAGCGCGTGGTGATCACCGACGTGACGATGCCCGCAGCGGTTTGTACATCGATCTCGGACAGCACCTGGCCGAGGTTGATTTCCTTGATGACGCCACGGAACTGGTTGCGGACGTTGATAGCCTTGATGGTCATGGGCAGCTTCCTGTGTGGGAGAATGGCACGCACGTCGTGCGCCGTGTGACCAAGGTGCACCCTTCGCGAAAAATTCAAAAGGAATTAATAATAATCATTTTATTCCTTTAGGAAATAAGCGCACAAATCGCCCCGCCTACTCGTCGATCCTGGCTAGAATCAGACTCCAGAAACCCGCACGGTGGAACCTCGCGGACCGGCCGTTGCCCCATATGGATAACCCCCGCTTTCCCAAGGAGGCTCCCATGCGAACGCTCGATCTGGCCGGTGTGGCCGTTCCCGTCATCGGTCAGGGCACCTGGCGCATGGGCGAGGACCACCAGCAGCGGCCCCATGAGGTCCGCGCCCTGCAAACCGGCATCGACCTGGGCATGACCCTGATCGACACCGCCGAGATGTACGGCGAAGGCGGCGCCGAGGAAGTGGTCGGCCAGGCCATTGCCGGGCAGCGCGACAAGGTATTCCTGGTCAGCAAGGTCTACCCGCACAACGCCAGCCGCAAGGGCATTCCCCTGGCCTGCGAGCGCAGCCTCAAGCGCCTGGGCACCGAGTACATCGACCTGTACCTGCTGCACTGGCGCGGCCAGTATCCGCTGGAGGAAACCGTCGAGGCCTTCGAGCGCCTGCGCGAAAAGGGTCGGATCGGCCGCTGGGGCGTATCCAACTTCGATGTCGACGACCTGCAGGAACTGGCCTCGCCGTTCTGCGCCACCAACCAGGTGCTGTACAACCTGGAGGAGCGCGGCATCGAATTCGATCTGCTGCCCTGGTGGCAACAACACCACCTGCCGCTGATGGCCTACTGCCCGGTCGGCCAGGGCGGCGCCCTGCTCGACAGCCCGACGCTGCAGCAGATCGCCGCGCGCCACGACGCCACCCCGGCCCAGGTCGCGCTGGCCTGGGTGATCCGCCATGAAGGTGTGCTGGCGATTCCCAAGGCAGTCAACCTGGAACACGTGCGGCTCAACGCCGCCGCCGCGCAACTGCGGTTGGACGAGCATGACCTGGACGCTATCGATCGGGTGTTCATGCCGCCCAAGCGCAAGCACCGGTTGGCGATGGTGTGAGCCCACCACAGACCCGGATCGATGCAACGCATCACTCCACACATTGCTTGGGTGTGATCGCGCCTGCGTCGCCATTGGGATCACGTGGGGATCTTCTGCTGGAACTGAACTCAACCGGATATGGCCCGGTTGCAGCCACCGCCGACTTGAGCCGTGCAACGAAGGTTTCGGCGTCCGCCGCATAGAAAACCCACATCCGTTGTTGTCGGGAAGACTGGGTACACAACCACGCTCCCGTGCCATCCCTCTTCACGCTCCATGACATCAGGCTGTCCAGCTGCTTCATCCGCATAAGGTCCACGGGTCTGCCCCGGGTATCCGGGGAAGCATTCCTCCAGATCACCTTGACCTTGAAGGGAAACGCCTGGTTTTGAGCAACAGACATGGACTCGGTGATTTCATAACTGGCGTCGCCGCCCGCGGCCGGGAAATCGGATGCCAGCAACGGCTTACCCTTTGCTGTGGTACTGATTTGCATGGGCCGGGAATAGGCACCGGTATCATCCATCAGGGCCCTGAACGCCATTTCCTTCATGGCGGCCCTGTCTGCCACGCAGGCCCGATACTCGGCACTGGCAGGCGATCCTTCATCCAGGCAGGCATCACGATAGGCCGCCACCGGTTTGTGCGTGCTGCAGCCGCTGACCAACAGAGCGACCAACACCGAGGCGTGAAGCCTGGTCCGGATACAAACCAGGCCACGGAATGGATGGGTATCAATGCACTGCAAGAGTGAAACTCCGATAGAAAGCAAGGTGGGAATCACCAGACAGAGCAATCCTGCCAACCTCCAGGCAGGACTATTAGCCAGCCAGCGGGCAGCAAGTACCTGCTGAAGGTTGCACTCATCGGTTAGACTCGCCGCCCACATTCGACAACAGGGAAGTCAGCATGAGTGTTCGAGGCACGGATCGGCAGATCGACAACATCGAGTTCAACGTCAGCGACATCGCGCGCAGCAAGGCCTTCTATGGCGAGGTGTTCGGCTGGAGCTTCGTCGACCATGGCCCCAGCTACACCGAGTTCAGCGACGGCCGCCTGACCGGTGGCTTCACCACCGGAGAGCCGGTGCGGCCAGGTGGGCCGCTGGTGATTCTCTATGGGCGGGATCTCGAGGCGATCCAGCGGAAGATCGAAGCCGCGGGCGCGACCATCAGCCGGGCACGGTTTTCGTTCCCCGGTGGCAGCCGCTTCCACTTCATCGACCCGGATGGCTACGAGCTGGCGGTCTGGAGCGACCAGCAGCCATAGTATGGTACGCGGTCCCTGTGGGACCGGCTTGCTGGCGATAGTGAACTGTCAGGCGAGAACTTCGCCAACTGATGCACCGCTATCGTCAGCAAGCCGGCTCCTGTTGCCCCTCTTTTCTTGTCCACCCCGTGACCCCGTATACTGCCGCCCTCTCCCCTCACTCAAGGATGAATCGTGCGTATCATCGTCATCGGCGGCCTGGGCAATTTCGGCGCGCGTATCTGCCGGCGCCTGGCGCTGGAGCCCGGCCTGGAACCGATTGCCGCCAGTCGCAGCGCCAGCGCGGGCCGGCACCCATTCGACAATGGTCAGACCGTCGCCACCTTGCGCCTTGATATCGAGGCCAGCGATTTCGAGCAACGCCTTGCCGAAGCCAGGCCGGACCTGGTCATCCACTGCGCCGGGCCCTTCCAGGGCCAGGACTATCGGGTTGCCCTGGCGGCATGTGCCGCCGGCGCACACTACATCGACCTGGCCGACGGCCGCGACTTCGTCGACCGTTTCGCCGCCAATGTCGATGCGCAGGCACAGGCGGCCGGTGTCCTGGCCGTCTCCGGTGCCAGCAGCGTACCGGGTCTCTCCTCTGCGGTAGTCGACCACCTCGCCAGCTCGTTTTCCCGCCTGGATGGCATCAGCATCGCCATCGCCCCGGGCCAGCAGGCACCCCGGGGCGTGGCGACCATCCAGGCGGTATTCGGCTATGCCGGCCAGGCCTTCGACCGCTGGAATGACGGTGCCTGGGTCAAGCGCCATGGCTGGCAGGACATCCGCGACTTCCACTTCACCGGCATGGGCCGGCGCTGGGGCGCGGCCTGCGACGTGCCGGACCTGGCGCTGTTCCCGAGCCGCTACCCCGGAGTACGCGACGTCGAGTTCCATGCCGCACTGGAACTGCGCCTGGAACATGCGGGCCTGTGGCTGGCGGCAGGCTTGCGGCGCCTGGGCATACCACTGCCGATCAGCCGGTTCGCCGCACAGCTGGATGCCTTGTCGAGAAAGGCCCTGGACCGCTTCGGTAGCGACCTGGGCGCCATGCGTGTTCAACTGCGCGGCCTGCGCCAGGACGGCACGCCCGGCAGCCTGACCTGGCAACTGACCGCGCCCGGCGGCCATGGCCCGGAGATTCCCTGCATGGCTACCGTACTGCTGGCCTGCAAACTGGCGAAGGGGCATATCGACCAGCGTGGTGCGATGCCCTGCATGGGCCTGTTGCAACTGGAAGAGTTCGAACCGGAATTCCAGCGCTGGAATTTCACCTCGGCGATGGTCGAGGGTGCTCGGTGACACAACGTCGAATCACGCTGGTCATGCCCGCCAGCGCAGCCGACGCCTTCGAGGCGTTCCACAACCATGAGGTACGCCGGCAGTGGGACACTCTGCTCTCCGCCGCCGGGGTTGAAGGTGGTGGCAGTCATCCCTACATCGGCGCCATCACCTTCAACCAGGGGCGCGGCTGGAAGCGCCACTTTTCCCTGCGTACCCGCTTCGTCAACTACGTGCCATCCAAGGTCGCGGCTGCGGTGCTGGTCGAACCGGCCGGCTGGTTCCACGGGTGGGCCGCGTCGATGCGCCACCGTGACTTGGGCAACGACACCTCGGAGCTGATCTACACCTTCAACGTGCAACTGCGACCACGCTGGCTCGGCTGGCTGCTGGACCCGCTGGTCAACCGCATTTTCGAACATGAAACCCGGCAACGCTTTGCTGCGATGGCCGGGTACCTGCGCAACAGGAAGGACAATCAAGCCTGCTGATGCCTGTGCGGCTTGAGCAACGGCGTCAGCACCAGCATCGCCAGCGAGGCCGCGACCAGCAGGCCGTAGGAGGCCTCGAAGGTGCCGGTGTGGTCACGCAGGAAGCCGAAGGCGAAGGGGCCCAGCGCCGCCACCAGGTAACCGATGAACAACATGAAAGCAGTCCACTGCCCTGCTTGTTCATGGGTGTGGGTGTTGTCCAGCGGCAAGGTCATCGCCAGGGCGAAACAGCTGCCCTGGCCCAGGGCGATGGCGACGATCGGCAACGCACCGAGCAGGCCCGGGGCCAGCCAGAGCGCTGCAGCCCCGGCGGCCGAGAGCATGGCCGACCCGCCCAGCCAGGCACGGCGATCCGGCGTGGAACGGGTCATGACCCCGGAAACGAAACTGCTGATCGCGATAATGGCCGCGAACAGGCCCAGGTTGAGCCCTGAACCCAGGCTGTTGATCGCCAGCTCGCGACTGCTCTCGCCCACCCAGGCGAAACAGGCGTAGCAGACGAACTGGCCCAGGCCGAAGTACACCGCGATCAGCCAGGCCCGGCCGCGGCGAAATGCCGGCTGGCTGACCGGGCTGCTGGCGCCTTGCACGGCCTGCGGCCGGGACGGGAATACCGCCGCCAGGCGCTGCCAGCTGATCATGGCGAACACGCAAGGCACCGCCCAGATCCCCGCCGCCAGGCGCCAGCCACCTTCGACCAGCGCCACGTACTCGCTGCCCACCGCCGCCAGGGTGGCCCCGATGCCCAGGCCGGCGGCGTAGATGCCCATGAGCATGGCCGCATGACTGGCGAAGTGACTCTTGATCCAGCCGCCGATCAACGGCCCCGAAATGGCGACACCGACACCCACCAGGAAGGTCGAAAACAGCAGGCTGGCCGACGACCCGGCGAAGGCACGCAGGACCATCGCGGCGCCGAGCAGGGCCAGGGAGAACAGCACCACCCGATCATTGCCGAAACGGCGGCCGACGCGCGGAGTGAAGATGGCGAACAGGCCCATGCACACGTCCGGTATCGCTGTCAGCAACGCCGCCTGGGCGTGCCGCAGGCCGAACTCGGCCTGTATCGCGCCGACCAGCGGCCCGACCGAGACGATGCCCGGGCGCAGGGAAAGCGCCAGGATAAACAGGCCGAGGCCCGCCATGAATTCGATTGCTCGTGTTCTCTGTGCCACTGCGATTGACATGCGCTGCCTCCAGATCTCTATCGCTGAACTGATTTCTGTGGCAAATACTAATTTCGCCATCGACCTGGACGGTTTTGCATGAATGCCAACATTCGTCGCCAAAGTGACAGCCTCAAATCCGAGGGGCACAGCGACGACTATCACGACTACCAGGACCTGCCCCGGGTGATCACCGCCTTCTCCCGCGATCAGGCGGCGGGCAGCTACAACGCGCCGCACAGCCATCCACGGGGACAATTCCTCTACGCCAGCAAGGGCCTGATGCGGGTCGCCAGCGAACATGGCATCTGGTACATCCCGCCCCAGCGTGGGCTGTGGATTCCGGCCGGCGTGGTGCATGACCAGGTGATGCTCAGCGACACACGGATGCGCACGATCTACATCGAGCGCAGCCAGGCCGGGCTATTCGGCGAGCGGGTCAAGGTGATCGAGGTCGACACGTTGCTGCGCGAGCTGATCCTGGCCCTGGCCGAACAGCCGATGCTGTACCCGGACGATCTGCCCAACCGCAGCATCGTCGCGCTGATCCTGCACAAGCTGGAACATTCGCGGACGGTACCGCTGGAGATTCCCTGGCCGCAGGACCGTCGGCTGGTCACAATCTGCCAACAGATCCTGGAGGAGCCGGGCCGGGCGCAGACCATCGAGCAATGGTCAGAGGTGGTGGGCGCCAGCAGCCGGACCCTGATCCGGCTGTTCATCAGGGAGACCGGCATCACCTATCGGCAGTGGGTGCAACAGGTCCGGGTGGCTCGGGCCTTGACCCTGCTCGAGGCCGGAGAGCCGGTCAATCGCATCGCCGACAGCCTGGGCTTCGCCAGCCCCAGCGCCTTTTCGGCAATGTTCAAGCGCCTGCTGGGCGAGTCACCCAGGGACTACGTGGAGCGGGGTTGAGCACTGCCGGTCCCGCCCCGTCCCATGGCAAGCCGGGAAACCGTCGAAACGGCGAAGGGAGCCCAGGTCAGATGGGCTTGATGGAAACCACCTCGAAATAGCGGAACTTCTTCTTTTTCGCGGCGGCCTTGGCCTCCTGCTCGGCAGTGAAGGTGCTGAGGGTATTGGCGTCATACACCAGCTCTTCTATCTCGCCTTCGAACTCCCTGGTCGCATGCAGGATCACCCGCAGCCTGGGCGACAGCGCCTTGGCCACAGGCCGGCGTTTGGGCGCAGCGGCAGGCGCGACGACCACCTCGGGTTCGGGGGCTTGCGGGGTGATCGGGTCGGCACTTGGACGCGAAGAGCCGAAAAGCGCCAGGCGCATCTCCTCTTCGCTCAGGTCATTGCTCATTGCGGGTGTCTCGATTACAAGTAGGCAACTGGATATGTAGTAAGCTAACGAACTTTACCAGAGTTGTCGGTCGACTGCTGAGATCGTTGTCACCGTTTGCCTTCCTCCGTGCAGCATCAGACGTCTTTGGCAATCAACCTGGCAAGAAACCCGGCCCTGCGCAGGCGGTCGGCAGATCGGCGCGCCAGACGTCCAGCGGCAGTTGCGCGGCCCCCACTGCTGCTGATCGAGCACGTCCAGCAGCGCACCGTCCAGCACACCCTCTGGCCGACACTGATCGGCCTGCCGATACTGGTGCTGGTGATCTGGGCACTTCTGGGCTGGGGACTTCGGCCGTTGCAACGCCTGCACCGCCACCTGCGCAACCGCGCGGTGGAAAGCCTCGAACCGTTGCAAGCCGGGCCGTCGCCACCGGAATTGCAGCCGATGCGTGCCACGCTCGAGCACCTGCTGGAGCAACTGGGCGCCGACCCTACCGCTCTCTCCATCCTGCTGCGGAACCTGGTGGGCAATGCGCTGAACTTCGCTCCGGCGAGGAGCGAAATACAGATCGTGCTTGAACGCGCCGGCCCCTGCACGATGCTGCGAATCATGGATGAAGGACCGGCCGTGAGCGACGAATTGCTCGATCGCTTGTGCGACCGTTTCCACAGTGCCGGCAACCCACAGAGCGCAGGGCTGGGCCTGTTGATCGTCGAGGTGATCGCCCGCCGCCTGGACGCCAGCCTGGCGTTCCCCCATCGCCCCCGAGGAGGATTGAGCGTGGAACTGCGCCTGCCGACACCGACACCGGGTTGAGCGCAGCAGGCAAACTGATGGCCCCGCGACCGTTCAGCAACAGCCAGAATCACTTTATTTTCAGGCAGTTAGGTTGAGCATAAATGCGAACGGTATGGACCACGCTGATCTCGTTTTCCCTGGCAGGCGTTGCACTGTGCGCCAACGGCAAGGAGCTGAAGGCCAATGACCGCTACATGTGCAGTTGGGGCGCCGGCACCGCGGCCCGGGCGCAGGAGTTGAAGCTTTCGGGGGTATCGCTGTACGCCGCGCGACAGAAGATCCAGGCCTACAAGTTCAGCAAGGGCTGGATGCGCATGATGGCCCTGGGCATTACCGAACAGACCTACGACAGTCAGTCGCGGCTCAAGCCCGAGGCCATCCGCCGCGGTTTCTACGAGGATTGCGTCAAGTACAAACTGGCACGTCGCTGACTCGGAGCGGCGGCTCAGTTGCTCGCCATGCGCTCCACATTGCCCGAGTTCACCAGCGCCTTGAGCGAGGCATCGAACTGTTTCAGGGCATCGACCTGCAGGTCGCGCTGCTGGCTGATCTGCGCGGCGATTTCCGGCGCCGCCTTGCCCTTGACCCACACGGACGACAGTTGCTTGCCGGTGGAGCCTTCGGCCTGGCCGATGTATTGCAGGTTCGAGTCATAGAACTTGGCGATGAAACGGGCCTCGAACTGGTTGTTGCGCTTGGTCACCAGGCGGCTGTAGGTATCCAGCATCACCACCACGTCGGGACGGGCCTGCACCACCGCATCGAGGTTGTCGTAGACGGTCACCGAAGCGAACTGCTTATGCAACGAGGCCTTGAGCCAGTCGATCGCCAGTTTCGGGTCCGAGCTGCTGACGAAGGCGCTGCTGATGCGCGAGTCGAGGGCATCGTTCTTCGCCCCGTTCAGCGCCACGCTGTGGTAGCGCTCCAGGTATTCAAGAGTATTGACAGTGTTTTCGCTGTAGAGCACGCCGACCGAGCGTGCCTGCTTCAGACTCAGGCCACTGTCGGCCACCGGCAGGAAATGGCAGGCCTGCTCGTCACGGGGGCTCTCGGCGGCCTGGGTGGGAAAGGTGGTGGCGATACCTGTGGTGAGGACGGCGACAAAAGCCAGCAGGGTTGAAATTTTCATCGCTCGGGTTCCTTCGGAAGCAGGTTCGGTATGCCGCTATCTTCCTCTTTCGCCCAAAAAACAGAACTTGCGTTTTTTGATGGTCACTATCAACCGAACGAATGATGGAAGGCAGCGAGCTGCAAGGACTGACCATTTGCGCCGACCACGAACCTCCTTCCCTGGCAGTAGGCCGTGCTACTGCTTGCGCAACTGCCACACAACGGCTGCAGATACAGGCCTCAGCCTAGCAGAGCGCCAGCGCGGCGTAGGTTTTTTCTGACGACTTGGACAGCCTGTGTTCAATAATCGGCAATGACCGGAGCAGATCTATAACCCGCTGTGCTATCTAGTCTGCGATCCAGCACTGTTGCGTCTGAACAACGGCTTTTGCCGAAGGTTTCGCGGCAAACGGAGATCCTGTCTCGCCAATGCGCCCATGAGCTCGCTTTAGCCGGGCAAGCCCACATCGATCCACTACTCGAAGATCGCCACCGCCCGAACAAACCCCGCAGAGGCATGGCGAATCTTGTACGGGAAGCAACTGACCAGAAAGCCGGACGCCGGGAGTCGCTCCAGATTGGCCAATTTCTCCATCTGCCCATAGCCGATGTCACGACCGGCCTTGTGCCCTTCCCAGATGATCGAGGCATCCCCCGTCGCACAGAAGCGTTCGCGGGTGTACTTGAACGGCGCGTCCCAGCTCCAGGCATCAGTGCCGACCACCCTCACCCCTCGCTCCAGCAGGTACAGCGTGGCCTCACGCCCCATGCCCACACCCGCTTCGAGATAGCCTGGCTGACCGAACAGGCTGCCCGCACGGGTATTCACCAGCACGATGTCCAGCGGCTGCAACTCATGACCGATGCGCGCCAGTTCGTCCGCGACCTGCGACGCCGTGACCACGTGGCCATCCGGCAGGTGACGAAAATCCAGTTTCACCCCCGGTTGCAGACACCACTCCAACGGCAGTTCATCGATGCCGAAGGCCGGCTTGCCACCGTCGGTGGTGGACGCGTAATGCCACGGAGCATCCATGTGCGTGCCACTGTGGGTGGTGATCTGCAGGCGTTCCGCTGCCCAGGACTCATGCCCCGGCAGGTCTTCCTTGCGCAGGCCGGGAAACATCGCCGCCATTTCCGGCCAGCCCTGCTGATGGTCCATGTAGTCGATCCTGGGCAGCAGCGGTGGCGGATCGGTATGGGGGTTGTTGTCCAGGGTCACGGACAGGTCCAGCAGACGACGTGTGTGCAGGCTCATGCGGAAACTCCTTTACGGGTGGTCGCGCGGCGGCTGCGGCGCACAGGCAGGTCGAGAGCGTTGCTCAGCAGGCCGGCCACCGAGCCGTCGTGGCTGAAGCCCAACTCACGGGCCTGAGGGGTACGCAGCGGTGGGTAGCGGCCGAACAGCGCTTCCAGTTGTGGGTCGGGGGCGAAATCGATGCGCGCGCGGTTGGCTTCGCCAAAACGGGCTGCCAGTCCCGCCAGCACCTGGGCGACGGAAAGGTGCAGCACCGGCGACTGCCAGATGCGCTGGCTGCCCGGGTTCTCCAGCTCGGCAGCGTGCACCAGGTTGTCCACGCAGCAACGGGCAGACATCCACCAGGCGCACGCCTCGGGCGACACCGGGCAGGTATAGGCCTCCCCTGACGCGTAGGCGTGCAGCAAGTCGCTCATGAACGCCGAGCGCAAGCCGTTCGGCTCGCGTGGACGAGCGACGATGCCGGGCAGGCGCAGCGCACGGCCGTCCACTTCGCCACGCCGGGCCAGGTCCTGCAGCGCAATTTCCACCATGCGCTTGTGCGCGGCATAGGACAGCTGCGGTGAAGTCGGGTAATCCTCATCCATGCGCGCCGGCAGCTCCCCGCCGTAGACCGCAACGCTGCTGGCATACACCAGCACCGGCGGGCAGTTCGGCTTGCGCAACTGGTTGAGCAGTTCCAGACTGGCCTGCAGGTTCACCTGGTAGCCCTGCTCGTACTGGGCCTCGGCAGCCCCGCCCGGCACACTGACCAGATGAAAGACCACATCGACACCATCGGCCAGCACCCGGCGCAGCAAGGCCGGGTCGGTAACGCTGCCGTCATGACGACGCAAGCGTGCATCGTCGGGCAAGTCCTCAAGCCTCTGGTCCAACAGCAACAACGCCTCGATACGTCGACCGCGTAGCTCGCCGCTCTCCAGAAGACGGTTCACCAACTGGCGCCCGACGAAGCCATTGGCCCCCGTGACCATCACACGCATGACCCGCCCCCCTGCACGACACGCTGGTCAATGGCGCCGAACAGCACCTCGCCCTCGGCACCAAGCGCCTCCATCCGGACCCGATCGCCAAAGCGCATGAAGGGCGTGCGCGGCGCGCCGTGAGCGATGGTTTCGATGGCGCGGCGCTCGGCGATACAGGCTGACCCCACGGAGCGATCGGCGTTGGAAACGGTGCCGGAACCGATCAGCGTGCCCGCGCCCAGCCGGCGTGTCAGGGCGGCATGGGCGATGAGCTCATGGAAGCCGAAATGCATGGCGCCGCCATGGGGATGGCCGAACCACTCGCCGTTCCACTCCACCTTCAGGGGCAGATGCACACGACCGTCGCGCCAGGCATCACCCAGTTCATCCGGCGTGACCGCCACCGGGGCAAAGCTGCTGGCCGGCTTGGCCTGGAGAAAGCCAAACCCCGTCTTCATCTCCCGCGGTGCCAAGGCGCGCAGGCTGACATCGTTCAGTTGCAGCACCAAACGCACATGCTGCAAGGCGTGTTCAGCCGGACACCCCATCGGTACGTCGCCGACCACTACGGCGAACTCGCCTTCGAAGTCGATACCATGGGCTTCACTGGGCAAGGGGATGTCCACGCACGGTCCCAGGAAATCATCGCTGGCGCCCTGATAGATCAAGGGCGTGTGTTCGACGCCCTCGATGGGCTCCAGGTTGAAGGCTTTCTGCATCAGCTCGC
>NZ_AQOH01000094.1 GCF_000364705.1 Pseudomonas fuscovaginae SE-1 | reverse complement strand
CCGTGGAGCCACTGGCTGGCGCGCGGCAACGGCGCGGCAAGCTGTTGCAGGTCAAGGGCAAAGGCCTGCTCCACCTCGTTGGCATTGAGCCGCTGGTAGAGGTGCTGCAAGTCGCTCTCGACCTGCGACCAATGCTCCAGGGCAGACTGCAACGTGGCGACCACGCCACTGGCGTCCACCGCCTGCCTCAGGTCGCGGGCAACCACCAGCAGGCGGCCATCGCGGCTACCGTCTTCGAGCGTGGCGAGCTTCATGGCAACAGCTCCTTCAGGTCCTCGGCGTAACGGCCGTCGAGCAGAATGAAGACCATACGCGCCATCTGCTCGCTGCGGTTGCTCCAGGCATGGTTGGTACCGCGCTGTACCACGATATCGCCCCGCTTGAGCTGAACCTCGTCGCCGTCCAGCACCAGCCAGACCTCACCCTCGGTGACGATGCCATAATCCAGGGTCCGGGTACGGTGCATCAGCTTGTGCTTCGAATCGGCCTTGCCCGTGCCGGCGTGAGCCTCACCGATCTCGGCAAAAACGGCTGCCGCGTTCTCGGCGCTGACCTGGTTCTGCACGCTGTCCGGTGGAATGTCCACCACACGGATCACACTGCCGAGCGCGCCGGGGCTCAGTTGCAGCGGCTGCGCCGTGGGGTCGTCGCCATTGTCCAGCAGCGCCGGGCTGCCGACGCTGTTCCAGACTTCATAGAACAGGGTGCCGGGCACCGCCCTGAGCGGGAAGTTGTTCGGCGTCGGGCCACAACTGGCGACGACCGCCTGCCCCTGGGCATCGTGGCCCGTGACCACACGTTTGAATGCAGGAAGCGATTGCATGCTGTCTCCTTTCAATTGCCGTCGCCGATGGTCGTGCCACCGTCGACCATAAGATTCTGTGTCCTGCTCAGCAGCAGGCATATCGGGCCCAGTACCAGTTGAACGAACGCGACCATCAACAGTGCATGCGGCAGTTGCGTCGTCACACCGCCGGTCAGGGCCAGCACCAGCAGTGGGCTGGCGAACTCACCGGCGAAAATCGACGCCGTGAAGCCGCCCGTGGCACGGCCACGCTGATCGAAGCCGACTTGTTGCATCACCTGCGTAATCAGCGTCGGCAGCAGCAGGCCGACACCCAGGCCATTGATCAGCACCGCCAGGACCACGGGAGCATGGCTGCTCGACACGGCCATCAGCACGCCGCCCGAGCCCGCCGTAGCGAACCCCAGGGCCAGCAGCCTGCCCGCCGGCAGGCGACCCAATCGGCGAAAAGCCAGGGCGCCGACCAGCACGCCCAGTTGATTGGCGCCCATGGTCAAGCCCACTTGTTGCGGTGCGTCGACATGCAGCAGTTGCAGCAGGTAACCCGCCTGCACCGGCACGATGAACAGGCTGACACCGGCCAGAGCCGTGAGCAGGTACAACGGCGCCAAGGCCGCCCACGGAAAGCGTGTCACGCAGGTCGGCTCAGGTTGGAAACGATGGGTCCGAGGCTCCCAGAGCAGCGCGGCCATCAACGGCAGGCACAGCAGGCCCACGGCATAGAGCGTGAACGGCGTACGCCAGCCACTTTCCCCCAGCGCGCCCCCTGCGCCCATGAACACCGCGGCCGACAGCGAGGTCACCACCATCTGCAAGGCGAACAGCCGCTCCCGGCGCTGGCCGTCGAAGTAGTCACCCATCAGCGTGGTGCAGCAGGTCATGATGCCGGCCTCGGCCAAGCCAATACCGCCACGGCTGGCCACGATCAGGCCCAGTGAGTCCAGCCACAGCGGCAATACTCCGCAGAGGCTGTACAGCAGCATGCTGGCCAACAGCAGCGGGCGGCGACCGACACGGTCCGCCAGCACGCCAGCCAGCGGCGCGAGCAAGGCGATCACCAGGGCTGGCAGCGTGAGGGCCACCGGTACCAGCACGGCGGCACCGGGCGTCTCGGAGAAATGCGCCTGCATGCGAGGCAGCACCGGTGCGATGAGCACCGCGCCCAGTACGGGCAGGCAACTGCCGAACAGCAGCAACAAGGCTTGTGCATTACCCGCCGTGCGTTCAGCGCCCATGGCTCACCTCCTCCAGCGCGCGAAGGCGGGTGCTGTGACGAACCGGCTCGGGACGCTGCTCGTGCGCCTGGACCCTCTGCTCCAGGGCCGGCAGCACCGGCTCCACCTGCGCCCGGGGTTGCTGACGCGGCAACAGGAAGTAGGCCAGGGCCGGCAGCAGAATCAACGCCCCCACCATGTTCCAGATGAACATGAAGGCCAGCAGCACGCCCATGTCGGCCTGGAACTTGATCGGCGAGAAAATCCAGGTCCCCACGCCAATGGCCAGGGTCACGCCGGTGAGCATCACCACCTTGCCGGTGAACAGCAGCGCCCGGTAATAGGCCTCGGACAGGCTTGCGCCCTGGCGCAACTGGGCCAGCACGATGCTCATCACGTACAAGGCGTAATCCACGCCGATCCCCACGCCCAGGGCGATCACCGGCAAGGTCGCCACCTTCACCCCCATGCCCAGCGCGACCATCAGCGCTTCGCAAAGGATCGAGGTGAGCACCAGCGGCAGTACCGCGCAGAGCACCGCCCGCCAGGAACGAAAGGTCACCAGGCAGAGCAGGATCACCGCGCCATAGACCCACCAGAGCATGTCGCGGTTGGCCTGCTTCACCACCTGATTGGTGGCCGCCTCGATGCCGGCGCTGCCGGCCGCCATCAGGAACGTCGCCTGCTCGCTGTCGTTGGTCCGGGCAAAGGTCTGCACGCTGTCGACCACCCGCGCCAGGGTGTCGGCCTTGTGGTCGGTGAGGTAGGCGTAGAGCGTGAGCAGGCTGCAGTCATCGTTGTACAGCCCACGCGGAGCGTTGGCGGTGACCATGTTCAGGGTCGCCTGGTTGTTCACCAGCTCGTACCACTTCGGGTTGCCTTCGGACAGGCCGACCAGTACCCGGCGATTGAGCAGCGCCAGCGAGTTGGTCGAGTCCACGCCCGGCAGGCCGCGCAACCGCCAGTCCAGGTCATCCACCCGTTTCAGGGTGTCGTAGGCCGAGCAACCGCCAGGGGCCGTGCGCACCATCACGGCGAAGACATCGCTGCTGGCGCCGTAATGCTGGGTCACGAAGGCGTTATCGCGGTTGTAACGCGAATCCGCCCGCAGTTCGGGGGCTCCGGCGTCGAGGTCCCCCACCTTCAGGTGCAGACTCACGGCGTAGCCACCGGCAGCCATGAGGGCAGCCAGGACAATGCACGCGGCAGCCCAGCGGCGACGGGTGAACAGGTCCAGGAAGCGCCACAGCGCATGCTTGGCCGCCCCACTCGCCTCGGCCTCTTCGGCCCGCAGGCTGCGGCGCGCCGCGCGGGCACTGACGCCCAGATAGGACAGCAGCACCGGCAACAGGATCAGGTTGGTGAAGATCAGCACCGCCACACCCAGGCTGGCGATGACCGCCAGGTCCTGGATCACCTGGATCCGGATGATCATCAGCACGGCAAAGCCCACGGCATCGCACAACAGCGCGGTGAGCCCCGCCAGGAACAGCCGGCGGAAGGTGAAACGCGCCGCCACCCGGCGGTGCATGCCGCGGCCGATGTCCTGCATGATGCCGTTCATCTTCTGGGCACCGTGACTCATGCCGATGGCGAACACCAGGAACGGCACCAGTACCGAGTACGGATCGAGTTGGTAACCCAGCAGCGGCAGCAGGCCGAGCTGCCAGATCACCGCCACCAGCGAACAGATCACCACCAGCGCGGTGCTGCGCGCGCAGCGGGTATACCAGTAGAGCACGGCGGCAGTGATCGCGATGGCGGCAGCGAAGAACAGCAGGATCTGCTTCAGACCGTCGATGAGGTCACCCACCACCTTGGCGAAGCCGGTGATGTGAATCTCCACCCCCTGCGCCTGGAAGCGGGTGCGCAGGGTTTCCAGCTCGTGGGCGAACGCCGTGTAGTCCAGCGCCTGGCCATCCGGCGTTTTCTCCAGCAGCGGCACGTAGATAATGCTCGAACGCTGGTCGAAAGCCACCAGTTGGCCGATCTCGTTGGCGCGTTCCACATTGCGCTTGAGCGCCTCCAGGCTCGCTTCGCCGCCATCGTAACCATCAGGAATCACCGGGCCGCCTTCCAGGCCCTCCTCGGTCACACCGGTCCAGCGGGTGGACGGTGTCCACAACGACTTCATCGCCGCGCGGTCCACGCCCGGTAGCAGGTACACCGCGTCGTTGAGCTGCTGCAGGCTGCGCAGGTAGTCCTTGTCATAGAGCGTGCCGCGCGGGTTGGCCACGGCAATGCGCACGGCGTTGCCCAGGCCGGCCAGTTCCTGGCGATGCGCCAGGTAGTTGTGAATGAACGGATGATCGCCGGGGATCATCTTCTCGAAACTGGCGTTGAGCGTCAGGCGCGAAGCCTGCCAGCCCAGTAGCAGGGTCGCGGCCAGGCACAATAGCAGGACCAGCGCACGGTGGTTGAACAGGGCGCGTTCCAGCAGCGAGCCGGAGGTGCTGTCGAAGTCATCGAGACGGCCGCTGGACGGCGCGGGTGGGTTCGTGGCGTGCATGGCTCAGTCCGTCAGGGTGGGAAGAGAGGAAGGCGCCAGGCGGCGGGCACCGGCCATGCCAACGGCGACAATGGCGCCATCGGCGGCCAGGGTCGCGGCGGTCAGTGGCAAACCGTCAGAAACCGGCAAGGGTTGCGCGACGAAGTGGCTGAGGCCACTGCGCAGCAGCAGGCCCGCCTGGTTGGCGAGCAGCAGTTGCTCGCCAGCCACGCGGATGCCGTTGAGCGAAGCGGGCACTGGATTGGCCAGTGCCTGAAAACTGGCACCGCCGTCGTCGGAGGCGAACAGCGAACCGCGCAGCCCACCGACCAGCAGCCGGCCGTTGGGTAACACGCTGGCAGCGAAGTAGCTACCGTCGTAGGGCCCTTCCAGCGCCTCGAAATGGGCACCGTCGTCACGCGAACGCAGCAGCAGGCCCTGCTCGCCGGCGATGTACAGGTCGGCGCCCTGGCGGGCCACGGCATACAGGTGAAGCCCGCGCGGATTCGGTAACCGGTCCATGCTTGACTGCCAGCTGTGCCCGCCGTCGGCGGTGCTCAGGGCCAGTCCATAGGCGCCCACGACCAGGCCGTGCCGTGCGTCGGCAAAACTCAGGGCCAGCAGCGGCTTGTCGGCACCGTCGGCCAGCAGCCGTTGTGCGGCGGCGACGCGGTTGGCGTCGCCGGAAGCCTCGGCCGCCTGCAGCTCCAGGGCGGCGGCGCGCTGCCCATCAAGCTGCAAGGCCCAGTGCTCACCACCATCTTCGGTGTACAGCACGACCCCGGCGTGACCGACCGCCCAGCCGCGGTGTTCATCCACGAACTGCACGGCGGTCAGGCTGACGCTCACCGGTACGTCCATGGCCTGGCGCCAGGTCGTGCCGTTGTCATCACAAAGCAGCACCACACCGCGCTCGCCCACCGCCACCAGGCGCTGGCCGGCGCGGGCCACATCCTGCAGCACCGCGCGCAGCGCCTGGGGACCTTGCAGCGCGGGCTGCGCCAGGACATTCACACTGTTCCCGGCAAAAGCCGGGGGCAGCCCGCAGCAGGCCGCCAGCAGCCAGCCGTAGAGGATCTTCTTCATCGCACGCAACCTTTTTTCTTATAGTCGAGACAGCCGCAGCAAAGGTGCGCCTCAGCGCACACCCTCGCCCGCCATGGCATCGGCGGTGAACACCGAGTCCTTGTAGGGCGGCACGATGCGGTACTGTTCGTTCTTGCCGGCGAACAGGTCGCCGGCGAACCAGGCACCGGAGAGCAGGTCGTAGAAGCCATTGGTGAGGGTCACCACGCCAGGCAGGTCAGGCAGCACCACAGGCGAGGTCCAGAGCACCTTGGCCAGTTGGTTGCGCGCGTCGTAGCGCTCACCCAGTACAGCGGCCCAGGTGTCCTCGTCGAGGTAGTAAGTGCTCTTGGGCATCACGTGGCGCTGGCCGTTCTTCAGGGTCGCCTCCACCACCCAGACGCGATGCAGCTCCCAACGTATGGCGGCAGGATTGAGGTGGTGCGGGTCGAGCAGCGCTTCGGCGTTGGCCGCGGTGAAGACCTGGTTGGCGTTATAGGGGATGTACATCTCCTTCTTGCCCACCAGCTTCCAGTCGAAGCGATCGAGGCGGCCGTTGAAGACGTACAACTCATCAAAACTCATGACCCCGGCGGTGGCGGGCGTCGGTGTGTCGCAGCAGGCGTTGGGCAGGCGACGGACACGGCGCTGGCCCGGCAGGTAAGTCCACACGGCGGCCTTGTCGGCGTTGAGGTTTTCCAGGCCGGTGATGGCTTCGCCGGCACGCAGCGGTGGGCCGTCGTTGGTCATGCGGATCGACCAGAACACCCCCTTCTCCCCACTGCCGCCGGGCAGGTACCAGGGCATCTGCAGGTCAGAGCGCGAGTCGTTGGTCAGCACGTGCTTGCCATCGGCGGTGGTCAGGTACTGATTGAAGCTGGCATGCCAGGAGGCGCCGCGCCAGCGCAGCAGGTGGTTCCACATGGCCTCCACGCCGTTGGCCGGAATCGGAAACGGAATGCCCCCGGACGCGCCCTCAGGCATCGGGCCGGCAGGGCCGTCGACCAGCTTGCCGCGGGTGGCGTTGGCAAAAGTGGCGTCGTACACCGATTGCGGCGCGGCGGCGCTGCGATGGGTGGGGTAGACCTGCAGCCGGTAGCTGTCCGGGTATTTCTTGAGCATCGCCTGGATGCCCGGGGTCAGCTTGTCGGTGTATTGCGCCATGTTCTGCGCGGTGATGGTCAGTAGTGGCTTGTCGCCGGCGAACGGGTCGCCACGCTTGCCGCCGTCCTTGTAGGCCGGGTCGACCTGGGTGTAGCCGCCAGTCCAGGCCGGAATACTGCCATCGGCGTTGCCGGCCCGCTCGCCACCGAGCGGCGTCAGGGTGGTCTTGAGCTTGCCCGCCTCCTCGGCGGAGACCGCGGCCAGGGCGCCGTGGGCAAACAGCAGGGAAGCACTCAGGGCAGTGAGCAGGCAAACGACTTTCTTGTTGTGTTTCATCGGGTAGTCCTCGGTCAGAAGGTACGGCTGACGGTGAAGGCGATGAAGTCGCGGTCTTTGAGCGACTGTTCGAAGGTGTAGTGGTTGTTGGCGTCGAGGAAGGTGTTCTGCGGGCCGTAGTAATGCGTGTAGGTCAGGCCCAGGTTCCAGGTGTTGAGGTAGTTGCCCTTGAGGCCGATGTTCAGGTCCCCGCCGTGGTCGGTGCCAAAGCCGGTTCC
Organism: Pseudomonas fuscovaginae SE-1; assembly: GCF_000364705.1. GTDB lineage: Bacteria > Pseudomonadota > Gammaproteobacteria > Pseudomonadales > Pseudomonadaceae > Aquipseudomonas > Aquipseudomonas fuscovaginae_A. The sequence continues at coordinate 34,785 of NZ_AQOH01000094.1, read as the reverse complement.
CAGGGCCATGGACGCGCCGTTGGTGTAGCTGGCGCCGATCGGCACCGACAGGTCGAGGCCGGGCAGGATCTGCCGGTACATCGGCTCGAAGACCAGGCGCAGGCTGGTGGCGTCGCGGTCGGCGTTGGGGTCGACGGCGTCGGCGTTCTGGCTGATGCTCATCACCCGGTTCCAGGCAATTTCACCCAGGAAGCTCGACTCGGGGGCGATGAAATTCGGCTCCAGGCTGGCCAGCCAGGAGAAGTTGGCGTGCAACGTGCGGCCGTTGGCGTAGAGCGGGTCATCGCTGTTGTCGATCGCCTCGCCGACGAGCAAGGCATGCTGGTTGGTCGAGGCCAGCGGCTGGTTCCAGCGGGTGGACAGTTCACCGGCGATGTTGAAGTTGCTCAGGGTGGTGGAGAAGCTCGCGCCCAGGGCCTCGATGCCTTCGGGGTAGACCCAGTAGAACTCGCCGGCCTTGCCGGTGACCGGGTTGAGGCTGGCGAAATCGGGGCGCACGTTGAGCTGCGGCGACTTGTCGTGGAAACGAATGGCATAGACCCCCCAGTCCACGGTTTCGGTGCGCCAGCGCAGTTGCACACCGCCCTGCCCCGAGTCCTTGGCCTTCTTGTCCTGGCCACGGTAGAACGCCAGCGGCTGACCGCCCGGCATGACCGCGCCGCCCACGTACATGCGCTCGCCGCCGTCGCCGAAGAAGTCATCGTTGGAGAAATAGCTGCCGGCCGCCGGCAGGCGGCTGGCCTCCCACTCGAACTGGTAGTAGGCGCCCAGGGAGACGTCGGGGGTCAGTTGCAGTTGCCCGGACACCTGCTTGACCGGCCGGATCAACTCCTTGAACGGGGTGTTGGGCACCGACAGGCCCTTGACCACGTCCACCGGCGCCATGCCGCCGGCAATACCGTTCATGCCGTAGAACAGGCTCTCGCCCCACTGCATGGCGTATTGGCCCAGCCTACCGGACACCGGCATCTCGCCGATCTCGGTCTTGCCGAAGATGAAGGCGTCGAGCAACTCGCCCTTGCGCCCGTGCAAGGTACGGGTGTCGTCGGTGAACGTGTCGTGGCCGACCGAGTAACTGTTGGCCCGGCTGGGGTCGCTGTTGTCGGTACCCTGGTTGTAGACATCGTCATACCAGGCTGCGCCGCTGACCCGCGCACCGACGTTGCCATAGGTGATGTCGAGCTCCGACAGCAAGTCCAGACGGTTGGAGATCAGGCCCTTGTTGAAGTTGCGATCACCGTCGTCCAGGTTCAGGGCGGTCTGCCCCTCGGTGAGCTTGCTGCTGGCGCCCTCGGTACGCCAGGCTGCGCTGTACTTGAGGGTATTGTCCCAGCGCACCCGCATGTCGGGGTTGCCGGTGTCGATTTCGAAGGCCTGGGCCTGGCTGGCGGCCAGCGCCAGCAATGCCAGGGTGACGGGCTTGAGCGGCGGCAGCGACCGCCCGGTTGCATCTTTGCGAGTCAACATCGGGGTTTCCTCTTTCTTGTTCTTGTTCTTGTTCTTGTACGTCGGCGTTGGCGTAGGGTCCGGCGCACCCGCCAGGCAGCGGGCGCCGGGTACAAGGGCTCAGATCGGCTGAGCGGTGACCTCCAGCATCTGCTTGACCAGGCCGATACGGTCAAAGGACGGATCGCGCTGAACCTCCTTCTCGCCCGCCAGCAGGGACATCTCGCTGATGAACTTGCAACGCTCGAAGCGTCGGTCCATGAAACGCTGCAACTGCGCCTCGAGGCTGCCGCCGGCGGTGAGTTCCTCGGCCAGCACCACGGCGTCCTCGATGGCCATGCCGGCGCCCTGCCCCAGGTGCGGCGTGGTGGCATGGGCGGCATCGCCAATCAGCAGGACGCGGCCGCGATACCACGGCTCGTCGACGAACACGGCTTCCAGCGGCTTGTAGACGACTTCGGCACTGTCCTGGATCTGCTCGCGCAGCTCGCCGATCAGCCCGCCGAAACCGGCCAGGCGCTGGCGCAGGCCTTCGGCGAGGGTGTCTGGCTCCATCCAGGGATTGCCCGGTTCGTGGGAAGTGGTGAACAGGTACATCAGGTCGTCGGCGAGCGGCACCAGGCCGGCGTTGCCCGACGGGCCCTGGTAGTTGGCCAGGTGATCGATACCGGCCGCACGCGGAAAGTTGTAGCGCCACACCGACTGCCCGGTGAAACGCGGCTGGTACCGATCGCCGAACAGCAGCCCACGAATCCTCGAGAACAGCCCGTCGGCCCCCACCATCAGTGCATAACGACCCTGGCGACCGTCGCTGAACAGCACATCCACGCCCTCGGCGTCCTGCTCGAAGCGCTCCACGGAGGTGCCCAGGTGCACCTGGGTGCCGAGTTCCATGGCGGTTTCACTGAGCACCTTGTGCAGGGCACGCCGGGAAATACCGACGTTGGCCGGGTACTGCGGGCCGGCCAGGCGCTGGCCGGGAATGCGCGCCAGTTGCTGACCGTGGGTGGTGTAAATGGCGACATCTTCGAAGGCGTAAGCCGCATCGAGGTAGGCATCCAGCAGGCCCAGGCGCTGCATCTCGCGCACCACGTTGCTCTGTTGGATGATGCCCACGCCGTAGACGGTCCACTCGGTCTTGAGCTCGACCAGATCGACCGCGATCCCCTTGCGCCGCAGCGCAATCGCGGCACACAGTCCGCCAATCCCGCCGCCGACGACCAGCACCTTGTTCACAGTATTCATGGCAAATCTCACGTTTTTGTTCTTGTTGTCCGCCGCGTCGGGCGCAGCGGCCGTTTCCTGTGCCTGGGCACAGCTTCCCGGCAGCGCCGGGTTTTGACCAATCGAGTCCCGGGATGCGACCTATCGCGCGGCGTGATAGGTCAGCCTTCCAACTGCGCCAGCGGCAATAGCAGCCAGCCGTCCGCTTCACGGTGCTCCAACCGCTGCAGCACCTCGCCACGGCACGGGCCGTGGACACAGAGGCCGTCGTCCGGGCGAAAGCGTGCCCCGTGGGCGTAACAGATCACCCATTGGCCGTCGGCACTGAGAAAACGGTCCTTGCGGTACTCCAGGGGCACCAGCAGGTGCGGACAGAGGTTGCGGTAGACCCGCACATGCCCCTGGTACCGCAGGGCGAACAGGCTGTCGGCGCCCCGTCCCAGCGGATCGAAGCCGCGCGCCTGACCCTCGCCCAGTTCATCGAGCTGGCACAGCGCTGCGCTGCCCACGCTTCAACCCTGCTTGGGCGGTGGACCACCGGGTGCCCACTTCTCCCGCGAGGTGAACAGGAACAACTGCGAGTTATCCGCCGACATCGGTGCCTGGCGCGCCGCCCAGTCGTCGTCATGCTTGTCCATGTCGGCGTCGTACTCGATGTGGCAGCCCAACGGGCTGTTGAAGTACCAGAACCAGTTGGAGCCCAGCAGGTGTCGGCCCGGCCCCCAGAAGCTGGTCCAGCCCTTCTGCTGAAAGCGCGTACCGGCCAGCAGCACTTCGGTGCCGCTGCCCATGTGGAAGGTGAAGTGCTCGCAGCCCTGCATGTGCGGCGGCGTCTGGATCATGAACAGACAGTGATGGTCATCCATGCCGGCGGTACGCATGAACGGCCCGACGCCGACGAAGCGGTCGGTGGTGACGAAGCCCAGGCGGTCGCGGTAGAACGCTTCGCCCTTGGCGGCGTCAGGCACGAAGTACACCACGTGGGACAAGGTGCGCGGCTGCGCCGGCATGTCCGGGGTGATGCCCAACTGGTTGAGGGGGCGTTGTGGCGCGCTGCCAGGGGCATTGGTGAGGTCGGCCGGTGCGTCGAAGGCCCGGCGGCACGAGACCTGGAAGGCGATGGCAAAGCCCAGGTCATCGACGGTGTGCAGCACGCCGTGGGCATCGCGGTTGAGCGGGCGGTCACGCCCCAACTCGTCGGCGATAGCGTCCAGGTCCTGCGCCGAGGCCACCCCATAGACCGTCTCACGCAGCGACGGGGTCGGGCCCAGCGCCGCTGGCAGGCTCGGGTCATCGCCACGGCGGATGATGATCGCGGTACCATCCAGGGCCTCGAAACGGCCACCGTCGGTATCCAGTTGGGCGGCGGTCAGGCCGTAGTCACGCAGGCAATCGGCACAGGCCTGGATATCGTCGACGCCGAACACCAGCGCGTCGAGTCCAAGAATGTTCATGGCTACCACTCCGTTGAAATTATTATCGGGCGCCAGGCAGGTCGCCCGGTCATCGGTCTGGCGACGGCAGGGTCGCTCGACTGGAGCGCAGGTTGATGGCTGTCGGGGCTGGCTGACCAATCGCATGTCAGGATGCAAGGCATCGACAATCGCGATACCTGTGCGCCCGCCCATGGCGTCGGCTGTTAGCTCACCTGGGCTATAAGGGGGTCTTGACGTATCGATCAGGTGGCCGGAAGGTATCGCGAAAATAACTACAAGAACCGTGAGCCATCGCCATGCGCTTTCACCATCTGGATCTGAACCTGCTGGTGGCACTGGATGTCCTGCTCGAAGAGCAGAACATCACCCGTGCCGCCGAACGCCTGCACATGACCCAATCGGCCACCAGCGGCGTGCTGGGGCGTTTGCGGACCTTCTTCGAGGACGAGCTGCTGGTGCAGGTCGGCCGCAAGATGCAGCCCACGCCCTACGCCCAGGAGCTGGCCAGACCGGTGCGCGAGGTGCTGCTGACCATCCGCTCCTCGATCACCGCCAAGCCGGTGTTCGACCCCGCCAGCAGCAAGCGTCACTTTCGCCTGGTGACCTCGGACTACCTGATCAGCGTGCTGTTCGCCCAGGTCATCCAGAAGATCCACCAGGAGGCATCGCATATCACCTTCGAGATGATCAGCCCCGGCGACAACAGCGCCGAGCTGCTGATGCGCGGCGAGGTCGACATGATGATCGTGCCCGAGCGCTACCTCATCGAGGGCCACCCGGCGCAACTGCTATTCGAGGAGGATCATGTCTGCGTGGTCTGGCGCGACCACCCCGAGGTCGGTGAGCAACTGACCCTGGAGCAGTACATGGAAATGGGGCATATCTCGGTGGGCTTTGGCCGCAACCGGCACCTGAGCATCGAGGACTGGTTCATGAGCCAGTACGGTTTCAACCGCCGCCTGGAAGTCATCACCAACGACTTCAACACCCTGCCGCAGCTACTGGTCGGCACCCAGCGCATCGCGACCATGCACCGTCGGCTGGCCGAACTCTACGCGGGCTACCTACCCCTGCGCATCCTGCCGCCGCCGGTGAAAATCCCGGTGATGCGCGAATTCATGCTCTGGCACCGCAGCATGGACGGTGACCCGATGCACCGCTGGCTGCGTGAGCGCATCCTCGAGTTCATCCAGCGCGCCGACCAGCAGCCAGCGCCCCTTCGCGCCACCGTCTGAACACCGACTCATCGCCCCAGCCGCCACAACCGTGCCGGGGCATCGCGTTTGGCGATACCTCGCATCCCGACTCACGATTGGCCCCGTCCTCCCCTGCCTGCGTACCTTGACCCTTGAACCGCGCCCTGCGTGCCTGTCGCAGCTCTACGGCGCCGGACTCAACGACCGCAGAAGGACAATAAGAATGTTCCGTTACTTCCCCACCAACTACGTCTGGAATCTCTCGGTGGACCTGGCCATCGAGATGGGTGCCCGCCTGGGTGAAATCGAGGAAATGTGCGCCCCGCTGCAGGAGGCCGCCAAGCAGCCCGACGCCGCCGGCACCCAGGCGTTTCGCGAAACCTGGTCGAAGATGGCCGACAAGCTGTGCGCCCTGGCCGAGGAAGATGAAGCGGCTGGCCGCCACCTCTCCGCCGGCGAGAAATACAACCGCGCCGCGACCTACTACCTCACTTGCGAGCGCCTGCAGGCCCACGGCGCGCCGGGACGCGCCGAACTGTACCAACGCTTTCTGGACACCTTCGCCCGCGGCCTCGACCTGTCCCGGGAAAATTGCGAACGGGTGGAAATCCCCTATGAAGGCAAGCACCTCTCGGGCCTGCTGGTGCGCGCCGAGGGCGTCAGCGGCCCCGCGCCGCTGCTGGTACAGGTCAACGGCCTGGACTCGACCAAAGAGATGAAATACCGCGTCGGCCTGCCCGCCTGGCTGGCCAGACGCGGCGTGTCCTCACTGATCATCGACCAGCCCGGCACCGGTGAAGCGCTGCGCCTGCACGGCCTGACCGCACGCTACGACAGCGAGCACTGGGCCAGCCGCGTGGTGGACTGGCTGGAAACCCGCCCGGACGTCGACCCCAAGCGCATCGGCCTGGAAGGCGTGTCCCTGGGCGGCTATTACTGCCCGCGCGCGGTGGCCTTCGAACCGCGCTTCGCCTGCGGCGTGGTGTGGGGCGCCAACCATGACTGGCGCGATGTGCAGAAGCGGCGCCTGGAGAAGGAAGGCAACTTCCCGGTGCCGCACTACTGGGCGCACGTGCGATGGGTCTGGGGGGCCAGCGACATGGACGCGTTCATGCGCATCGCCGAGAACGTGCACCTCGATGGCGTGCTGGAGCGCATCCGCGTGCCGTTCCTGGTCACCCACGGCGAGAAGGACTCGCAGATTCCGCTCAAATGGGCACATCGCACCTACGAGCAACTGGTGAACAGCCCGAAACGCGAGCTGAAGATCTTCACCGAGCGCGAAGGTGGCGTGCAGCACTCCAGCTTCGACAACAGCATCAACGCCGGCCACTACATCGCCGACTGGGTGGCCGAGACCCTTGGCGGTCGCACCGCCTGACGGCCTTTGCGCCGCTGATGCCGGCGCACGCGTGCAGGTATCGACGGCATCGTTGGGAGGCCATCGACAACAAGCGCCAGGCCTGGTTTCATGCTCAGGCTGCTACAGCTTGAAGGTTCCCACCAGTTGATTGAACGAGATCGCCAGGCGCGACAGTTCCTGGCTGGAGGCGCTGGTCTGGTTGGCGCCGGCCGCCGTCTGGGTGGACAAGTCCTGGATGTTGACCAGGTTGCGATCGACCTCGCGCGCGACGTTTGCCTGCTCTTCCGAGGCCGTGGCAATCAGCAGATTACGGTCGTTGATCGCGGCGATGTTCTGGGCGATACGCTCCAGGGATTCGCCGGTGGCCTGGGCCAGTTCCTGGGTGCTGTTGGCCAGGGTCCGGCTGTTGCCCATGGCCTTGACTGCGTCGTCGGCACGCGATTGCACACTGGCGATCATCGCCTCGATCTCACCGGTGGAGGACTGAGTGCGGGCCGCCAGGGCACGGACTTCGTCGGCCACCACGGCAAAGCCGCGCCCCTGCTCACCGGCTCGGGCCGCCTCGATGGCGGCATTGAGTGCCAGCAGGTTGGTCTGCTCGGCGATGCCGCGGATCACATCGAGCACCTTGGCGATATCGCGGACACTGCCGGCCAGCTCATCGACGATGACCGTCGACTGACCAATCTCGTTGTTCACGCTGGTGATGGCCTTGACCGCCTCGCGGGCCTGGTCACGGCCGCTGGCCGCCTCCTGGCTGGTCTGCCCGGACGCTTCGGAAGCCGAGGTGGCATTGCGTGCAACCTCCTCGACCGCCGCGCTCATCTCGGTGACAGCGGTAGCGGCCAGTTGGATCTCGTCGTTCTGCCGGGTCAGGCCACGGCTGCTTTCCTCGGTCACGGCATTGAGTTCTTCGGCGGCCGAAGCCAACTGATCCGCGGCACTGGCGATCTGCGCAATGGTCCCCTTCAGTCCGCCCTGCATCTCGCCGAGCGCCGTCAACAGCTGACCGGCCTCATCCCGGTGACCGCTCTGGATCGATTGGGTGAGATCGCCACTGGCAATGCGCTGGGCGTTACGCACAGCGGATGCGATCGGGGCGCTGATCACCCGGCTGATGAACATGCCCAACACAACGGCCGCCACAAAGGCCAGGCCGATACCGGTATACAACTTGAGCTTGGCCGCCGCTTCCGTGGCACGCGCCTCCTCGCCGCCCTCACCGATCTGGCGGTTGTTGGACTCGACCATGATGGTCAATTCATCGTTGATTTTACGGAAGCCCTCATGCAATTCCCCGGAAATGAAGCGCCGGGCCCCGGCCAGATCACCCTCGTTGATGATCGCCACCGCACGATCGACGAGTGCCTGATAGGCGGGCCAATCCTTCTCCATGCGATCGCCAGCCGCCCGCTCGTCATCGGCCAGCGGAGTGGCACGGTAGATGGCGAAGGCACGCTCGCTCTTTTCGCGACTGTCCTTCATGGAGGCGACGATGCTGCTGCGCTCGGACGCGGAGTCCCCCGCGGCAGCTACTGACAGCAGACGATACAGCTCACGGTTCTGCGTGATGGCATTGGAGCGAGCCTCGGCGGTTTTGGCCACCGACACCAGGTTGTTGGTAAACACCAGTTGCAGGCTTGAAGACAACGAGCCAATGCCCAGGCTGCCGAGAATGCCGACCACCAGCGTGATGGAGGCGCAAAAAGCGAAGGCGAGATAAAGCTTGGTCGAGATCTTGGCGTTGTAGAACCAGTTCATAGGCAAACCTGCACAAAAGGGATGAGCATGTGACCATGCGGTCGCGTGGGTATAGTCATCCTATCGACCGTGCCAGAACGGTCTTAAGGGTCGGTATCGGGTTTATTTGACAAGCGGTGCCTGCCCTACCCTCGACGGAGCATGGTTGCAGGGGCCAGCGCTTCATCCACCAGTTCGATCCAGTGACGCACGGGAGTCCGGCCGGCCCCGTTCAGATGGGTCTGGCAACCGATGTTGGCGGTGGCGATAACCTGCGGCTTGCCGCTTTCGAGCGCGTTGAGCTTGTTGTCGCGCAATTGCCGGGAGAGTTCGGGCTGAGTCAGGGAATAGGTGCCCGCCGAGCCGCAGCAAAGATGGCCGTCGGGGACCGCGGTGAGGTTGAACCCCAAGCGTGTCAGTACCTCCTCGACCACCCCGCCCAAACGCTGGGCATGTTGCAGTGTGCAGGGGCAATGGAAGGCAACCTTGAGTTCGGGACGTGGTGGGAGGGCCTGCAACGGCTCCGCACGCAGGATCTCAACCAGGTCCACGGCCAGGGAGCTGATGCGTTTGGCCTTGTCGGCGTAGTGCGGATCACGCGTAAGCAATTGGCCGTACTCCTTGACGAAGGCACCACAGCCGCTGGCGGTCATGATGATCGCCTCGGCATCGGCCTCGACGGCCGGCCACCAGGCATCGATGTTACGACGTGCGCGCGCCAGGCCTTTTTCCTGGGCGTTGAGGTGGTAGTCCAGGGCGCCACAGCAGCCGGCTTCACGGACGGCCACCGCGCTGATGCCCAGCCGATCCAGCACCCTCGCCGCAGCGGCATTGGTGTTGGGCGACAGGCTCGGTTGCACGCAGCCCTCGAGCATCAGCACCTGGCGTGAATGCCGGACCGACGGCCGCTCGCCGGCGGGCCGTACCTCGCTCGGGACCCTGTCCCTGAGCATCGGCGGCAACACCGGACGCAGCGCACGCCCGGTGCGCAGCAACAGGCTGAACATCGACGGCTCGGCCAGCACCAGGCGCAGGCCGGCACGCAGGGCCTGCTCGACCAGCGGGCGCGGAACCGCCTCTTCGACCACTCCCCGGCCAATGTCCAGAAGGTTGTGGTACTTCACTCCCGAAGGGCAGGTGGACTCGCAGTTGTGGCAGGTCAGACAACGGTCCAGGTGCTGCCGGGTACTGGCCGAGGGAGTCTGTCCTTCCAGCAGTTCCTTTATCAGGTAGATGCGACCCCGAGGCCCATCCAACTCGTCACCCAGCAGTTGATAGGTCGGGCACGTCGCATTGCAGAAACCGCAGTGCACGCAGCTTCTCAGGATAGCTTCGGCCTCCTCCGCCCGGGGCAGGGAGCGAGCCTGTTCACTCAGATGGGTCCGCATGGTCTCAAAGCTCCCTGTACAGGCGGCCTGGATTGAAAATGCCTTGTGGGTCGAGCCGGGCCTTGAGCTGGCGGTGGTAGCGCAGCAGCCCTTCGGGCAGCGGATGGAACGGCGAGTCGCCGCCTGAAAAGCAGGTGGCATGCCCACCGACCTGGCCGGCGACTTGCCGAATCCGCTCGGGCTCGGCGTCGCTCTTGAGCCAGCGCTGGGCGCCACCCCAGTCGACCAGTTGCTCGCCGGGCAGATCCAGGGGCGCGACAATCGCCGGCACGGACAACCGCCACAACGGCCGCGGGTCGGCGAAAAACGTCAGGCGATGCTCTTTCAGGTCCGCCCAGAAGCCCGGCTCGACGGTCTCGCACCCCAGCCGGTCACGGGCCGCGTGGACCGAGCCCTCCCCACCCTCCAGGCGAAGGTGCAAGGCGCTACCGTCATGGCAGGCCGCGCTGATCGGCAGCGGCTGCCGCCCCCAGTCGGCCAGGCGCTGCATGGCACCCGGCAGGTCCACGTCCAGGCGCAGATTAACCACCGCGCGCGGTTTCGGGAGCACCTTCAGAGAAACTTCGGTGATCAGGCCCAGGCAGCCAAAACTGCCAGCCATCAACCTCGATACGTCGTAGCCGGCGACGTTCTTCATGACCTCGGCGCCAAAACGCAGGTGCTTGCCTTGGCCGGTGATCACCCGTGTACCCAGCACGAAGTCGCGGACCGAGCCTGCCCAGGGGCGACGTGGCCCCGACAGGCCGACCGCGACCATGCCGCCCACGGTCGCCCCGGGGCCGTAATGTGGCGGCTCGCACGGCAGGCATTGACCGTGCTCGGCCAAAGCGGCCTCAAGCATTTGCAGGGGTGTCCCCGCGCGTGCCGTGACGATCAGTTCGGTGGGGTCGTAGTTGACGATGCCCTGATGAGAGCGAGTGTCGAGGACCTGGCCGTTCACCGCCTTCCCCAGCCACGCCTTGGACTGCCCGCCCCGGATGTCGAGGGGGTTGCCCGTGGCCAGGGCCGCCTTGACCTGATCGAGCAACTGGGCACTGGTATCAATATTGCTGCCGGGCATCAGAAGCGCTCCAGATCAGGAAATGGCAACTGGCCGTGGTGCACGTGCATGGCACCGAACTCGGCGCATCGGTGCAGGGAGGGAATGTTCTTGCCCGGGTTCAGCAAGCCCGTCGGATCGAAGGCCGCCTTGATCGCATGGAAGGCGGTGAGCTCGTCGGCGTTGAACTGGATGCACATCTGGTTGATCTTCTCGCGACCGACGCCATGCTCACCGGTGATGCTGCCGCCCACCGACACGCACAGCTCCAGGATGCGTCCGCCCAGTTGCTCGGCCCGCTCCAGCTCGCCCGGTGTGTTGGCATCGAACAGAATCAGCGGGTGCATGTTGCCATCGCCGGCATGAAAAACGTTGGCCACGCGCAGGCCGTATTCGCCCGACAGCTCGGCGATGCCCTTCAACACGCCCGGCAGCGCCCGCCGGGGAATGGTACCGTCCATGCAGTAATAGTCCGGCGAGATGCGCCCGACGGCAGGAAAGGCATTCTTGCGCCCGGCCCAGAAGCGCACCCGCTCGGCCTCATCCTCGGCCTGGCGCACCTCGGTGGCGCCCGCCTCGACCAGGATCTGGCGAACCCGGGCACAGTCGTCATGCACATCGGACTCCACCCCATCCAGTTCGCAGAGCAGGATGGCCGCCGCCTCCACCGGGTAGCCGGCATGAATGAAGTCTTCGGCGGCGCGGATCGCCAGGTTGTCCATCATCTCCAGTCCGCCGGGAATGATGCCGGCGGCGATGATGTTGCCCACGGCAGCGCCGGCCTTCTCCACCGAATCGAACGCCGCCAGCAGCACCTTGGCGACCTGGGGCCTGGGCAGCAACTTGACCGTGACCTCCGTCACCACCCCGAGCATGCCCTCGGAGCCGGTGAACAGCGCGAGCAGGTCGAAGCCCGGGCAATCCAGGCTCTCGGCGCCCAGGGTCAGCCGTTCACCCTCGACGGTGAGGATCTGCACCTGCAGCAGGTTGTGCACGGTCAGCCCGTACTTGAGGCAGTGCACGCCACCGGCATTCTCGGCTACATTGCCGCCGATCGAGCAGGCGATCTGGGACGAGGGGTCGGGGGCGTAGTACAGATTGAATGGTGCCGCGGCCTGGGAGATGGCCAGGTTGCGCACGCCGGGCTGAACCCGGGCAAAGCGCCCCTGCGCATTGATCTCCAGAATTCGGTTGAAGCGCGACATCACCAGCAGCACGCCCTGCTCCAACGGCAAGGCCCCCCCGGACAAACCTGTACCACTGCCGCGCGCCACCACGGGGACCTGCAGGCGGTGGCAGATCCTGAGTATCGATTCGACCTGCTCGATGCGATCAGGCAGCAGCACCAGCAGCGGCAACGTGCGATACGCGGACAGCCCGTCGCATTCGTAGGGTCTGAGGTCTTCGCTGCGGCTGAGCACGGTCAGGTCTGGCATCTCGGCTTCAAGCGCGGACAGCAGTTGCCGTTTATCAACCCGTGGCAGAACGCCATCGATGCTCTCGTCGTGGAGAATGTTCATGGTCATCACGCCCGTGGCTATTGTTGTGCCCTGGTCAGCCTAGGCATGAATACATGACTTTGCGATTCACGGGCAGAGAATAGACGTCCCCCCGTTTTCTCCTATCCCCGCAGTCAACCAGGTTTCGCCTCAGCGCTGTACTCGAACACAACCCGCGGTCGACGGGCGATGGCGGTTGTAGGCCCCAGTGTGCCCCACAGCCAACGCTCGCCCCCGCCACCGTAGTAAACCTCGACCGGCTCAAGCATTTCGGGTTTTCTCTTGATACGCTGGCGCTTGACGCCATTTTCGTAGCGGCGAATGTCTTCAAGGCTGTCCAGCCTGGGCAAGGTCATGCCGACGTCGCCGGCTCCACATCGGATTTATCCCCTGACAGGAGCAAGGCGATGTTCAACGCCGGACTCTACCCGTTGGGGGCCTTGCCCCGCATGGAAATGGCGCGGGTCATGACTTGAGCCCCTCACCAAACCCCCACCACCGAATCCGCCCTCGGCTCCGTCCCACCCCACAGCACCCCGCTCACCGGATCGCGCAAAATGATCTGTCCGCGCCCGTAATCGGTCAGGTCACTGGCCACCACCACCTCGTGCCCGCGGCGCGCCAGCGCATTGACCAGATCCCGCGAGGCGCCCTGCTCGATCCCGACCTTGTTCCCGCCCAGCCACTGCCAGCGTGGAGCATCCAGGGCCGCCTGGGGATTGAGCCGGAAATCCACCAGGTTCATCACCATCTGCACATGCCCCTGGGGCTGCATGTAGCCGCCCATCACGCCAAACGGTCCCAGCGCCTGCCCGTGCCGGGTGAGGAACCCGGGAATGATGGTGTGAAAGGTCTTCTTGCCCGGCACCAGGCAGTTGGCGTGCGCGGGGTCGAGGCTGAATTCCTGCCCGCGGTTCTGCAGGGCGATCCCGCTGTCGGGCAGCACCACCCCCGAGCCGAAGCCATGGTAGTTGCTCTGGATGAACGAGACCATGTTGCCCTCGGCATCCGCCGTCGCCAGGTAAACCGTGCCGCTGGCATGAGGATCGCCCGGTCTGGGCGGCTGGGCCTGTTCGGCGATCTGCCCGCGTCGGCGCCGGGCGTAGTCGTCGCTGAGCAGGTCCTGCACCGCCACGCGCATGTGCTGCGGGTCGGTGATGTAGTGCAGGCCGTCGCTGTAGGCGAGCTTCATCGCCTCCAGTTGCCGATGCCAGGTCTGCTGGCTGTCGCGGTGGTCGAAGTCGAAACCTTCGAGGATCTTCAGCGCCATCAGCGCCACCAGGCCCTGCCCGCTCGGTGGGATTTCCCAGACGTCGACCCCCCGATAGTTCACATGGATCGGGTCGACCCAGTGTGCACGGTAGCCGTCCAGGTCACTGGCGCGCAGGTAGCCGCCAGTCGCACGGGAGTGGGCGTCGAGGCGCTGGGCCAGCGAGCCACGGTAAAAGCTCTCGCAGCGGGTGGCGGCCAGCTCTTCAAGGGTGTCGGCCTGGGCAGGGTTGCGAAACAGCTCGCCGGCCTTCGGTGCGCGGCCGTCGGTCAGGAAAGTGTCGAACCAGGCCTGCAGCACGTCGTCGCGGTGCGGTGCGAACTCGTTGAGCGCGATCTGCCATTGATGGGCGACCACGGGCGACACCGGAAAGCCGTCACGGGCCAGGCTGATGGCCGGTTGCAACAGCTCGGCAAACGACAGCTTGCCAAAGCGTTTCGACAGCTCCGCCCAGGCCGAGGGGCAGCCGGGGACGGTGACCGGGGTCCAGCCATAGAGCGGCATCTCGGTGTGGCCGGCCGCCTTGACCGCTTCGAGATTGAGCGCGGCAGGCGCCTGGCCGTTACCGTTGAGGCCATGCAGTTGGCCCTGGGTCCAGACCAGGGCGAAGGCATCGCCGCCAATCCCGCAGCCTGTCGGTTCGACCACCGTCAGCGCGGCAGCCGTGGCGATCGCGGCATCAATCGCATTGCCGCCCTTTTGCAGCATTTCGATCCCGGCCTGGGCCGCCAGCGGCTGGGAGGCGGCGACCATGCCGCGGCGGGCGAAGACGCTCTGACGCTGCGACGGATAGGGGTATTCGTGGGCAGAGAGATTCAACATGACAAAAGACTCTTCAATGAGGGATTCACTGGCCGCCGCAACACGCCGCGAGCAGACTCGACGAGCGCCGGACGGATTTCCTTTGACGGTTTCAGAGCACGCGGCTGAGAAAGGCCCGGGTACGGGCGTGGGTCGGGTGGTTGAAGATCTGTTCCGGCGGGCCCTGCTCGATCAGTTCGCCCTGGTCGAGCACCACCACGCGGTCGGCCACTTCCCGGGCAAAGCCCATTTCATGGGTCACCACGACCATGGTCATGCCCTCCTCGGCCAGCTCCTTCATGACCTGCAGCACCTCGCCGACGATTTCCGGATCGAGGGCGCTGGTGGGCTCGTCGAACAGCATCGCCTGGGGTTTCATTGCCAGCGCCCGGGCGATCGCCACCCGCTGCTGCTGGCCGCCGGAGAGCATCGACGGGTAATGTCCGCCCTTGTCCGACAGGCCGACCCGGGCCAGCAGTTGCCGGGCCTGCTCCAGCGCCTCGGCCTTGGGCACGCCGAGCACCTGGATCGGCGCCTCGATGATGTTTTCCAGCGCGGTCATGTGCGGGAACAGGTTGAAGCGCTGGAAGACCATGCCGATGTCCCGGCGCTGGCGGGCGATGTTGCGCTCGGAGTCGCGCACCAGGCTGCCGTCGGCACGTTCGCGATAGCCCATGGCATGACCGTTGACACGGATGCGTCCGCCCTGGATGTCTTCCAGCAGGTTGATGCAGCGGATGAAGGTGGTCTTGCCCGAGCCCGAGGCGCCGATCAGCACCACCACTTCGCCGCGCCGCACCTGCAGCGACACGCCCTTGAGAATCGGCAGGTTGCCAAAGGACTTGTGAATGTCCAGCGCCTCGATGACCAGCTCTTCGCTTTTGTGCGCCATGCTCAACGCCCTCTCAACAGTTTCAGGGAGCCGCGGCCGAACATCCGGCTGGCGGCCGGTGGCGACGAATCCGGCCGGTCGGAGCGACCGGAACGGCTCTCCAACCAGCGCTGGAAAAAGCCCCACAGGGTGGTCAGCAACAGAAAGTAGATAGCCACCACCAGGTACAGCTCGAACACGCGGAAGGTCGCCGAGGTGACCATCTGCGTGCTCAGCAACAGTTCCTGTACGCCGATCACGCTGACCAGGGTGGTGTTCTTGAGCATCACGTTGAACTCGTTGCCGATCGGCGGAACGATCACCCGAAAGGCCTGGGGCAAGACGATGCGGCGCATCAGCTTGCCGAAGGTCATGCCCAGGGACCTCCCGGCCTCGTACTGGCCCTTGTCCACCGCGCCGATGCCGGCGCGGATGATCTCGGCCATGTAGGCCCCTTCGTTCAGGCCCAGGGCGATGATTGCCGCCTGGATGTTACCGGGCACCACCAGGCCGAACAGCGAGATATCCTCGAAACGGAAGACCCCGCCCGCCGCCAGCGCCGTGTAGAGAAAGACGATCTGCACCAGCAGCGGCGTACCGCGCATCAGCCACACGTAAAAGCGCACCGGCCATTGCAGCAGCGGGTTGCTGGACAGGCGCATCAGTGCCGCCGCCAGTCCCAGCACGCAGCCCAGCAGCATCGCCAGCACCGCGATCAGGCAGGTCAGCCACAGTCCCGTGAGGTACACCCCGCTGGGCTGCAACAGGTACTGCCAGAACACATCCCAATTGAAGTTCATCGAAGCTGTTCCTCAGTCGAGGGTGTCGCTGCTGACATGCCAGGTGCCGAGCAACTTCGCGTAGCTGCCATCGGCGCGCATGTCGTTGATGATCTGCTGCACCGCGGCGCTCAGTTGCGCGTCGTCCTTGCGAATGCCGAGGCCGGTGAGGATGCGACTGAAGGCCGGCACACCCTCCTCGAACAGGTCCGGCGCCATGGCGGCGTAGTAGCCGGCGGTCTCGACGGTGGTGCCGTAGGCGTCCACCTGGTTGATGCGCAGGGCCTGGAAGGCGTCGGTGTCGGTGTTGTAGACCACCACTTTCATCGGCGCCTTGCCGGCCTTGGTCAGGCTATCGTTCTGAGCGTCGAGCAGGGTCTTGATGGTGGAGCCGTTGAGCACCGCGACCTTGTGTCCGGACAGGCTGTCCAGGGTCTTGAGCCCCTTGGGATTGCCCTTGGGCACCACCACCGCCTGGCTGGAATACATGTAGTTGACGATGTCGATCACCTGGCGCCGCTCGGGCTTGTCGAACAGTTGGTCGACGATCATGTCGCATTGCCCGGCGAGCAGCGCCGGCACCAGGCCGGAGAACGGAATCACCCGCCACTGCACCTGTTTGTTGCCCAGGCGCCTGGCGATCTCCAGGCCGATGTCGACGGTCAGCCCGCGGGGCTTCTGCGCTTCGTCGAAGGAGACCAGAGGCGGTGAATCCATCCCCGAGCAGTAGATGAGTTTATCGACCGACTTCAGGCGATCCGGCACCTGGGGCGCGGCGGCGGCCCATTGCGTGGACAACCCGAGGGAAACAGCCAACAGCAAGGCACGGCGTAAATGCATGACCAGACACTCCACTTCGTTGGGTAACGGCAGGACTCAAAGTCAACACACGGACGGGTTCGGACCCGCCTCTATTTTTCCGATTGCAGGAACTGGATCAGCGCGGGCACGGTGCCCTCGATGTGCTCACGCACCACCGCTTCGGCCTTGGCCCCGTCACCGGAGCGAATCGCATCGAGAATCACCGCGTGCTCCTCACGGGCGCTGAGGGGTTTGTCGCCGTGCTGCAGCCACAGGCGCATCGGCGCCTCGATCAGCGAGTACAACGCGAAAATCTGCTTCATCAGCCGCGGCCGGCCACTGAAGCTGCACAGGTGCTCGTGAAAGGCGCGATGGCGACGGACCCACTGCGCGCCGTCATCACGGTAGTCGTCCATCTCGTCGAGCATGCGCTCCAGCGCGGCCAGTTGGCGGTCGCCGATACGGCTGACGGCGACACGCACCGCCAGACCTTCGAGGGCGCTGCGCATCTCGAACACTTCATGCAGCTCGTCGATATCCAGGCCACTGACCACCGCGCCGCGATTGGGCCGCAGGGTCACCAGGCCCTGGGCGTCGAGCCGGCGAAAGGCCTCGCGCACCGGCATGCGGCTCATGCCGATCTCCGTGGCGATGTCCTCGGCGATCAGGCGGTCACCCTTGCGGTAGCGACCGCCGCAGATGGCTTCCAGGAGGAAGTTGTAGGCCTCCTCCTCGGCGGTCTGGGGCTGACGGTCTACGTAGGCGGGGGCGAATTGCATGGGGCATACCTTTGTATTTTTGTATCCAATTATCCACGGATACAAACTAGCAAGGGGTGTGCCAAGTGGTTCGCGTGACACTCAAGCGATTGATGCAGAAAGAAAAGAGACGCAAAAGCACGATTGGAGGTTGAAGGCCGACGGACCGCAAGTGCTACCGAATGGCTCACCGGGCGAACCACAAGTGTGCACGTTGGTGGTTGGGTAACAATCTGGATCAGTCATGAAAGATTCCCACCTTCGTGCGCAAGTCTGGGAAAACCGTGAGCTGAAGGAGGTTCACCTTCAAGGTGGACGACGAGTACACCCGTCTGGTAAGAGACTTTGCGCCAGCATTCGTGGAAGATGACAGCCTGCTCGCGGGTGCTATCGCCGTGTCGAGCCCCTTGATGCAGGACCTCGCCTGCGCTCTGCAGAAGGCCTCGGGCATGAGCCTGGGCAAGTTGCGGTAGACGCATGCCACCTCGACAGGACAGGGCCAGAAAGGTACCGGTTGGTGTTTTCTGGGCTCTGACTCATGGCGGATCCCTCAACCTCGTGCTCAAAGTATCTGGAGTGGGGACTCGCGCGCGCTCTGGTGAGCTCGGGGCTCTGCGGCCTGCTCATGCCGCAGCCCCATCGCAGAGAGGTCCAGCACCAGAGGCCGCAAGATACCCAGGGCATTCTCGCCGCCCTGGGCAAGGATATCGATGAAGTCCTCCTGGTTGGGTTGGCCCAGTGCCAACCGATAGATCAGCCGCTGCTCCTTGAGTCGGTCGAACCGCATATTGTCCCGTCCGAACGGACGCTCGAAGATATAGCGTTCAATCGCGGCATGGTCCAGCACCCACCAGGGGCGTAGACCGCTTGCATCGGTGAGTCGCCCGGCACATTGGGCCAGTTTCCGCCAAGGCGACTCCATCAGCGGACCTGTGCCATGAATCACTTCGTCACGCAACAACCTGGCCAATCGACGCCTGACTGCCAGCCCTGCGTAGCGCTGAACCCTTCCTTCACGCTGCTCCAGATCGAGGGGGTTGGAGGGCAGGTCCCAGTGCAGCACACGGGAGCACCACGGATGAAAATCCAACCCCTCCTGCCCTACCGACGTCGTTGCCAGTACGTAGGGCCAGAAGGGGGTATTGAAGCTCTGGCGCACCTCATCGGGACGCGCCGGCTGTGCCGTGGCCCCATCGGCGCCCAATGCCGGCTCCGCCTCAGCGTTACCGAACGGCACGGCAACATGGCAACGCACAGCAATCTTGCCGCCCTCTGCACTCAGGGAATGGAAACTGAAAGAACCCGCACGAAGGCCAAGGGATGCCCGCAGGTCCTGTACCAGTTCCGAACTGCCTTTTGGCAAGGCCTGGGCACGAAGCCAGAAGTGTTCGTCGAGCAGGCTCTCGAAACCGCCATCGAGCATGGCCGTCATCACCTGTCCCAGCGCACTGTTTTGCTTTCCGCTCGTGAGGAATACAGGATTGTCCAGGTAGGACCTCAATCCCTGCCAACTCAGCTGGACCAACTCGGCGAAGCGCTCAGCGTTCAGGATGGTACGGTCATGCCGGTACAAGGCTCGCCCAAGTATCACACCTGGTGCAGCGATCGCGTACTCCACGAGGTCGTCAAGTTCAAGCGTCGACAAGCGAGTGAGTGCCTGCGTCTGCTCCCACTTATGAATGGCGCCCTGGGCAGCCTTGTCCTCGCCAATGACCGTTCGCCAGGCTCTTGCGGAGTGAACGTCCAGATTGAACGTTTTTTCCAGAGCCGCAAGCGTAAGGGCAATCGAGCGATGCCGGCGCCGTAGCTTGGCTGATGTGCGGTCCAGGATGTTCTTGGGGAGTGCGGCCAGAATCTGCCGGCGAATCTCCTGGCGGATAACGCGCAGACTGGCACCTGGCTTTACCAGTGGGTCGGTATGGCGAATCAGCCAGGCCGAAGGGTGAAACGCCGCCATCACCGGACCAGGCGACGACCCCAGTTTGAAACGGCGGCTTCGATAGACCTTGTCGTAGTTTTTGCCTCGAGGAAGGCAGTGCTCCTCGACCCCCAGGCTGATCAATGCAGCGACACTCGACGGTGTCGCTCGGAAGCGGCTGAACATCAACAACTTGAGGTTATCGGGGTTATCCTCTTCACTCTTCCAGCCACCGCCCAATGGCCACCAGGGTAATGATGGTGCGACCCAGGGAAGCGCCAGTTTTTGAGGAGGGAGCAGACCTTGCATCGCGCGCAGTTTCGCGTCCGGCCAGCCAACCTCTTTCCCTGACTGCTTGATACGCCGCTCGAGGGTCATCTGGGGCAAGTTTCTTGCAGGCCGAAACTTCGCCGACCTCCACGCCTGGTACTGAGGGCCCAGGGATTGTGCGGGCAACGGGACAGACGCCCAGTAAGGCAGCGCTTCGTGATGCAGCGCAGCAGTGAAGCCTTCCTTGAGGTGCCGGAACACCTTGAAGTCTTCCTCGACAGGGTCTGCCCACAAGCGCTTGGTGACTTCGGACGACGCGGAACTGCCCACGCAATCGCGCTCGGTCCTGGAGATGATCGGAATCAACAACCGACGTAATTCGTCTCTGAACTGCCGAGCGTGATCAATGCGCTCTCGCAGTGCCTCCTGAGGGTTTTCGGCTTGTGTGGCAATGTCCCTCAAGCAGTTGCCAAACAGCGAAAAAAGCCGCCTGGCCCGCTCGGCGACTTCGTTACCTGCCAGAAACTCGATCAGCTTGAGCATTTGCGACTGCGCAAGCACACCTTGTGTCTCCTCCCAGCGGGTGGTGAGATGCGGATACGGTGTCGCACTGAGCAGCAAAACGGCGGGTGGCGGACCACCACAGGGATTGAGCAGCGTCGTCATCAACGTTCCACTGTCGGTACCCTCCAGCAGGTTCCGATAGCGCTGGAACTCATCAAAAATGATCAGGTGCGGTGGTTGATGCCGCACAGCGGCCAACACCAGTGCACGCCGTAAACGGCCTATGAAAGCCGCCTTGGGTAGTGCTGTATCGCCATGGACAGCCCGTTCCAGCCGCTCGCGTACCGGCACACCGAACTCCTGCGCCAGAGCCTGTCGAAACCGGTTGCACAGCCCCGGGGATGAACCGGCGAACCGAGCCTGGGCCTGCTGAAGAGCCCACTCCCAGGAGCTGTATGCATTGAGCTGCAAATACTCCGCGCCCAAACGGCCAGCAAACGCCGGATAGGCTTTCTCCAGCAACACCCAAAGAAACGCACGCTCCTCCTTGCGCCCACCGGTCAAACGGGCCTTGTCTCCCGGAAAAGATGTCAGCGGCGTGAGTGCATAGATCAGCAGTTGGGCATCAGGAGGTGATTGCTGAGCGATAAGTGAAAGCCGATCCGGCGTACTGACTGCGCGCTGGAACTCACTGCCTTTCAGGAAACCGACGATGCGGCTCTTGTTCTGGTAGGAAACCGAATGGCCATTGGCGATGTAATAGATCGTCATGGGCTGCTTGCGTTTGTCGAACAGTCGACGGGCCAACTCGCTGGCCACGACGGTCTTGCCAAGACCCACCTCATCGGCGACCAGAAAGCGCCGCATGCCGGAGAGGTTTTCCAGGGTCGCTAAAGCAGCCTCGACAGCGGCCGCCTGGAAGGGTTTAGGCTCACTCACTGTCTTCTGCTCCTTGAAGAGGTAATGCCGAGTCCGCGGCGCAGCTTGCGCCATAGGTCTTCGAAACGCCGCAACAGTTCCAGCGTTTCATGAGCCTCGCCGTTTCTTGCGCGCTCAAGCAAAGCGGGTAGATAACGCGATACGCGTTGCTCTATAGCCTGGAATCCTGCAGGGTCACGCGCCCATGCACCGAGCATGTCCTCCAGGGTCGGCATCCACGCCTCCCATGTTGCGGGAAGGCCCTGATCCCTGCTTGTCGGCCCGCACAGACGCCAATCCTCACCCGGGCCTGTGCTCTCTTCAGCGAGCATCGCGGCCAACCAGCGCAGGAAACCGTGGGTACCGAGAAAATGCACGAACGCCGCCCGATCACGCCCCTCTCCCAGTTCCGGAATCGTCGCGGCGCGCTGGAGCCAACAAAGACCTCGGCCGTTACTGCTCACCCGTAAGCGGACAAAATCGCTACGCTCTGCCAGCGGAGGCGGTTCGATTTCGATCCTGGGCTGGCTTACCGGCCAGGATACGAGTGCGCCACACAAGGGCCCGACTTCCAACATGACGCCTGGCTGATCGGGATGCGGTCCCGCCGGATGCTCCTCACTCTGTTGTTCAAGCCACAGCCGATCCTGCTCAAGCGACTGGATAACTGACCACCGGGCTGCCACCTGGGACCTCGCGATCTCCAGCAGTGCCTCCTCCTTTGCCGCCGCATCGGGTTCATGCGTCACCGTCGGATGCGCCACCGGCCGTGCACTGCCCAGCAGCGCCTGCAGCCCCTGCTCCACCTGTTCGTTCACCGTTGCCCGCACCATGACCTCGACATTACGCCCAGACCAGGCGCGCATCGTGGCATTGGCGCTCCCCAGCCACACTCTGCGTTGCTTGCCGCCGCGGATGAACATCAGCTTGGCATGCAGTCCGTTGCCGACCGCCTCATCTTCCGGAGTGTTCTGTCCACTCGCAGGCGCGCCTGGTTCGTCCCGATCACCATCAGGCGCATGGACCGCCGGATAGTCAGGCGCATCCAGCGCCAGTAGCTCATCAAAGGCAGGCAAGGAAGGCCCGGCACTTTCGATCGCGTGCAACGTGCTCAAGAGGACTCGGCGATACGCCCTGCTTCTTGGAGGCGTCAGCTCCGCCAGGAACGTACGGTCTATGAAGGGGCTGACCACTACAAGCTCATCAATGTTCTCTGGCAGTTTGGGAAGGGCTTGCATCCCGCATCCATCCGACCACTGAATGCATTCGACTTTCACTCCAGGCGGCGCCCGCCAGGTGATCCTGCCAACCGCTTCGGCAAGCACACGTGCGTTGACGCCTTTTAACCTGGCCTGCTTCGCGAGGGCGTGGGCAAGCGCCTCGGCTCCAGGTATCGAAGTGCCTTTGGGATCCGAAACCAATAGCAGTCCGAGGTCCCGATTCGAACATTCGGTAAGATTGCGGCTACCTACCCACAAGCGCCAGGCAGGGCTGCCGTCTTCACGTCGCAGCCGTAGCAGGGCCACTTTGGCGTGCCAACTGTGGCGCGCCTCATTGAAATCCACTTCCCGCACGAACTGATCCAGCACCGCCGCCATTCGCGGTGTACGTGGCATACGCGCCAAACGCCCACGCTGGATCACCACGCGCACTTTTCCTCGTAACAACTCCACGGCCTCGACGAAGTCCACGGTGCTGCCGCCACCGGCCTCGGAATCCTTGCAAGCCAGCGCCAACAATGCCGCACCGATGGATCCCAGATCTGCCGAGTAGGATGACAGCAAGGCCAGTTCGACGGTTTCTCCGGGCCCGGGTCGAAGGTGTTCGAGGAAAGACAACGCAGGCCAGTTGACAGCAGTGCTCATGCGGCATTCGCCAGATCGTTCAGGAGTATGCTCACGTTATCCCATCTGAAATGCAGTGGCTGAGCCCAGCTATGGCTGTCACGTACCCACTCCCGGCGTCGAGCCTGCCCGTCACGCGTCATCGCCAGACGGGCACGCACCCCCTTGCGTGCCTCGGCGTGGGTATACACATCCCGCAACGACAGTGGGTCGGTGGATCCGGCGGCGGCCCAGGTGCGAGTGGCAGTCACAACGTCACGCAGAGCCCCGGGCAGAGGGCCGATATCCCTTTCGAGACTGTCCACATCGAGCTGCGCGGCTGACTCCATATGATCAGGGAGCATGCTTTGCAGGTGCTCGTGACGAGCCTGCGCGACATCCCCGCTGTCACACTCATGCACCAGGTGCTCCAGCAGTGCGTCATACACCGCCCGCCCCAAGCCAGCCAGACTGGCGACCTGCCTGGCACGCTCCAGAAATGGTTTCTGGTCGCGTGCAACGGCAAGCGTTTCGGCAGACCACATGCTCTCCGGCGCCGCGGCCCTGGTCCTGACCAGCCGAGCGAGCAGCGAAAGTTCTTTCGTGCCGTTGATGGGCAGATAGGCCAATCGCTCGTAGAGAAAATCCGCCTCCGTGCGCGTCAGTCGCAAATCGATACGGCCGTTACTCCACTCCGGTGGCCGCTCGGGTAAGACCACAAAGGGGGGCTCATACGCCAACAAGGGTTGCCCGTCAGCATCCAGGCGAGAAGGCTTGACCTGGAGCAGCCTGTGCACCTGGGCGCGCGTTGGAATGTGGTTTTCTCGTGATCGCAGAATTCCCCAACTGGCCAGGGCATTCCAGTAGACCGTCGAGGGCGGCTGACTGGCTGGCCTGGGGTAGACATTGCCGCCAATGACCTGGTGCGGTTCCGATTCCCTGAGGCGGCCAGCGAGCAGACGTTCACGCTCCTGCAGTTCAAGCTTGGCGGCGGTGCCGCTCAAACCAGCCATATCTTCGAACAGCCAGGGCACGAAGAGTGCGTATCGGGCCCGACCGTGCAGGACCGAAGTGCCGGGGAAAAACCGGTCGGCATAGCGCTGGTGGATGGTCAGGAAACCCAGTTCGTCACGCACCCCGGTGGACTCCGCATCCATTTGCGCCTTGGCACGTGCCAGAGCTTCGCGGGACAGATAGGTCCATCCCAGGCTCGGCTCAATGGATGGCGCAGGCCTCGAACGGGGTGTTTGTCTAAATCGCTGCAAGGCCTTTCGCTCCCTCGAAAGGAATATCGTAACGCCATCATCGTATGTGCGCCAAGGTCCTGGCCCGACGCTTTCGGGACACGCATCGGGTAGCCATGACGCGGTTGCTATCGCCTCGCTGTCCCGAAGCCGTACACCTGGACAGAGGCCAGGGAGCCAGCAGCCCTCGGTGGTGCGCGCCAACAGCCACTGCGACACCCCGCTGTCGGCCACGGGCTGAATTCGCCCATCGAAAGTCCGCCAGGTACTCAGGGAACTGGCGCTGGGTACGCCGGTGCCGCACGACGCAACCGGTCGGCAATCCGGACAGGCTGACGCCCAGCGCCTGGCGCGTCCGGGCATCCCGGCGTTGCTCGGTTTCCAGGCGCGCGACCGTGCCGTCCTCGATCCAGGTACAGGCCAGGGCTGTCATCACCCCCGAGGTATTCCAGGTAGTCGCCCTGATCGCCCGCTGCAGCAGCGGCACCTTGGGCAATGGCACGGCGACGAAACCGACCCGCAGGCCGGGCACCCAGGTGCCGGGGCCACCAGGTGCCCGCCAAGTGGCGCCCGAGACCGAGGTCGTCGGTCCCCTGCTGGGCGCGTCCAGCCGTTGAGCCGGACGCGTCCACGCATCAGCCCAGGGCCGGACGCGACAGCGCCACCCACTCCTGCACCGCCGGGTGCCGCCACTGGCGCCGGGCATAGTCGACCAGGCCGGCAGGTACCGGGTCACCATTGAGAATCAGTCGGTTGAGCATCAGCGCCAGGTCGATATCGGCAATCGACCACTGGCCGCACAGTTGCTCGCGCCCATCCCCCAGCAGTACCTGCGCCGCCTCGATCAACTTGTGCGCCGCCGCCCCGCCGGCGGTCGACAACGGGCCGGCCTTGCGCCCATGGAAGATCACCAGGGTCGAGCGCTCCTGGCGCAGCGCCTGCAGGTCGCTGCGCAACCAGGCCTGCACCTGTCGCGCCCGTGCCCGTTGCTGGGCATCACGGGGATAGAGCGGTGCCTGCGGAAACAGTTCTTCCAGGTACTCGGTGATCGCCGACGACTCGGACAGGGCGAAGCCGCCCTGCTCCAGGGTCGGTACCCGCTGAGTCAGGGACAAGCCGGTGTAATCCTGCGACTGCTGCTCACGGGCGTCCAGGTCCAGGGGCTGCAGATCGAATTCGAGGGCCTTTTCCCGCAGCGCGACAAACACCGACAAGGCGTAGGGGCTGGTGTACTGGGCATCGACATACAAACGCAGACGGGCATTGTTCACGGCACACTCTCCTTGGGATGAGAGCGACACGCTACGGGATCTGCCCGGACAAATGAAATCAACGATTTTCATGGGCGCATTCCCGAGCGGAATACTGGGAATTAGGCTATGGTTAGTGGCCGCTGCCCCAGGCTCGCTTGCCTGGGCGGCGAATGTTCCGGATCTTGAAACTCATGGATGAATCGATGAACTCACAACAGCTTTTCCCGCAAATTGGCAAGGTCATCGCCAGCACAGGCAGTCGCCGTTTTCCGCGGATGTTGCACGACCTCATTCTCACCCAGTTGTCAGTCGACGCCACCCACATCCGCAAGCTGCCGACAGGCTCGCAAACCACAGCGGTCACGGCCCACGCCGACAGCCAGATCATCACCCACGGCGAACCGATCTCCACTGCGTCCGACGCGAAGGAGTCGGCCCTGCACCTGACCCGGCGCAAGGATGACTGCAGCTACACCCTTTCGGTGTACCGCTCGAGCCCGTCACAGCATTTCTCCGCACAGGAAAGGAGCATCCTGCAGGATTTCTCGCCGCTGTTGCTGCCGATGGTTGAAAAGCACATCAGCGCCCTGCACCCCCTGTCGCCCCCATTGGACAGTCAGTCCGGCCAGCTCGACGACATGGAGAGCCAGGGGCTGCAGGCGTTGCGCCTGCGTTTTGTCGATCGCCTGGTGCAGTCGGGACTGACGCTGTCCAACCGGGAAACGGACGTCTGCGTTGGCCTGCTCTCCGGACGCACGGCACCGGTGCTGGCCGAAATGCTCCAGTTGAAAGTCAATACCGTGGAGAGCTATCTCAAGCGTGCATCCATCAAGCTGGGCATCAGCGGCCGCCACTCGCTGATGCGCTGGATGTATGCGGCGGAAGAGGCGCCGGCAGCGGTGATGCCGACGGTGCCCCTGTAGCCGCCCCGGCGGCGGACCGCCGGGGAAGCGCGCCCGGCAATGCCCCGGCTCAGTCCCGCGCCAGCGCCTCGATCGGGTCGAGCCGCGAGGCGTTGCGCGCCGGTACGAAGCCGAACACGATGCCGATCAGCGTCGAACAGATCACCGCGGTGGCAATCGCCCCCAGGGAAAACACCATCTGCCACTCCTTGATGAACAGCGAGAACAGATAGCCGATCCCGAAGGACAGCGAGATGCCGATCATGCCGCCGATCAGGCAGACCATTACCGCCTCCACCAGAAACTGCTGGCGTATGTCCGACTGGCGCGCGCCGACCGCCATGCGAATGCCGATCTCGCGGGTACGCTCGGTGACCGACACCAGCATGATGTTCATCACGCCGATACCGCCGACCGCCAGGGAGATCACCGCGATCAGCGACAGCAGCAACGCCAGCGAGCGGCTGGTCTTGTCCACCGTCTGCATGATGTTGTCGAGGTTGTTGGTGAAGAAGTCCTTGGTACCGTGGCGCTGCTGCATCAGCTTGATCACGTTGTCCTCGACCACCTTGCTCGGCTGCCCGTCCTTGATCCGCACCATGATGCTGTCCAGGTAGCGCTGCCCGAGCAGGCGGCCCGCCGCGGTCTCGTAGGGCACCCAGACATTCAACTGCTTGCTGGAGGTGAAGATGTTCTTGTTGTCGGCCGTCACCCCGATCACCGTGCAGGGCAGATTGTCCAGCAGGATCACCTGGCCCAGCGGGTCGACGTTCGGACCGAACAGGCGGTTGCGCGTGTTATGGTCGATCACCACCACCTGGGCCTGGCGCCGGGCATCGTTTTCGCTGAAGGAAATGCCCTGCGCCAGTTTCAACCCGCGAACCTGGAAGTAGCGGTCACTGACACCGTTGACCTGGGCATCGAGATCGACGTTCTGATAGCGCAGGAGCATGTTGCGCCCGACCATCGGCGTGGCGCTGTCGACGTAGTACAGCTGGCTCAGCGCAAGCACATCGGCCGGTACCAGCGTCTCGATCCGGCTGGCCCGGCTGTCACCGAAACTGGTGCCCGGGTAGATATCGATGGTGTTGCTGCCGATCGCCTGGATGTCCTTGAGCACATAACGCTTGGCGCCCTCGCCGATGGCCGAGATCGACACCACCGAGGTGATGCCGATGACGATGCCAAGCATGGTCAGCAGCGTGCGCATGCGATGCGAGATCAGCGCCACCCAGGCCATGTTGAAGGCTTCCTTGAATAACCCGAAGCTGGCCACCAGGCGCCCCGCTCCCCGGGAGGCCAGGGTGTTTTTTTCCACGGGCGCCGGGCCGTCGGCCGGACGCTCGTTGGCCCGGTCGCTGATGATCTCGCCATCGCGCACCTCGATGATCCGTTCGGCGTTGGCGGCGACCTTGGGGTCGTGGGTGACGATGATCACCGTATGCCCGGCGGCATGCAGTTCATGCAGGATCTGCATCACTTCCTTGCCGCTGTGGGTGTCCAGCGCACCGGTGGGTTCGTCGGCGAGAATCACCTCGCCGCCGTTCATCAGTGCCCGGGCGATACTCACCCGCTGCTGCTGACCACCGGAGAGCTGGTTCGGCCGGTTTTCCAGATGCGCGGCCAGGCCCAGGCGGTGCAGCAGCTCACGGGCCCGGCCATGGCGCCTGGACTCGCCGGTGCCGGCATAGATCGCCGGCATCTCGACGTTGTGCAGGGCACTCAGGTGCGGCAGCAGGTGGTAGCGCTGGAAGATGAAACCGAAATAGTCGCGACGCAGTTCCGCCAGTTCCTCGCTCCCCAGGTCACGAGTCTCGCGCCCGTTGATCCGGTAGCTGCCGGCCGTGGCGTAGTCGAGACAACCGAGGATGTTCATCAGGGTCGACTTGCCCGAGCCCGAGGCCCCGGTGATCGCCACCATTTCCCCGGCCTGGATGCTCAGGTCGATGTTCTTCAGCGCGGTGAACTCGCGTTCGCCGGCCATGAAGCTGCGGGTAATGCCACGCAGTTCCAGCAGTGGCTGCGTCATTGCCCGGCCCCCGCCACCGTCGGTGTCGGCTCGCCGATCACCACCTTGTCGCCTTCGGCCAGGCCGTCATTGATCTGCACCTTGACGTTGTTGTTGATCCCGGTGCGGACGTTGCGCGACTGGGCCACGCCCTTGGCGTCGAGCACCCGCACCGCAAAGCTGCCATCGGCATTGCGCGTGCCGAGAGCCGCCACCGGGACCGTCAGCACGCCCTTGGCGGTGTCGAGCACGATACGCACTTGGGCGGTCATGGAAATCCGCAGGCGATGGTCGGGGTTGGGCACATCGAACAGCGCGTTGTAGAAGACCGCGGTGTTCTGCTTGGGCGTACCGGCGGTCTGGGTGTCGAGAAAATTCTGCGGCGCCGGCTCGGTACCACGCAGCGTGGCATAGTAGCGCCTGTCCGCCTCGCCGAGGATGGTGAAGTACACCTCCTGGCCGGGGCTGATATGGATCACGTCGGCTTCGGAGACCTGCGCCTTGACGGTCATGGTGTCCAGGTCCGCCAGCTTGAGCAGCACCGGCGCCAACTGGTTGGCGATCACGGTCTGGCCTTCCTGGGTGACGATACCGACCACGTCGCCATCGATCGGCGCGACGATGCGGGTGTAGGCCAGGTTGATCTTGGCCGTGTCGATCTGCACCTGCGCACTCTTGATCTGTGCCTCGAGGGCGCTCAGGTTGGCCCGCTGCACTTCATAGTTGGATTCGGCGGTCTCGAAATCCTGCCGGGAGATCGCCGCATCGCTCTGCAGCCCCAGGTAACGCTCGTAGACCGCCTTGGTCTGCTTGAGTTGGGCCTGGGTCGCGCGCCTTTGCGCCTGAAGGTTTTCCTCATCGACCTGGGCCTGGCGCAGGGTGTTCTGCAGTACCTGCGGATCGATCTCGGCCAGCCACTGGCCGCGCTTGACCTTGTCGCCAACCTTGACCTTGAGGGACTTCAACTGCCCGGAAACCTGGGCGCCGACATCGACCTGGCGGACTCCTTCGAGCAACCCGGTGGCCAGTACCGTGTTCTCGATATCGGCACGCTCGACCGTGGCGAGCAGGTACTGCGGCGGCTCGGCCGGCGCCTGCACCGCATAGAACACCAGGCCGGCGACCACTACCAGCGCCAGGCCGATACCCGTCTTGCGAAACTTCGACTTTTTCATAAATGACCATCAATACCTTGAGAAATACCTGAAATCGAACCCGGGGGCGGGGCGTCTCACGACACCCCCTCCTCCACGGCGGTCGACAGCCGGCCCAGCCACCAGGCCGCCAGATGGCTGACCGCGGGTGCCTTGAGCAGGCTGAAATGGTTGCCGGGCCCATACCACACCGTCAGTTCATCCACCTGCTCGCGCCAGCCGGCGATCATCGCCTGCTGCTCGCGCTGGTTGCCGGCCGCGTCCAGACTCGGATCGTCCGCCAGCACCAGGCTGACCCGCCCGGCGAAACGCCGCTGTGGCCGGTAGAGGGTGCGCAGCGCAGTGGCGAAGGTCCGCGCCGGGCCATGCATGGCCTGTGGCGCCGCGCGCGCCGACAGCAGCCCGACCCGGACCATGCCGGCATGCAATTGCGCCAGTTGGCGGTTGTCGTCCTGCTCGGCGAAGGCCTGCGCATCGATCCCCAGGGACTTGCCCGAGGCCAACTGCATCGCCTCGACCAGCCGCTGCAGGGCCGCGGTGGTGGTATAGGGCTTGCCGATCACGCTGTTGCCGCCCGGCGACTCGCTGTCGATCAGCGTCAGCGAGGCCACCTCGCGCCCGGCCGCCTGCAGCCGGATGGCCATCTCGAAGGCGACCCAACCGCCGAACGAGTGCCCGAGCAGATGCAACGGCCCTTCCGGGCGGACCTGTTCCAGCGCCTGCAGGTACGACTGCGCGGCACTCTCGACGCGACTGTGCGGCACCGACTCACCGTCCAGGCCGCGCGGTTGCAGGCCGATCACCGGCCAGTCCGGCCCGAGGGCATCGGTGAGCCCGATGAACCCGGTGACACTGTCCCCGGCTCCGGGCACACAGAAGATCGGTGCATGATCCGCACGGCCCTGCTGGATCGTCAGCAGCGGCTGGTGCACGCTGGGCGATACCACCTGCGCCCGCTCCAGGGCCTCGCCGAGGGCCTGACCGAGGGCCTGGACATGCGGCGCCCGCATCATGCTCAGGTGATCGCCTGGCACCTCGATGCAGCGCAGCTCGCCGCGCCCCAGGGCCTGCTCCCAGCCCAGCGATTCGCTCTGCCGCGCCAGTTCGCTGGTACGCTCGCCAGCCCGGAACAGGTGCACCGGCATGCCGATCGGATGCAGCCGGTAATGGGCCAGCGCATGCCCGTGGGCCACCTCGCGATCGATGAACTGCCACAGTTCCTGCGCCGACACCGCGTCGAGACCGCCCGGCAGCAGTTGGCGTTCGCGGCAGTGCTCCAGCAGCCCCCCGAAGTCGAAGCGTTCGAGCTCCTGTTCCAACTGCCGTACCTGTGCCAGCCCGTCGCTGCCCGAGGCCCCCGCGACAGTGAACCAGGCCGAGCACTGCAGCAGCAGATGGCGCTTGTGCGCCGCCTCGCCGGCCCAGCGCGCCTTGCCCTGGTCGGTCAGGCGCGGCACGTAGGTGTCGAGCAGGCCGAGGAACTGCACCGGCTGGTCCTGGCCCAGCAACTGGGTGGCGATCTCGTAGGCCAGTACCCCGCCGAACGACCAGCCGGCGAGGCGATACGGCCCCTGCGGCTGCACCTCGCGGATCAGTTCCACCAGCCGGGTCGCCAGGCATTCCACGGTCCGTAACTGCGGCTGGCCCAGGGCGATGCCCGGCAGGCCATAGATCGGGAAATCGCCGGGCAGGTGCTGACCCAGCACCGGGAAATAGGCATCCGCCCCACTGAACTCATGCACCAGGAACAGCCCAGGCTGGCTGCCGCCGGCACGCACGGTGATCACCTCGTCGCGCCCTTGCGGCGCGGCGCCGCGCTGGCTGAGCAAGGTGGCGAGCGATTCGATGCTGGCATGCTGGAACAACTCCGCCAGCGACACCGACAGGCCCTCCTGCTCCAGCAGGTTGACCAGGCGGATCGCCAACAGCGAGTGGCCGCCCAACTCGAAGAAGTTGTCATGGCGGCCGATCCGCTCGACCTTGAGCACATCCGCCCAGAGGCGCGCCAGGGTCTGTTCGAGCGGATTCGCCGGGGCGACATGGGCCCGGCTGGCGAAGTCCTCGATACGCGGCACCGGCAACGCCTTGCGATCCAGCTTGCCGTTGGCGGTCAGCGGCAGCATCGGCAGTTGCACGTAGGCCGACGGCACCATGTAGTCCGGCAATTGCCCCAGCAGGTGGTTGCGCAGCCCCTCCACTTCCGGCACCACGTCTTCGTCGATCGGCGTGAAGTAGGCCACCAGGCGCTTGTCGCCTGGCGCCAGCTCGTGCGCCAGCACGGCCACCTCGCGCACCTGTGGATGCCGCCCGAGTCGGGTCTCGATCTCGCCCAGCTCGATGCGAAAGCCACGGATCTTCACCTGGCCGTCGTTGCGCCCGAGGTATTCGAGGTTGCCATCGGCGCGCCAGCGCACCAGATCGCCGGTGCGGTACATCCGGCTGTCCGGCAGCGGGTTGAACGGGTCGGCGAGGAATTTCTCCGCCGTCAGTTCCGGCTGGTTCAGATACCCCTGCGCCACCCCCGCTCCACCGACATACAGCTCACCGACCGCCCCCACCGGCACCGGCTGCCGCCGGGTATCCAGCACGTAGACACGGGCGTTGCCGATCGGCCGGCCGATGGGGATGCTGCCTCCGACCACCGTGGTGATTTCGAAGGTGGTCGAGAAGGTCGTGGCCTCGGTCGGCCCATAACCGTTGAGCAGATGCCGCGGCGCCCCCTGCCGGAGCACCCGCTCGATCACGGCCGGATCGAGCATGTCGCCACCGACGATCAGGTAGCGCAGGCCACGCAAAGCCTCCATCAAGCCGTCGGCGTACTGCTGGAACAGGCCGGCGGTCATCCACAACACGCTGACGGCCTGCTCCTGCAACAACGCCCCCAGCACATCGCGCGACAGCAGGTCGCCCTGGTCGACCACCACCACGCACCCGCCGTTGAGCAACGGTG
The DNA here is from genome assembly GCF_000364705.1 of Pseudomonas fuscovaginae SE-1. Lineage (GTDB taxonomy): Bacteria > Pseudomonadota > Gammaproteobacteria > Pseudomonadales > Pseudomonadaceae > Aquipseudomonas > Aquipseudomonas fuscovaginae_A. Next base: position 2,230 of record NZ_AQOH01000094.1, on the reverse strand, counting down.
CCCAGACCTCCAGGGTACTGGCGTCGAACGCCGGGTTGGAGGCGAAGGCCACCCGGTCGTGCTCGTTGAAATCGGCGTAGCCGTTGTTGATCACCAACCGTGTGATCGCCCGGTGCGGCACCAGCACGCCCTTGGGCGTACCGGTGGAGCCGGAGGTGTACATGAGGTAGGCCACCGTCTCGGACGACTGCGGCAGATCCGGGTTGTGCTCCGGCCGCCAGTCGAGGGTCAGGCCGTCCAGCTCGACCCGGGCCAATGCCAGGTCGGCCAGTTCATCACCACGCGTCAACAGCAGCACCGCCCGGCTGTCTTCGAGCATGAAGCGCTGGCGTTCGACCGGAGCATTGATATCCAGCGGCACGTACACCGCCGCGCACTTGCTGATTGCCAGTTGGCTGACCAGCAGGTCCGCCGAGCGCTCCAGCAGGATCGCCACCGTGTCACCCGGTGCCACGCCGAGAGCCAGCAGATGATGTGCCAAGCGGTTGGCCCGGGCGTTCAAGGCGTGATAGCTGAGGGTCTGTGTCCCATGCACCAGCGCCTGGGCCTCGGGACGGGCCAGGGCCTGCGCCTCGAACAGCCGGTGCACGGTCTGCTGGTGCGGATACTCGCGCGTGGTCGCGTTGAACCCGTCCAGCAACTGCCGGCGTTGATCGCCCGGCAGCACCGACAGTTGCTCGATCGTCAGCGTCGGTTGCTGCTCCAGGGCCTGCGCCAGGTTCTCCAGCACCGCGTGCATCATGTCGCAGACCCGCTGCGCACCGATCTGCGCCGGCGCCAGCGCGGTCAGCGCGAAATCCTCGCCCAGGTCGTCGACGCTGAGCGTCAACAGGTAGTTGGTACGTTCCTCGGCCTTGAGCAACTCGATGCCCTGCCAGGCGCCCCGAACTTCATCGTCTGCCGCCGTTGCCGAGGCGCCGTGCCGGTAGTTGAGCAAGGCACTGAACAGCGGCGTGCCAGCGGCCACGCCGCTGCAACGCTGCATCAGCGCCAACGGCGCATGTTCATGGGCCAGCAGCCGGGCCAGGCGCCCATGGGTGGTCTGCAGGGCATCGCGCACCGGCCGGGCGTCGATGTCGACGCGCAACGGCAAGGTATTGATGAAGACCCCCAGCGCCCGCTCGGCCCCCTCGCCGCCCTGCAGGCGGCCGAGCAGCACGGTACCGAACACGACTTGGTCGCGGGCCGCGGCCGCGCCCAGCAAACGCGCCCAGGCCAGATGCATCAGGCTCGCGGCGCTGACCCCCAGTTGCCGGGCCTGCAGACGCAGACGCCGGCTCAACGCCGGATCGACCGGCCGCTGGTACTCCTCCACGCCGCCGCCATTGCCCTGCACCTCCCGCAGACCGAACGGCAAGGTCGGCTCATCGATATCGCCCAGTTGTTCGCGGAAGAACGCCTCGTGTTCCTGCTCGCTCATGCCCAGGCGGGCCTGGGCCACATAGTTGCGGTAAGGCACCGCGGCGCCCAGCCGTTCGCCCTGCCCGAGCAGGCAGGCCTGCAACTCCTGCTGCAGCACCTCCAGTGCGACATGGTCCATGACCAGGTGATGGAACAGCAGCAGACCGATGATCCGATCGTTGACCGGGTCGACGCAGTGCACCAGCCGCAGCAGCGGTGCGCGGGTGATGTCCAGGCGATAGTGGCGGGTATCGAAGCGCGCCAGCAGTTGGCCGGACACGTCACCGTCGGCCGGGTCGAGCGACACCGCTTCGCACACCAGCGGTGCCTCGCGCAGCACCACCTGCAGCGGTTCCGGCAGGCCGTCCCAGAGGACCGCGCTGCGCAGGATGTCATTGCGTTCGATCACCTGCCCCAGGGCCTGGCAGAAAGCGTCTAGGCGCTCGCGGCTGGCGAAGGCGAATTGCGCCTGCAGCAGGTACGGGTCGCCTTCGCTGGCGGCCAGGTGGTGGTAGAGAATCCCCGCCTGCAACGGCGCCAGCGGGTAAATATCCCTCACGTTGGCAGTGCCGCCTGGAACGCTGGCGACGATCCGGTCGATGGCCTGCTGCTCCAGTGTCACCAGTGCCAGGTCGTCCGGCGTGATCCGCTGGGCACCGGCACGAATGCGGTTGGCCGGAATCTCGATCTCGCGCCCCGCACCGAGGCTGGCGGCGAAGGCGGCCAGGGTCGGCTGGCCGAACAGCACCCGCACATCGGCCGACAGGCCAAGGCGACGCATGCGTCCGATCAGGCTGACGGCCAGCAGCGAGTGCCCACCCAGCTCGAA
>NZ_AQOH01000093.1 GCF_000364705.1 Pseudomonas fuscovaginae SE-1 | reverse complement strand
AACGCAGCATCACCGAGTATCAAGATTTTTCAGACAGAGCCTAGAAGTTATCGGGGATCTTCGCCTTCTCCCGGGCGCTGTCGCGGGCAATCAGCCCCTTGGTCAGCAGATCCTTGAGGCACATATCCAGTGTCTGCATGCCCAGGGAGCCGCCGGTCTGGATCGCCGAGTACATCTGCGCCACCTTGTCCTCGCGGATCAGGTTGCGAATCGCCGGGGTGCCCAGCATGATTTCGTGGGCCGCCACCCGCCCGCCACCGATCTTCTTCAACAGGCTCTGGGAAATCACCGCCTGCAGCGACTCGGACAGCATCGAGCGGACCATGGATTTCTCTTCCGCCGGGAACACGTCGACCACCCGGTCGATAGTCTTCGCCGCCGAGGTGGTGTGCAGGGTGCCGAACACCAGGTGCCCGGTTTCGGCGGCGGTCAGCGCCAGGCGGATGGTTTCCAGGTCGCGCATCTCACCCACCAGGATCACGTCCGGGTCTTCCCGCAGGGCTGAACGCAAGGCGGCGGAGAAACTCTGGGTATCGCGGTGCACCTCGCGCTGGTTGACCAGGCACTTCTTCGACTCGTGGACGAATTCGATCGGGTCCTCGATGGTGAGGATATGGTGGTGCCGGTTGTTGTTCAGGTGGTCGATCATCGCCGCCAGGGTGGTCGACTTGCCCGAACCGGTCGGCCCGGTCACCAGCACCAGGCCGCGAGGCACCTCGGTGATCTTGCGGAACACCTCGCCCATGCCCAGGTCGTCCATGGTCAGGACTTTCGACGGGATGGTGCGAAATACCGCGCCCGCGCCACGGTTCTGATTGAAGGCGTTGACCCGGAAGCGTGCAACTCCCGGCACCTCGAAGGAAAAGTCGGTCTCCAGAAACTCCTCGTAATCCTTGCGCTGGCGGTCATTCATGATGTCGTAGATCAGGTCATGGACCTGCTTGTGGTCAAGTGCTGGCAGGTTGATCCGCCGCACATCGCCGTCGACCCGGATCATGGGCGGCAACCCGGCCGAGAGGTGCAAGTCCGACGCGCCCTGTTTGGCGCTAAAGGCCAGCAGCTCGGTGATATCCATGAGACTCCCCAATACAGGTAGAATGCCGCAGACCTTTGAACTGCGGGCGAGATTGAATGACCACGATAGCAGACAACATTGCCTCCGTTGCAGCCCGTATCCGCGCCGCCGCCCAGGCCGCCGGCCGCGATGGCGCCGACGTCCACCTGCTTGCCGTGAGCAAGACCAAGCCCGCTGCCGCCATTCGCGAAGCCCATGCCGCGGGCATCCGGGATTTCGGCGAGAACTACCTGCAGGAAGCTCTCGGCAAGCAGGCCGAATTGACCGACCTGCCCTTGAGTTGGCACTTTATCGGCCCCATTCAATCGAACAAGACTCGTGCCATTGCCGAGCATTTCGACTGGGTGCACTCCGTGGATCGCCTGAAAATCGCACAACGCCTGTCAGAACAACGCCCGGCCAACCTGCCACCGCTGAACATCTGCATCCAGGTCAACGTCAGTGGCGAGGCCAGCAAGTCCGGCTGCGCCCCGGCCGACCTGCCGGCCCTGGCCGCCGCCATCGGCGCCCTGCCGAACCTGGTGCTGCGCGGCCTGATGGCGATCCCCGAACCCACCCAAGAGCGTGCCGCACAAGACGCCGCGTTCGCCACCGTGCGAACCTTGCAGAACAGCCTCGACCTGCCGCTCGACACACTTTCCATGGGCATGAGCCATGACCTCGAGTCGGCCATTGCCCAAGGCGCCACCTGGGTGCGGATCGGTACCGCCCTGTTTGGCGCCCGCGACTACGGCCAGGCCTGAAAGGGCCCACACTCTCTTTCCAAGGATCCTTCATGAGCAAGAATCGAATCACCTTCATCGGCGCCGGCAACATGGCTGCCAGCCTGATCGGCGGTCTGCGTGCCGAAGGCCTGGATGCCGCCCTGATTCGCGCCAGCGATCCGGGCGCCGAGACCCGCGCGCGGGTGGCGGCCGAACACGGCATCGACGTGTTCGCCGACAACGCCGAGGCCGTCCAGGGCGCCGACGTCGTGGTGCTGGCGGTCAAGCCACAGGCCATGAAGGCCGTGTGCGAAGCCCTGCGCCCCAGCCTCGAGCCCAACCAGTTGGTGGTGTCGATCGCCGCCGGTATCACCTGTGCCAGCCTGAACAACTGGCTTGGCGAGCAGCCGGTGGTGCGTTGCATGCCCAACACGCCGTCGCTGCTGCGCAAGGGTGTCAGCGGCCTGTACGCCACGCGCCAGGTCTCCGCCGAACAGCGCCAGCAGGCCCAGACCCTGCTGTCGGCCGTCGGCTCGGCCCTGTGGCTGGACGAAGAGCGGCAACTGGACGCGGTCACGGCGGTATCGGGCAGCGGCCCGGCGTACTTCTTCCTGCTGATCGAGGCCATGACCGCCGCCGGCGAGAAGCTCGGCCTGCCGCGTGAAATCGCCACCCAACTGAGCCAGCAGACCGCGCTGGGCGCCGCCCACATGGCCGTCGCCAGCGACGTGGATGCCGCCGAACTGCGCCGTCGGGTGACCTCCCCGGCCGGCACCACGGAAGCGGCGATCAAGACCTTCCAGGCCGGCGGCTTCGACGCTCTGGTAGACAAGGCGCTTGCCGCCGCCGCCCAGCGTTCGGCCGAAATGGCCGAGCAGCTCGGTCAGTAACTTTCGGGGGAATACTGATGTTTGCACTCAATAGCGCTGCCATCTTCGTCATCCAGACCCTGGGCAGCCTGTATCTGCTGGTGGTTCTGCTGCGTTTCATCCTGCAACTGGTACGGGCCAATTTCTACAACCCGCTCTGCCAGTTCACCGTCAAGGCCACCCAGCCCTTGCTCAAGCCGATGCGCCGGATCATCCCGAGCCTGTTCGGCCTGGACATGTCCTCGCTGGTGCTGGCGATCATCGTGCAGATGCTGCTGATGGCGGTGATCCTGCTGCTCAGCTATGGCGTGACCGGCAACATCGCCTACCTGCTGATCTGGGCGATCATTGGCGTCACCTCGCTGTTCCTCAAGGTGTTCTTCTTCGCCATGATCATCAGCGTGATCCTCTCCTGGGTCGCCCCGAGCAGCCACAGCCCGGCGGCCGAGCTGGTGTACCAGATCAGCGAGCCGGTGCTGGCGCCGTTCCGCAAGATCGTGCCGAACCTGGGCGGCCTGGATATCTCGCCGATCCTGGCGTTCCTGGTGATCCAGCTGCTGCAGAGCTACGTGATTCCGCCGCTGGCGGTGATGAGCGGCATGCCTGAAGTGCTGTTCCGCCTGATCTGATGAGGTAATTGTGGCGAGCGGGCTTGTCGGGGCGCCGCATCGCCGCGCTGGGTCGCGAAGCGATCCTAAAATCAGCGAACTCATTCTACCAGGCAGACCGAGACGACTGGTTTACGACTGCTTCGCAGCCGAACGCGGCGGTGCGGCGCCCCGACAAGCCCGCTCGCCACAGGACCGCTCCCCCCAAATGGGCTCGCCACGCAGGCCTTCGCTTGCCGCTGATCCCCCCGCTCATTAGACTTACGCCTCATTCAAGCGTGAGCAGGGTCGATGTCCACTGTCTTTCCCCACGATTCCGTCGGGCTGGTCGTGCCGCAAACGGCACACTTCAGCGAGCCCCTGGCCCTGGCCTGCGGTCGCTCCCTGCCGGCCTACGACCTGATCTATGAAACCTACGGCAGCCTCAACGCCACGGCGAGCAACGCGGTGCTGATCTGTCACGCCCTGTCCGGCCACCATCACGCGGCGGGCTATCACAGCCCCGACGACCGCAAGCCCGGCTGGTGGGACAGCTGCATCGGCCCCGGCAAGCCGATCGACACCAACAGGTTCTTCGTGGTCAGCCTGAACAACCTCGGCGGCTGCAACGGCTCCACCGGCCCGAGCAGCATCAACCCGGAGACCGGCAAGCCCTTCGGCGCCGACTTCCCGGTGCTGACCGTGGAAGACTGGGTACACAGCCAGGCCCGCCTCGCCGATCGCCTGGGCATCGGCCAGTGGGCGGCGGTGGTCGGCGGCAGCCTCGGCGGCATGCAGGCCATGCAGTGGACCATCACCTACCCGGATCGCGTGCGTCACTGTGTAGCGATCGCTTCGGCGCCCAAGCTGTCGGCACAGAACATCGCCTTCAACGAAGTGGCGCGCCAGGCGATCCTCACCGACCCCGAATTCCACGGCGGTTCGTTCCAGGAGCACGGCGTGATCCCCAAGCGCGGGCTGATGCTGGCAAGGATGGTCGGGCATATCACCTACCTGTCCGACGATTCCATGGGCGAGAAATTCGGCCGCGGGCTCAAGAGCGACAAGCTCAACTACGACTTCCACAGCGTCGAGTTCCAGGTCGAAAGCTACCTGCGCTACCAGGGCGAGGAATTCTCCGGGCGCTTCGATGCCAACACCTACCTGGTGATGACCAAGGCGCTGGACTACTTCGACCCGGCGGCGAACTTCGACAACGACCTGGCGAAGACTTTCGCCGGCGCCAAGGCCAGCTTCTGCGTCATGTCCTTCACCACCGACTGGCGCTTCTCCCCGGCCCGCTCGCGGGAAGTGGTCGATGCCCTGATGGCCGCGCGCAAGGACGTCTGCTATCTGGAAATCGACGCACCACAGGGCCACGACGCCTTCCTGATTCCGATCCCGCGTTACTTGCAGGCGTTCGGCCACTATATGAACCGGATTACCCTGTGAGGACGCCATGAGAGCCGACCTGGAAATCATCCAAGACTGGATCCCCGCCGGCAGCCGCGTGCTCGATCTCGGCTGCGGCGATGGCGAACTGCTGAGCTGGCTGCGCGACCACAAGCAGGTCACCGGCTACGGCCTGGAAAACGACGCCGACAACATCGCCGCCTGCGTGGCCAAGGGCATCAACGTCATCGAGCAGGACCTGGACAAGGGCCTGGGCAACTTCGCCAGCAACAGCTTCGATATCGTGGTCATGACCCAGGCCCTGCAGGCCGTGCACTACCCGGACAAGATCCTCGATGAGATGCTCCGGGTCGGCCGCCAATGCATCATCACCTTCCCCAACTTCGGCCACTGGCGCTGTCGCTGGTACCTGGCGAGCAAGGGCCGCATGCCGGTTTCGGAGTTCCTGCCGTACACCTGGTACAACACGCCGAACATCCACTTCTGCACCTTCGAGGACTTCGAGGAACTGTGCCGCGAGCGCCAGGCCAAGGTCATCGACCGGCTTGCCGTGGATCAACAGCACCGCCACGGGTGGGCCAGTAAGCTATGGCCTAATCTGTTGGGAGAGATCGGTATCTACCGCGTCAGCAGCCCCGGCCTGCAGGAACACCGGATCGCGGTATAAATCAGTTGAGTGCGAGGAGGATGATCATGGGACGTCTGGCGGTTTTCCTGTTGAGTGCCTGCCTGGGAGTGTCGGCGATGGCCGCCGACGCCATCAAGGGCGAGCGCCAGGAAGTGTTCGGTGATATCACCGTGCACTACAACACGTTCAACTCCACCTACCTGCAGCCGGACATCGCCAAGGCGACCGAGTTGGTACGCAGCAAGAACCAGGGCGTGATCAACGTCTCGGTAGTCAAGGCCGGCAAGCCGGTGGTGGCCCAGGTCAGCGGTGCCGTCAAGGACCTGACCCACAAGAGCCTGCCACTCACCTTCAAGCAGATCACCGAACAGGGCGGGATCTACTACATCGCCCAGTTCCCGGTGCCCCAGCAGGAAAACCGCACCTTCGAGATCGCGGTCACCAGCGGCGGGCAGACCCATACCTTCAGCTTCAACCAGGAGCTTTTCCCAGGCGAATGATGAATTTCACCCAGTTGGTACTGGCCAGCCATAACGCTGGCAAACTCAAGGAACTGCAGGCAATGCTCGGCGAGTCGGTGCACCTGCGCTCGATCGGCGAGTTCAGCAGCGTCGAGCCGGAGGAGACCGGCCTGTCGTTCGTCGAAAACGCCATCCTCAAGGCCCGCAACGCCGCCCGTATCTCAGGCCTCCCGGCGCTGGCCGACGACTCGGGCCTGGCGGTGGATTTCCTCGGTGGCGCACCGGGCATCTATTCGGCCCGCTATGCCGACGGCAAGGGCGACGCGGCGAACAATGCCAAGCTGCTCGAAGCGCTCAAGGACGTTCCCGAGGCGGAACGCGGCGCGCAGTTCGTCTGCGTGCTGGCCCTGGTCCGCCACGCCGACGACCCGCTGCCGATCCTCTGCGAAGGCCTCTGGCACGGTCGCATCCTCACCGCCGCCAGCGGTGAGCACGGCTTCGGCTACGACCCGCTGTTCTGGGTACCGGAACGCGACTGCTCCAGCGCCGAACTGAGCCCCGTGGAAAAGAACCAGCTCAGCCATCGCGCCCGCGCCATGGTCCTGCTGCGGCAACGCCTGGGCCTGAAATGACCCGGACTTCCCCCGCGTTGCCGCTGATCCACGGCGGCACGCAACCTCCTCGGGCGGCCTTGCCGCAGTTGCCGCCCCTGGCGCTGTACATCCATATCCCCTGGTGCGTGCGCAAGTGCCCCTACTGCGACTTCAACTCCCATGCCGCCAGCCCCGAGCTGCCGGAAGAAGAGTACGTCGACGCGTTGCTGGCCGACCTCGAACACGACCTGCCAGCCGCCTATGGCCGTGAGCTGAGTTCGATCTTCTTCGGCGGCGGTACGCCCAGCCTGTTCAGCCCGCAGGCACTGGGGCGGTTGCTCAAGGGCGTCGAGGCACGCATTGCGTTCGCCGCCGACATCGAGATCACCCTGGAAGCCAACCCCGGAACCTTCGAACAGGAGAAGTTCACCGCCTACCGGCAGTTGGGCATCAATCGCCTGTCGATCGGTATCCAGAGTTTCCAGGAAGACAAGCTCAAGGCCCTGGGCCGCATCCACACCGGCGGTGAAGCCGTGCGGGCGGCGGACATGGCCCGCCAGGCCGGCTTCGACAACTTCAACCTGGACCTGATGCACGGCCTGCCCGACCAGTCCCTGGAGGACGCTCTGGGCGACCTGCGCCAGGCCATCGCCTTGCAGCCGACGCACCTGTCCTGGTACCAACTGACCCTGGAACCGAACACGGTGTTCTGGAACCAGCCGCCAACGCTACCGGAAGACGACACCCTGTGGGACATTCAGGAAGCCGGCCAGGCCCTGCTGGCCGAGCACGGCTACGCCCAGTACGAGGTGTCGGCCTACGCCCAGCCCGGCCGGGCGGCGCGGCACAACCTGAATTACTGGAGCTTCGGCGATTTCATCGGCATCGGTGCCGGCGCCCACGGCAAGCTCAGCCATCCGGACGGACGCAGCGTGCGTACCTGGAAGACCCGCCTGCCCAAGGACTACCTGAATCCGGCCAAGCAGTTCCAGGCCGGGGAAAAGGCACTGGAGAACGACGAACTGCCGTTCGAGTTCCTGATGAACGCCCTGCGTCTGACCGAGGGCGTCGACGCGACCTTGTTCACCCAGCGCACCGGGCTCAGTCTCGACAGTTTGAACGAAGGTCGGGCCGAGGCCGAACAAAGCGGCCTGTTGCAGGTCGAACCGACACGTCTGGTGGCGACCGCCCGCGGACAACTGTTTCTCAATGACCTGCTGCAACATTTTTTGACCTAAGGAAACCCCATGGACCTGATACTCGGCCTGCTTGCCACGGTATCGCGCTGGAGTCGCAGCAACCTCTCGGAAATATCCCTGGCGCTGGTGGGATGCCTGCTGGTTTTGTTCGGTGCGGATATCAAGGCCTGGGTCGACCAGCGCCTGGGCAGCATCGCCGGCGCCCTGCGCGTACCACTGATGGCCCTGCTGTGCATGATCGGCAGCGGCCTGGCGTTGATCTACGCCACGCCCTGGGTGGTGCGCGGGTTGAGCCAGTTCAACAACTACAGCCTGGCGCCGGTGCTGCTGGTGGTGTTGATCCTGATCGGGGTGGTGGCGGATCGGCGCTGACTGCGCCTGTATTCACACACCCTTTGATCGTTCCCACGCTCCGCGTGGGAATGCAACCCGTGACGCTGCGCGTCACAAGAACGGACGCCGAGCGTCCAGAGAGGCGTTCCCACGCGGAGCGTGGGAACGATCAGTCTCTGTAGGCGTTGCGTTACGCCAGCTTCTCGAACTTCAGGTCCCACACGCCATGCCCAAGGCGTTCACCACGGCGCTCGAATTTGGTGATCGGCCGCTCGGCCGGGCGTGGCACGCATTTGCCGTCTTCAGCCAGGTTGCGATAACCCGGCGCGACATTCATCACTTCCAGCATGTACTCGGCATACGGCTCCCAGTCGGTGGCCATGTGCAGGATTCCGCCAACCTTCAGCTTGCTGCGCACCAGCTCGGCGAAGGACGCCTGAACGATACGACGCTTGTGGTGCCGGCTCTTGTGCCACGGGTCAGGGAAGAACAGCATCAGCCGGTCCAGGCTGTTGTCCGCCACGCAGCGGTTCAGCACCTCGATGGCGTCGCAGTCGTAGACGCGGATGTTCTTCAGCCCCTGGGTCAGCACGCCGTTGAGCAACGCACCGACACCCGGACGATGCACTTCGACACCGATGAAATCCTGCTCCGGGGCTGCCGCCGCCATTTCCAGCAGGGAGTGGCCCATGCCGAAACCGATCTCCAGCGAGCGCGGCGCGGAGCGGCCGAACACCTGGTCGAAATCCACAGGGGCGTCGGCCAGTGGCAGGATGAACAGCGGACCACCCTGCTCCAGGCCCTTCTGCTGGCCTTCGGTCATGCGCCCGGCGCGCATCACGAAACTCTTGATGCGGCGGTGTTGGCGCTCTTCGCCTTCTTCCGTGTGGATTGGCGTTTCGTTCGATTCAGTCATCAAAGGCTCTTACTTGATCAGACCATCCAGCGGCGAGGACGCGCTGGCATAGAGTTTTTTCGGCATGCGCCCGGCCAGGTAGGCCAGGCGGCCGGCGACGATAGCGTGCTTCATCGCTTCGGCCATCAGGATCGGCTGCTGGGCGTGGGCGATGGCCGAGTTCATCAGCACGGCCTCGCAGCCCAGCTCCATGGCGATGGTGGCGTCGGAGGCGGTGCCCACGCCGGCATCCACCAGCACCGGGATCTTCGCTTCCTCGAGGATGATCTGCAGGTTGTACGGGTTGCAGATGCCGAGGCCAGTACCGATCAGGCCGGCCAGCGGCATCACCGCGATACAGCCGATTTCCGCCAGCTGGCGGGCGATGATCGGGTCGTCGCTGGTGTAGACCATCACGTCGAAGCCTTCCTTGACCAGCACTTCGGCGGCCTTGAGGGTCTCGATCACGTTGGGGAACAAGGTCTTCTGGTCGGCCAGCACTTCCAGCTTCACCAGGTTGTGCCCGTCCAGCAGCTCGCGGGCCAGGCGGCAGGTGCGCACGGCCTCGATCGCGTCGTAGCAACCGGCGGTGTTCGGCAGGATGGTGTAGCGATCCGGCGGCAGCACGTCCAGCAGGTTCGGCTCGCCCGGGTTCTGGCCCAGGTTGGTGCGGCGCACCGCGACGGTGACGATCTCGGCACCCGAGGCCTCGATGGCCAGGCGGGTTTCCTCCATGTCACGGTATTTGCCGGTACCGACCAGCAGACGGGATTGGTAGGTACGGCCGGCCAGCACGAAAGGCTTGTCGCTGCGAACAGTGCTCATGCACACATCCTCTTGAAAGGTTCAGGGCTTGCTGGGGGTGGATCAGGGCGCGGGACCGCGAGCAGGACTAGCCGCCACCGATGGCGTGTACCACTTCGACCTGATCGCCTTCACGCAGGGCGGTTTCGGCGTGCAGACTGCGCGGAACGATATCCAGGTTCAGCTCCACCGCCACCCGCCGCCCGACCAGGTCGAGCCGGGCCAGCAAGGCCGCGACGGTTTCGCCGTCGGGCAGTTCATAGGATTCGCCGTTCAATTGAATGCGCATGCGCCGGACTGCCATCATTTTTAGGGGCGAATATTCTAGCCCGATCAGTCCGGGCGACCCAAGCCATTCGTCTTGAAGCGGACCACGCGGTCAGCTCAGGCGCCAGGCGGCAAGGCCCAGGCAGAACCAGCCGACAAGAAAGGCCAGGCCGCCGAACGGGGTGATGATGCCCAGCTTGCTCACACCGCTGAGGGTCAGCAGGTACAGGCTGCCGGAGAACAGCAGGATGCCGAGGGTGAACGCCGAACCGGCCCAGGTCACCAGGCGCCCGGGGACATGGGCGGCCAGCAGCGCCACACCGAACAGGGCCAGGGCATGCACCAGCTGGTAGGTGACACCGGTATGGAAGATCGCCAGGTAGTCGGCGCTCAGGCGGTTTTTCAGGCCGTGGGCGGCGAAGGCCCCCAGGCCGACGCCGGTGAAACCGAAAATCGCGGCGAGCAGCAGGAAAACACGCAGCATGACGAACTCCATTCAGGGAACACAGGGTCTGTATAATGGCCCGCTCCTACGCCCCGGCCAAGCCATCTCTATGCTGCAATTCCTTTTCCGCCGCCTGCTCGTCGCCCTGAAATGGTTCGCCATCGCCAGCGTGTTGCTGGTGCTGCTGTTTCGCTGGGTGCCGCCACCCGGTACGGCGCTGATGGTCGAGCGCAAGATCGAGTCGTGGACCGAGGGCGAGCCGATCGACCTGCAACGGACCTGGAAACCCTGGGACCAGATCAGCGACGAACTCAAGGTCGCGGTCATGGCCGGCGAAGACCAGAAGTTTCCCGAACACTGGGGGTTCGACTTCGATGCGATCCAGGCGGCCTTCCTGCACAACGAGCGTGGTGGCTCGATCCGTGGCGCCAGCACCCTCAGCCAGCAGGTGTCGAAGAACCTGTTCCTCTGGTCCGGCCGCAGTTATCTGCGCAAGGGGCTGGAGGCCTGGTTCACCGTGCTGATCGAGACGCTGTGGCCCAAGCAGCGGATTCTCGAGGTGTACCTGAACAGCGTCGAGTGGGATGAAGGCGTGTTCGGCGCGGAAGCGGCGGCGCGACATCATTTCGGGGTCAGTGCGGCCGCTCTGTCGCGCCAGCAGGCGAGCCTGCTGGCGGCGGTGCTGCCCAACCCGCGGGAATGGAGCGCCAGCCACCCGAGCACCTATGTGGCGCGGCGGGCGGGGTGGATACGGCAGCAGATGAGTCAGTTGGGTGGAACCGGGTATCTGGCGGGGTTGAACGATTCGCGTAGAGCGCCCTGGGCACTCTGAAACAACCCGAATGTAGCAGGTGGCTCTTATGGAAGTGAGCCCTGTGCAGGAATGATCCCAGTACGGGAGTGCATACTGTTTGGAGGTGCACCCTGCTTGGGGATACACCCTGCTTGGGGATGCACCCTGTTTGGGGATGCACCCTGTGTGGGGATACACCCTGTTGGGGATGCACCCTATTTGGAGATGCACCCTATTTGGAGATGCACCCTGTGTGGCGAGCGGGCTTGCCCGCGCTGGGGCGCGAAGCGGCCCTGAAACCTGCCACCAGGCAGCACCTGACACAACGCAACGGCAGGTTTTGGGGCTGCGCTGCAGCCCAGCGCGGGCAAGCCCGCTCGCCACATGTAAATACTGAACAATCAGTTAGGTCCTGGCCAACCCGCTAGGCACTGAATAACCAGTTAGGTCCTGGCCAACCCGCTAGGCACTGAATAACCAGTCAAGGCCTGGCCAACCCGCCAGGCCCTGAACAACCAGTTAAACCCCGAACAACCAGCACACCTCCCCTCCAAACAAAAACGCCCCGACCAGGTCGGGGCGCTTTTCATGACAGCGAACACTCAGGCGGCAATCGACGCCTTCAGCTTGTTCATCGCACTCTTTTCCAACTGGCGAATACGCTCGGCCGAAACGTTGTACTTCTGCGCCAGGTCGTGCAGCGTGGCCTTCTCTTCCGCCAGCCAGCGCTGGTAGAGAATGTCGCGGCTACGCTCGTCCAGGACTTCCAGGGCCTCGTGCAGGTTGCTGTTGGAGTTTTCGCTCCAGTCGGCATCCTCCAGCTGGCGCGCCGGGTCGTAGCGATGGTCTTCCAGGTAGTTGGCCGGAGACTGGAACGCGCTGTCGTCGTCGGCTTCCGCCGCCGGGTCGAACGCCATGTCCTGGCCGGTCAGCCGGCTTTCCATCTCGCGCACTTCACGCGGCTCCACGCCGAGGCTTTCCGCCACGCGGTGGACTTCCTCGTTGTTCAGCCAGGCCAGACGCTTCTTCTGGCTGCGCAGGTTGAAGAACAGCTTGCGCTGGGCCTTGGTGGTCGCCACTTTCACGATCCGCCAGTTGCGCAGGATGAACTCGTGGATTTCCGCCTTGATCCAGTGCACGGCGAACGACACCAGGCGCACGCCCATTTCCGGATTGAAGCGCTTCACGGCCTTCATCAGGCCGACGTTGCCTTCCTGGATCAGGTCTGCCTGGGCCAGGCCGTAGCCGGAATAGCTGCGGGCGATATGAACGACGAAACGCAGGTGGGCCAGCACCATTTGCCGAGCGGCCTCAAGATCCTGCTGATAGTAGAGACTCTCGGCCAGTTCACGCTCCTGCTCCGGCGACAACAGCGGAATGCTGTTCACCGTGTTGACGTAGGCCTCCAGGTTCGCACCCGGGACCAACGCATAGGCAGGTTGCAAAGAAGTGGTCATACGAAAAAACCTCCGACTCACAGACTCGTGCAGTGAAGCACTGCGAACATTGACCGGGAACCCCTGAACAAGTTCCTTTTAACCGCCACTACGGTCAATACCAACAAAAACACATTAATTTGACATTAATTACTTCGGTGCCAGCTCCCGCAGGTGCCGCGCGACCGCAATCCACGCACCGATATACCCCAACAGCACCGCGCCAAGCAAGAGCGACAGACCATCGGCAACCGGGACACCCGCCAGGGCGAAATCGCTGCCGTAGAGCCCCGCAAGCCCGACCACCGCCTCGTTCAGCCAGTTCAGGCCAAAAGCCAGGACGCCCCAGGACAGAATCCCGGCGCCAAAGCCATAAAGCGCGCCCATGTACAGAAACGGCCTACGCACATAGCTATCGGTGCCGCCCACCAGTTTAATCACTTCTATCTCGGTGCGGCGGTTTTCAATATGAAGACGAATGGTATTGCCTATCACCAAAAGTAATGCGGAAACCAGCAGCACTGTCAGGCCGAAGACAAACCGGTCACCCAGCTTGAGAATCGCCGCCAGGCGTTCGACCCAGACCAGGTCCAGCTGTGCCTGCTGCACCTTGGGCAACTCGGCCAGGCGCTGACGCAAGGCTTCCAGGGTCGGCTTGTCCACCTCCTCCGGCGTCACCAGCACCACGCCCGGCAACGGGTTCTGCGGCAGCTCCTTGAGCGCCTCGCCCAGCCCGGACTGCTGCTGGAACTCGTCCAGCGCCTTTTCCTTGCTGATGAACTCGGCATCGGCCACGCCCGGCATGGCCTTGACCTGTTCGCTCAGGCTCTCGCCCTCGCTCGGGCTGGCGTCCAGTTGCAGGTACAGCGAGATCTGCGCCGCCCGCTGCCAGGAGCCGCCCAGGCGTTCGACATTGTTCAGCAGCAGCGACAGGCCCATCGGCAGGCTCAGCGCCACCGCCATCACCATGCAGGTGAAGAAGCTGCCGATCGGGTGCTTGCCCAGTCGGCGCAGGCTGTCCGCCAGGCTGGCGCGATGACTTTCGATCCAGGCGCGCAGCAGTGTGCCGAAGTCCGGACCGTCGTCCTCGTCGCGTTTTTTCTTCGGTGGTGGCGCTTCGGAAGCTTTCGGCGCCACGCGCTCGGCCACTTTTGGACTGCGGGTCGCACTCATACGCCGGCCTCCCCATCGCCGATCAATCGGCCGCGTTGCAAGGTCAGCATGCGGTGGCGCATGCGGGCGATCAGCGCCAGGTCGTGGCTGGCGATCAGCACGCTGGTGCCGAGGCGGTTGATGTCCTCGAACACCCCCATGATCTCCGCCGCCAGGCGCGGGTCGAGGTTACCGGTCGGTTCGTCCGCCAGCAGCAGCGCCGGACGATGGACGATGGCCCGGGCAATGCCGACGCGCTGTTGCTGGCCGGTGGACAGGTCGCCGGGGTACAGCTCGGCCTTGTCCGACAGGGCCACGCGCTCCAGTGCCGAATCCACCCGCTTGGCGATTTCGACCTTGGACAGGCCAAGGATCTGCAGCGGCAGCGCCACATTGTTGAACACCGTGCGATCGAACAGCAGTTGATGGTTCTGGAACACCACGCCGATCTGCCGGCGCAGGAACGGAATCTGCGCGTTGCTGATCTGGCCCAGGTCCTGGCCGGCCAGCAGCAGCTTGCCGGAGGTCGGCCGCTCCATCGCCAGCAACAGGCGCAACAGGGTACTTTTGCCGGCCCCGGAGTGGCCGGTGACAAACAGGAACTCTCCGCGACGGACCCGAAAGCTCAGCTCATGCAAGCCGACGTGACCGTTCGGATAGCGCTTACCGACCTGTTCGAAACGAATCATGAACGCTCCCGTTCGGCGAAAAGGGCCTGGACAAAGGGTTCGGCTTCGAAGGTGCGCAGGTCGTCGATGCCTTCGCCCACGCCGATATAACGGATCGGCACACCGAACTGCTTGGCCAGGGCGAAGATCACCCCGCCCTTGGCGGTGCCGTCGAGCTTGGTCAGGGCCAGACCGGTCAACTGGACGGTCTGGTTGAACTGCTTGGCCTGGTTGATCGCGTTCTGCCCGGTACCGGCGTCGAGTACCAGCAGCACCTCGTGCGGCGCCTGCTCATCGAGCTTGCCGATCACCCGACGGACCTTCTTCAGCTCTTCCATCAGGTTGTCCTTGGTGTGCAGGCGACCGGCGGTGTCGGCGATCAGCACGTCGATGCCACGGGCCTTGGCCGCCTGTACCGCGTCGAAGATCACCGAGGCCGAGTC
Source organism: Pseudomonas fuscovaginae SE-1 (assembly GCF_000364705.1). Taxonomy (GTDB): domain Bacteria; phylum Pseudomonadota; class Gammaproteobacteria; order Pseudomonadales; family Pseudomonadaceae; genus Aquipseudomonas; species Aquipseudomonas fuscovaginae_A. The sequence goes on along the minus strand of NZ_AQOH01000093.1, from coordinate 37,723 downwards.
GGCGCCGGTGTGCTGGGCGATCACCGGGATCTGGTTGCGCTCGCCCCAGACCTGCAACTGTTCCACCGCCGCGGCGCGGAAGGTGTCGCCGGCGGCCAGCATGACCTTCTTGCCTTCGAGCTGCAGCTTCTTGGCCAGCTTGCCGATGGTGGTGGTCTTGCCGGCACCGTTCACGCCGACCACCAGGATGACGTAGGGCTTGTGCTGCGAGTCGATCCGCAACGGCTGCTCGACCGGCTTGAGCATCGCCGCCAGCTCTTCCTGCAGGGATTTGTACAGTGCGTCACTGTCGGTCAACTGCTTGCGCGCGACCTTCTGGGTCAGGCTGCGGATGATCACCCCGGTGGCCTCGACGCCGACGTCGGCGGTCAGCAGGCGGGTTTCCAGCTCTTCGAGCAGGTCGTCATCGATGGCCTTCTTGCCGAGGAACAGGCTGGCCATGCCTTCGCCGATGCTGGCGCTGGTCTTGGACAGGCCCTGCTTGAGGCGGGCGAAGAAGCCGGTCTTGGCCTCCGGCGCGGCTGGCTTGGCCGGTTCCACCACTGCCGGCTCGGCAGGCGCCACAGGAACAGGCGCAGGCTCGGGCGCGACAGCGGCGACCGGCGCAGGCGCCTCGACCGGTGCAGGTGCAGGTGCAGGTGCAGGTGCAGGCTCGACGAACTGCGGCGCTGGCGCGACCGGTTCAACCGCCGGCGGAATCGGCGGCACGACATGCTCGGCCTGGACATCCTCGACCAACGCGACCGGCTCCTCGGCCACCGGCAGGGGCGGCCAGGGCGCCGAGTGTGGCGATACCTCGGCAACCGGCTCGCGCACCGGCTCGACCGCCGCGGGCACCTCGACAGCTACCGGGGCCGGCTCGACGACCGGCGCAGGTGCGGCTTCAGGCTGGACCCGCGGCTGTTCGACGACGGTTTCCTGCGGCTTTTTGCGCAGCCATCCGAACAGGCCTTTTTTCTCGCCAGCCGCAGCTGGAGTCTTCTTGTCGTCGTTGGAACCAAACATGGAGGACGGCTATCTCAAGGTGGCGACGCGCCATGGGCACGTCGGCAAATAATATTCGATGCAGAACAGACTGCGATTTAACCCGCTTGTTCAGGCGCAACATTTTGTCGAGAAGATCGAACTTCTCTGAAGTCAGACGCCAAACGAAGATCTGGAACGGCAAAATCGGCGAAAACACCACGATCTGCGGTGGCAGAGCGCGGCTTTCGGCCGTTGACCCATACAGCCTTTCCGGACCAGGCACGCAGCACAGGAACCGGATAGACGTGGCCGCCAGTAAAACGGATCAGTATCCTAGCACCTCCTCGCCCGCCGACGCTAAACCAAGCGGGCAGTCCTACAGGTTGAAGAACGAATGAATGCTCTAGCCCGCCGCACCGCCGGCCTGCTGCTCGGCACGCTCTGCCTGCCGCTCGCGGCCCTTGCCGCCGATCCGCAACCGACCCACGAATTCACCCTCGACAACGGCCTGAAGGTCGTGGTCCGCGAAGACCACCGCGCTCCGGTGGTGGTGTCGCAGGTCTGGTACAAGGTCGGCTCGAGCTACGAGACCCCGGGCCAGACCGGCCTGTCCCACGCCCTGGAGCACATGATGTTCAAGGGCAGCGAAAAAGTCGGCCCCGGCGAGGCCTCGCTGATCCTGCGTGACCTGGGCGCCGAGGAAAACGCCTTCACCAGCGACGACTACACCGCCTACTACCAGGTCCTGGCCCGCGACCGCCTGGGCGTGGCCTTCGAGCTGGAAGCCGACCGCATGGCCAGCCTGCGCCTGCCGGCCGACGAGTTCAGCCGCGAGATCGAGGTGATCAAGGAAGAGCGTCGCCTGCGCACCGAGGACAAGCCGATGGGCAAGGCCTTCGAGCGCTTCAAGGCACTGGCCTATCCGGCCAGCGGCTACCACACGCCGACCATCGGCTGGATGGCCGACCTCGACCGCATGAAGGTCGAGGAACTGCGCCACTGGTACCAGTCCTGGTATGTGCCGAACAACGCCACCCTGGTGGTGGTCGGCGACGTCACCCCGGACGAGGTGAAGAACCTGGCCCAGCGCTACTTCGGCGCGATCCCCCGGCGCGACACGCCACCGGCGAAGATCCCGCGCGAGCTGGACGAACCCGGCGAGCGACAGATCACCCTGCACGTCAAGACCCAGTTGCCGAGCCTGATGCTCGGGTTCAACGTGCCGAGCATCGCCACCGCGCAGGACCCGCGCTCGGTCAACGCCCTGCGCCTGATCGCCGCACTGCTCGACGGCGGCTACAGCGCCCGCCTATCTTCCCAGTTGGAGCGCGGCGAAGAGCTGATTTCCGGCGGTTCGGCCAGCTACAACGCCTATACCCGTGGTGACAGCCTGTTCACCCTGTCGGCGATGCCGAACGTGCAGAAGAAAAAGACCCTGGCCAACGCCGAGGCCGGTCTCTGGCGCCTGCTGGACCAGCTCAAGACCAAGCCGCCGACCGCTGAAGAGCTTGAACGCGTACGCGCCCAGGTCATCGCCGGGCTGGTCTACGAGCGTGACTCGATCACCAGCCAGGCCACCGCCATCGGCCAACTGGAAACCGTCGGCCTGTCCTGGAAACTGATGGACAGCGAACTGGCCGACCTGCAGAGCGTGACCCCGGAAGACATCCAGAAGGCCGCCCGCACCTACTTCACCCGCGAACGTCTCAGCGTCGCCCATGTACTGCCCGAGGAGACCCGCCCATGAGCAAGGGTTCGCGCTTCACCCTGCCCGGCCTGGCCCTGATCGTCGCCTTCGGCGGCTTCGGCCTGCCCCTGCTGGGCCTGTCGAGTGCCCAGGCCGGCCAGGCCCTGGAGGAGGCCAGGTCGAGCCACAAGCTGCAGTCGCTGGCTGAACTGGACGACAAGGCACCGGCCCGGCGCAGCCTCAACGTGCAGACCTGGAACACCGCCGAAGGCGCCCGGGTGCTGTTCGTCGAAGCCCATGAACTGCCGATGTTCGACCTGCGCCTGACCTTCGCCGCCGGCAGCAGCCAGGACGGCAACACCCCGGGCTTGGCCACACTGACCAACGCCATGCTCAACGAAGGCGTGGCCGGCAAGGATGTCGGTGCCATCGCCCGTGGCTTCGAAGGCCTCGGCGCGGATTTCGGCAACGGTTCCTATAAGGACATGGCGATCGCCTCGCTGCGCAGCCTCAGCGCTCCCGATAAACGCGAGCCGGCGCTGAAGCTGTTCGCCCAGGTGGTCGGCAAGCCGACCTTCCCGGCCGACTCACTGGCCCGGATCAAGAACCAGTTGCTGGCCGGCTTCGAATTCCAGAAACAGAACCCCGGCAAACTGGCGAGCCTGGACCTGTCCCAGCGCCTCTACGGCGACCACCCTTACGGTCACCCGAGCGAAGGCACCGCCAAGAGCATCCCGCCGATCACCGTTGCGCAACTGCGCGCCTTCCACGCCAAGGCCTATGCGGCCGGCAACGTGGTGATCGCCCTGGTCGGCGACCTCTCGCGCAGCGAAGCCGAAGCGCTGACCGCCCAGGTTTCGGCGGCCCTGCCGAAAGGCCCGGCGCTGCCGAAGATCGCCCTCGCCAAGGACCCGCAACCGAGCAGCGGGCATATCGAGTTCCCGTCCAAGCAGACCACCATCCTGCTGGCGCAGATGGGCATCGACCGCGCCGACCCCGACTATGCCGCGCTGTCCCTGGGCAACCAGATTCTCGGCGGCGGCGGTTTCGGCACCCGGCTGATGAGCGAGGTGCGGGAGAAACGCGGCCTGACCTACGGCATCTATTCCGGCTTCAGCCCGATGCAGGCCCGTGGCCCGTTCATGATCAATCTGCAGACCCGCGCCGAAATGAGCGAAGGCACGCAGAAGCTGGTCGAGGACGTGCTGGCCGAGTACCTCAAGTCCGGCCCGACCCAGAAGGAACTCGACGACGCCAAGCGCGAAATGGCCGGCAGCTTCCCGCTGTCCACCGCCAGCAACAGCGATATCGTCGGCCAGTTGGGCGCCATGGGGTTCTACAACCTGCCGCTGAACTACCTTGAAGACTTCATGCGGCAAACCCAGGCGCTGACCGTCGAACAGGTCAAGGCCGCCATGGACAAACACCTGGGCGTCGACAAGATGATCGTCGTCACCGCCGGCCCGACGGTGCCACAAAAACCGTTGCCGCCGCCGACAGACAAACCCGCCGAGCAGCCGCTCGGGGTTCCGGAGCACTAATGGCCAGCCCATCGCGTCACAGCAAGAAACCCGCACACCCGCACAACGGCGTGAACAAACTGCGCATCATCGGCGGCGAATGGCGCAGCCGTCGCCTGAGTTTTCCGGATGTCCTGGGACTGCGCCCGACCCCGGACCGCGTGCGCGAAACCCTGTTCAACTGGCTGGCGCCCTACGTCGCCGGAGCGAAGGTGCTCGACCCGTTCGCCGGCAGCGGCGCGCTGTTCCTCGAGGCGCTGTCCCGTGGCGCCGCCATGGGCCAGGCACTGGACGCCAGCCATGTCGCCGTCTCCAGCCTGCGCGAGCACCTGGGCACCCTGCGCTGCACCGTCGGCCAGGTGCAGACCGCCGACGCCCTGCGCTACCTGGAAACCCAGCCAGCCAGCGCGTTCGACCTGGTGTTCCTCGACCCGCCGTTCAACCAGAACCTGCTGCCGGGTGTCTGCACGCTGCTGGAAGAGCGCCAGTGGCTGGCCGACGATGCCTGGGTCTACACCGAAAGCGAAACCGCACCCTCGACCCTCGGCCTGCCGGGCAACTGGCGCCTGCACCGCGAGCAGAAGTCCGGGCAGGTGTACTATGCGCTATGGCAACGCAGCGCACCGGCCGCCGGCTGATCGATCGACCGGGTGCGCCGCCTGGCGCACCCACGACCGAAACAGACCGAACGCCCATGTCCAACCGCTTCAGCCCCGCCCCCGGCCTGGGCAACCCTCACCTGCAAACCCTCTGGGGTCCACTCTGGCGCAAGAAGGCCGTCCTCGAACGCCAGCGCGAACGACTCTGGCTGGACGATGGCGACTTCCTCGACCTCGACTGGTTCGGCCCGCACGAAGCCACGACACCGCTGGTGCTGCTCCTGCACGGGCTGACCGGCTCCTCGAACTCACCCTATATCGTCGGCATGCAGCAGGCCCTGGCCGAACGCGGCTGGGCCAGCGTCGCGCTGAACTGGCGCGGCTGTTCCGGCGAACCGAACCTGCTGCCCCGCAGCTATCACTCCGGGGCCAGCGAAGACCTCGCCGCGACCATCGCCCACCTCCAGCGCAAACGCCCCCTGGCGGTGCTCCATGCCGTGGGATACTCGCTGGGTGGCAACGTGCTGCTCAAACACCTGGGGGAAAGCGCCGCCGACAGCGGTCTGCAGGCGGCCGTCGCGGTCTCGGTACCGTTTCGGCTCGACCAGTGCGCGGACCGCATCGGCCAAGGCTTTTCCAAGGTCTACCAGGCGCATTTCATGCGCGAGATGCTCGCCTACATCAAGGACAAGCAGCGCCGGTTCCAGCACGACGGACGAGCCGAGGGGCTGGCGACCCTTAGCAACCTGGGCCCGCTCACGGGCATGCGCACCTTCTGGGATTTCGATGGCCGGGTGACGGCGCCACTGCATGGCTACCGGGATGCCCAGGATTATTACCGCCGGGCATCGAGCCGCTACTTTCTCGGTGCGATCCGTACGCCGACGCTGATCATCCAGGCGGCGGACGACCCTTTCGTTTTTCGTCACAGCTTGCCGGAGCCGGCCGAGCTGGCGACGGATACCGAGTTCGAGCTGCAGGGCAAGGGCGGGCACGTCGGCTTCGTCGACGGCAGCCTGAGCAGGCCCGGCTACTACCTGGAACGGCGGATTCCAGAGTGGCTGGCGGGCCGCTGAGCATCACCTCTGTGATGGCCCCGGAAGTCAATCGCCGGTAGCGATCGCCCGCTGCGGGTCGGTGATCCACTCGCTCCACGACCCCGGATACAGGGTCGCCAGTGGATATCCGGCCAGGCTGAGCGCGAACAGGTTGTGGCACGCGGTCACCCCGGAACCGCAATAGGCAACCAGTTCCTGCACCGGGCGCTCGCCCAACTGCGCGGCAAAACGCTGCCTGAGCTGATCGGCCGGCAAAAACCGTCCGTCGGCCCCCAGGTTCTCGTTGAACGCCGCACACTGCGCACCCGGGATATGCCCGGCAACCGGATCGATCGGCTCGACCTCACCGCGAAAACGCGGCAACGCACGGGCATCGAGCAGGGTCAGGGACGGTTGGCCAAGACGCTGCTGCAATTGCTGCGCACTGATCAGCAACGAGTTATCCGCACTGCCGACGAAGGTACCACGCCCGGACGGCGGCGGATTCAGGCTCAACGGCAGCCCCGCCGCATGCCAGGCCTTGAGCCCACCATCGAGCAGGAATACGCCGTCGCGCTTGCCCAGCCAGGCCAGCAGCCACCAGGCCCGGGCCGCGTAAATGCCGGGGCCATCGTCATACAGCACGATCTCGCTGTCGACACTGACACCCCAGGCCTGCAGGCGCTCCACCAGCGCCGTCGGCTCCGGTAGCGGGTGACGACCGGTCACGCCCCTGGTCACCGGGCCGCTGAGATCGCGCTCCAGATCAGCGAAATGCGCGCCCTCGATATGCCCCTCGGCATAGCTGCGTTGGCCGTAGTCGGGATCTTCCAGGGCAAAGCGGCAATCCAGGATCACCACCCCGGGCCTGGCCTGGCGCTCGGCCAGTTGCTGCGGGCTGATCAGTTGCGCAAGGGGCATGTCTCATTCCTCATGAAGTGGATAACGGGAACAACCGGCCGTCCCCTAGGCCTCCTCAAGCGCCTTGGCCAGGGGAACGTAGAATTCATTCAGCAACCTGTCGACCGCGTCGCGGGCCTGGGGCGTGACGAAGCCCGACTCGAGCACCAGCACCTGATACACCCCACGCTTGATCGACTCTTCGCTCAGGTGGTTGGCGCTTTCCCGCGTGGTACTGAGAAAACGTACCCAGGAGGTCAGGACAATCCAGGCGTTGAGGGTCAGCGACTCGATCTGTACCGCGTCCATCGCCAGGATCCCGGCATCGACGAAGCCCTTGTAGATCGACTGCCCCTGGATCAGGCAGCGCTGGGAGAACCGCCGGTAACGCCCGGCCAGTTCGGCATCGCTTTCCAGCAGGTGCTCGAGGTCACGGTGCAGAAAACGATAGCGCCACATCGCCGCCAGCAGCGCCTTGAGATAGAAGCGCTTGTCCTCGATGGTCGCCGCACGGCCCTGCGGCGGGCGCAGGAAACTGTCCACCAGTGCCTCATATTCGGCGAACAGCACGGCGATGATCGCCTGCTTGTTGGGGAAGTGGTAGTAGAGGTTGCCCGGAGAAATCTCCATGTGCGCCGCGATGTGATTGGTGCTGACGCTGCGCTCGCCCTGCTGGTTGAACAGATCGAGGCTGTTCTGGACGATGCGCTCGCTGGTTTTTATTCGTGGGGCCATGACTCGGCTTTACTTCAACAATGCGGTGCCCCGCATCTTACGGCCTATCACGCGACGGATAAACGATTCGTGGCGCCCACGGCTGTTGACATTTTCGAGCTTTAGCTCTAAACATTTGTTTAAAAATAAAAACACATTTTCTGGAGTGCGCCATGTCTGCCGAAATCGCCTACCTGCAGGAATCAGAGCAGCAACAGAGCCAGCTCCAGCGCCTGTTCCAGGCCCAGCGCCAGGCCTACGCCGCGCATCCGATGCCCCCGGCCGAGCAGCGCCGGCAGTGGCTGGAGAGCCTGCGCCGGTTGCTCAGCGACGAACGGCAGGCAATCATCGAAGCCATCAGCGCCGACTTCGGCAACCGCAGCGCCGACGAGACCCTGCTGGCCGAGCTCATGCCCAGCCTCCATGGCATCCACTACGCCCGCAAGCACCTCAAGCGCTGGATGAAACCGGCACGGCGCCAGGTCGGCCTGGCCTTCCAGCCGGCCTCGGCCAAAGTGGTCTACCAGCCGCTGGGGGTGATCGGCGTGATCGTGCCGTGGAACTACCCGCTGTTTCTCGCCATCGGCCCGCTGGTCGGCGCCCTGGCCGCGGGCAACCGGGTGATGCTCAAGCTCAGCGAATCGACCCCGGCCACCGGCCTGCTGCTCAAGGAACTGCTGGGCCGGGTGTTCCCCGAAGACCTGGTGTGCGTGGTGCTCGGCGACGTGGACATCGGCATGGCGTTCTCCAAACTGCCGTTCGATCACCTGCTGTTCACCGGCGCCACCAGCATCGGCAAGCACGTGATGCGCGCCGCCGCCGAGCACCTGACCCCGGTCACCCTGGAGCTGGGCGGCAAGTCGCCGGCGATCGTCTCCAGCGACGTGCCGCTCAAGGATGCCGCCGAACGCATCGCCTTCGGCAAGACCCTCAACGCCGGCCAGACCTGCGTGGCCCCGGACTACGTGCTGGTGCCGCAAGAGCGCGTTGGCGCCTTCGTCGAGGCCTATCGCCAGGCGGTCCGTGGCTTCTATCCGACCCTGGCGGACAACCCGGACTACACCAGCATCATCAATGAACGACAGCTCAGCCGACTCAACGGCTACATCAGCGACGCCACCAGCAAGGGCGCGCTGCTGATCCCGCTGTTCGACCAGGGCCAGCAGCGTCGCATGGGGCACAGTCTGCTACTGAACGTCAGCGACGAGATGACCGTGATGCAGGACGAGATCTTTGGCCCGTTGCTGCCGATCGTCCCGTACAACGGTCTCGATGAGGCTTTCGCCTACATCAACCAGCGACCTCGCCCACTGGCGCTCTATTACTTCGGCTACAACAAGCGCGAACAGCAGCGGGTCCTGCACGAAACCCATTCCGGTGGGGTCTGCCTCAACGACACGCTGCTGCACGTACCCCAGGAGGATCTGCCGTTCGGCGGCGTCGGGCCCTCGGGCATGGGCCACTACCACGGCCATGAAGGTTTCCTGACCTTCAGCAAGGCCAAGGGCGTGCTGACCAAGCAGCGCTTCAACGCCGCCCGGTTGATCTACCCACCCTACGGAAAATCGATCCAGAAACTGATCCAGAAGCTGTTCGTCCGCTGAACTGACCCAGGTGAATAACAATAATGACTTCAAGCCTGTCCGAATCGCCCGCGCTGTCACGGCGCGGCCTGTTGAAGCTCGGCCTCTGCGCCAGTGCTTTTCTCACCACCGCGGGACTGACCGCCAGTCTGACCGGCTGTTCGGCGGCCGGGCCAGCGAACGGTTTCGTCGTGCTGCAGACGGCTGACCTGCCGTTCCTGCGGGCGCTGATCCCGGTGATGCTGCAGGGGGCGGTGAGCCCCGACAAGATGCCTGCCGCCGTCGAACAGACCCTGGCCAGCCTCGACAAGAGCCTCGCTCACCTCTCGCCGGAAATGCTCAAGCTCACCCGCCAACTGTTCGACGTGCTCGGCATGGGGCTGACCCGCGGCCCGCTGACCGGCATCTGGGGTGGTTGGGAAAATGCCAGCCCCGAGCAGATACGGGCTTTTCTCAAACGCTGGGAAAACAGCTTCCTGAGCCTGCTGCGCATGGGCCATGCCTCGTTGCTGCAACTGGTGATGATGGCCTGGTACAACCGCCCCGAGGCCTGGGCCCACTGCGGCTATCCAGGGCCGCCCAAGGTCTAGCTTCGCCGCCGCCCTCAACCAGGCACACCTGTCAAAACAACTATAAAAAGAGGCGTCACATGCCGGTACCCGATCTGTTCCGCGAAGGCCTGGCCCGCGGCTGGAAAACCTACAACGGCTCGCAACTGCAGCAGGACCTGACCCTGGAAGCCGATGTCGCGATCATCGGCAGCGGTGCCGGTGGCGGGACCACCGCCGAAATCCTCAGCGCCGCCGGCTACAAGGTGCTGTTGATCGAGGAAGGGCCGCTGAAGACCAGCGACGACTTCAAGATGCTCGAGGACGAGGCCTACACCAGCCTCTACCAGGAAGGCATCGGCCGCATGAGCAAGGACGGCGCCATCACCATCCTCCAGGGCCGCGCCGTCGGCGGCACCACGCTGATCAACTGGACCTCGAGCTTCCGCACGCCCGAACCGACCCTGGAGCACTGGGCCAGGGAACACAACGTCAAGGGCCATAGCGCCGCCGAGATGGCGCCGTGGTTCGAAAAAATGGAACAGCGGCTCGGCGTCGCGCCCTGGATGATGCCACCCAACGCCAACAACGACGTGCTGCGCAACGGCTGCGAAAAGCTCAACTACAGCTGGAAGGTCATCCCGCGCAACGTGCGCGGCTGCTGGAACCTGGGCTACTGCGGCATGGGCTGCCCGACCAACGCCAAGCAATCGATGATGGTCACCACCATACCCGCCACCCTGGAAAAAGGCGGCGAACTGCTCTACCTGGCACGTGCCGAACGGCTGGTGATCGACGGCGACAAGATCAGCGGCCTGCAATGCCTGGCCATGGATGCCCGTTGCGTCGCGCCCAATGGCCGCAAGATCAGCGTCAAGGCCCGTCACTACGTACTGGCCGGCGGCGGCATCAACAGCCCGGGGCTGCTGCTGCGCTCCAAGGCACCCGACCCGCATGATCGACTGGGCAAACGCACCTTCCTGCATCTGGTGAATTTCTCCGCCGGGCAGTTTTCCGAGGTGATCAACCCCTACTACGGCGCTCCGCAGTCGATCTATTCCGACCATTTCCAGTGGCTGGACGGCACCACCGGGCACATGTCCTACAAACTCGAAGTGCCTCCACTGCAACCGGCCCTGGCCAGCACCCTGCTCGGAGGCTTCGGCCCGCAAAGCGCCCTGCGCATGGAACAGTTGCCCCACACCCACATGATGCTGGCCCTGATGCGCGACGGCTTCCACCCGGACAGTCCGGGCGGCGAGGTGGAGCTGCGTGGCGATGGCACGCCGGTACTCGACTACCAGGTGTCGCCCTACGCCTGGGACGGCCTGCGCCGGGCATTCCACAGCATGGCCGAGATCCAGTTCGCCGCCGGTGCCAAATCGGTGCTGCCACTGCATGCCGATGCCGACTACGTCAACTCGCTCGCCCAGGCCAAGACGCTGATCGACGGCCTGCGCCTGGAAACCTACCGCACCCGTCTGGGCAGCGCCCACGTGATGGGCGGCTGTGCCATGGGCGAAGACCCGAAGACCGCGGTCGCCGACAGCCTCGGTCGCCATCACCAATTGCGCAACCTGTCGATCCACGACGGTTCGCTGTTCCCCACCAGCATCGGCGCCAACCCGCAGCTGTCGATCTACGGGCTCACGGCCCAACTGGCGACAGCCCTGGCCGAACGTCTGAAAAGCGCCTAGACGAGGAATATTCACGACGTCCATAGGGCTTTCTTCCATGCGTCCTGACTTGGCCGACAGGAAAGGCTGCGATACCATCCGACTCCCCAACGGACTCCCGACAGGACGACGCGATGAACCGAGTGTTGTACCCAGGTACCTTCGACCCGATTACCAAGGGCCATGGCGATCTGGTCGAACGCGCCGCGCGCCTGTTCGACCACGTGATCATTGCCGTGGCCGCCAGCCCGAAGAAAAACCCGCTTTTCCCGCTGGAACAGCGTGTGGAGCTGGCCCGCGAGGTCACCAAGCACCTGCCCAACGTCGAAGTGATGGGTTTTTCCACCCTGCTGGCGCAGTTCGCCAAGGAGCAGAACGCCAACATCTTCCTGCGCGGGCTGCGGGCCGTTTCGGACTTCGAGTACGAATTCCAGCTGGCGAACATGAACCGTCAACTGGCACCGGAGGTGGAGAGTCTGTTTCTCACGCCGTCGGAGCGCTATTCGTTCATTTCCTCGACGCTGGTTCGTGAAATCGCCGCCTTGGGCGGCGATATCAGCAAATTCGTCCACCCGACGGTGGCCGACGCCCTGACCCTGCGCTTCAAGAAGTAACCCGCGCTGACAGCGCCCAGGGGCTGCCACGAACGGCACCCCTGACGCCCGTCTTGTCGCACCCGCGTGCACTGAGCGCGTCAATGCGGCACAATTGACACATCAAGTTTTCACGTTGCCAGGGCCTGCTGCCCTGGCCGGAGTGCCCATGTCCCTGATCATTACCGACGATTGCATCAACTGCGACGTCTGCGAACCCGAGTGCCCGAACGCCGCCATTTCCCAGGGCGAAGAGATCTACGTGATCGACCCGAACCTGTGCACCCAGTGTGTCGGCCACTACGACGAACCCCAGTGCCAGCAGGTCTGCCCGGTGGACTGCATCCCATTGGACGAAGCTCATCCGGAAACCGAGGACGAGTTGATGGCCAAGTATCGCAAGATTACCGGCAAGGCCTGATATCCCCGTAACACGGCTGTCATGGGAGCCCCGCTGGTCATGATCAAGGCTTGCCGGCCCCTTCGCGGATAAACCGGGGCGCCGGACCGCCGGCTCCCACGGTATTGCGGTGTCCACAAATCGTGTGAACATGGAAAACCGTGGGAGCCAACTGTCTCTAATTCCCCCTGCGATGAGCGGTCGGATACTGGCCGCCTTCGGCGGTTCGCGGATAAGTCCGGCTCCCACGGTCGCCGCGAAAGCCACCCCGGCAGATCACTGATCGCCGTCGAACCCTTCCGCCGTACAGCCCAGGCAACGGGCGAACGCCGCCTTGCCGGGGTCGACCACCAGCGCCTTGCCGGCCTTGCCCACGCCCTTGACACCACCGAACACGGTGAACGGCAGCGACACCACGAAAGCCGCCGTGCCGACCAGAGTCGCCCCCACCAGCAATGGTCGCGCGACCAACAGGTCGCCGATCATGGCGTAGGCCGGTGGGTTCTGGATCTGGTAGGTCGGGTCGCCACTGGTCCCGTCTTCGGCCAGGGCCGGCAGTGACTGCAGACCAAAGGTCAGGGCCAGCAACAAGGCCAGAGTACGAAACGGGGTCATGGCGCTATCCTTCGGCTGAGCGATGAGGGCAAAGACTCACTATAGCGCCTGCCGACGACTCGGGTCAGCTCTGACAACGCGGGCAATACACGCTGGCGCGCTGCCCCAGGCGAATCTCGCGCAGACCGCTGCCACACACCTTGCAGTGCTCGCCGCCACGCCCATAGACGAACAGCTCCTGCTGGAAATAGCCCGGCTGGCCATCGCCGCCGATGAAGTCGCGCAAGGTGGTGCCGCCACGCTCGATGGCATGGGCCAGCACCCGCTTGATCTCGATCGCCAGCTTCAGATAGCGCGCCCGGGAAATCCCGCCGGCCTCGCGCCGTGGGTCGATGCCGGCGGCGAATAGCGCCTCGGTCGCATAGATATTACCCACGCCAACCACCACCGCGTTATCCATGATGAACGGCTTGACCGCCATCGAACGTCCGCGGGACAACTGGAACAGCCGCTCGCCGTCGAACAGGTCGGTCAGCGGTTCCGGCCCCAGCCGTGCCAGCAATTCGTGATTGAGCGGGTCGAGGCTCCAGAGCATGGCACCGAAGCGGCGCGGGTCGGTGTAGCGCAGCGCAAGTCCCGACTCCAGTTCGATATCCACATGCTCATGCCGGGCCGCCGGCATACCGACTTCGACCAGGCGCAGGTTGCCCGACATGCCGAGGTGACTGATCAGTGTGCCGACCTCGGCATTGATCAGCAGGTACTTGGCCCGCCGCTCGACCTGGACGATCCGCTGCCCGGACAGGCGCGCATCGAGGTCTTCCGGGACCGGCCAGCGCAGGCGCCGGTCGCGGACGATCACGCGACTGACCCGCTGCCCTTCCAGATGAGGCGCGATACCGCGCCGGGTGGTTTCGACTTCGGGTAGTTCAGGCATGGGGATTCCAGTTCAGGAAATGGCGTGCGCCCGAATCAGTGCGCACCCAGTTCGCGGATGTTTTCCCTGAGTGTCTCGAAGTCGTAGTCGGAAAGGCCGACGTAGTCGAGCACCAGGTGGCCGATGGCATTCCACTCGCGATCCTCGGTCTGGTTGCCCAGGACACGGTGGGATTCGCAGATGTGCTCGGCCATTTTCAGGATCGCCAGCAGGTTCTTCAACTGGCTGTTGCGGGTCGATTCGTCGCTGAAGATCGCCAAAGCGTTGTGGTGGTTGGCGATGGCGTTGGTCACGTGCTCCGGCAGGCGCCAGGACTTGGCCGTGTAGTAGCCGACCACCGCATGGTTGGTGTTGAACGCGTCATTCTCGGTATCCACCACCCGCTTCTCGGGACCGGCATTGGCGTAGGCCTGCTCCAGCACCGTCATGTAGTCGGGGAAACGCTTGAGCATCAGCGGGATCCCGCAATCGTGGAACAGCCCCAGGGCATAGGCCTCGTCGATGGCCTGGGAGCCGGTGCGCTTGGCCAGCGTCAGGCTGGTCATCGCCACGTCCTGGGCGGTATCCCAGAAGCGGTTGAGGGTCACGATGGTTTCATCGGCCATCTCGCCCTTGATCGACTGCGCGTTGATCAGATTGATGATCGAACGGCTGCCCAGCAGCGTCACCGCCCGCTGGATCGAGGCGATCTTGTTGGTCAGCCCGTAGTAGGGCGAATTGACGATTTTCAGCAGCGCGCCGGAGAGCCCCGGGTCCTGACTGATCAACCGGGCGATCACATCCAGGTCCGGATCAGGCATGTACTGCTCCATCTGCAGATCCACCATGATCTGCGGTTGAGGCGGCACGCTGATGCCTTGCAAGGCCTGCTGGATCTGTTCGGCTGAAAGTTCTTGGGACATTGGTACACACTCCGGGCGAGTCGCCGATTCTAGCGGAAAAGTGGCGCAGGATGGTTGATATGTGAACTCAATCACATGAAACATGACGAACCGGTGAACACCAACTCCCGCTATAATTCCGCTCTTTTTTCCCGGAGCGACGTCATGTCCCTGCCCAGCCTGCGCCTCAAAGCCAATGCCGATCGCCGCCTGCGCGCCGGTCACCTGTGGGTCTACAGCAACGAAATCGACGTGGCCGCGACCCCGCTGCACGGCTTCAAGGCCGGTGACCAGGCCATCCTCGAAGCCGCCGGCGGCAAGGCCCTCGGTATCGTCGCCATGAGCCCGAACAACCTGATCTGCGCCCGCCTGCTGTCGCGCGATGCCCGCCTGCCGCTGGACAAGTCGCTGCTGGTGCACCGTCTCAACGTCGCCCTGTCGCTGCGCGAGCGGCTGTTCGACAAGCCCTTCTACCGCCTGGTCTACGGCGACTCCGACCTGCTGCCGGGCCTGGTGGTCGATCGTTTTGGCGACATCCTGGTGGTCCAGCTCGCCTCGGCGACCATGGAACAGCACAAGGCCGACGTGATCGCCGCGCTGGTTCAGGTGCTCAAGCCCACCGGTATCCTGTTCAAGAACGATTCGGCGGCGCGCGATGCCGAAGGCCTCGAGCGCTATGTCGAGACCGTGTTCGGCCTGGTGCCGGAGTGGGTCGCCCTGGAAGAGAACGGCGTGAAGTTCGAGGCGCCGGTGATGGAAGGCCAGAAGACCGGCTGGTTCTATGACCACCGCATGAACCGCGCGCGCCTGGCCCCTTACGTCAAGGGCAAGCGAGTCCTCGACCTGTTCAGCTACATCGGTGGCTGGGGCGTGCAGGCCGCGGCCTTCGGCGCCAGCGAAGTGTTCTGTGTCGACGCCTCGGGCTTCGCTCTCGACGGCGTCGAGCGCAACGCCGCGCTGAACGGTTTCGCCGAGAAACTGACCTGCGTCGAAGGCGACGTGTTCGAAGCCCTGAAGGAACTGAAGTCCGCCGAAGAGCGCTTCGACGTGATCGTCGCCGACCCGCCGGCGTTCATCAAGCGCAAGAAGGACCTGAAGAACGGCGAAGGTGCCTACCGTCGCCTGAACGAGCAGGCCATGCGCCTGCTGAGCAAGGACGGCATCCTGGTCAGCGCCTCGTGCTCGATGCACCTGCCGGAAGACGACCTGCAGAACATACTGCTGACCAGCGCCCGCCACCTGGACCGCAATATCCAACTGCTGGAGCGTGGCGGCCAGGGTCCGGACCACCCGGTGCACCTGGCCATCCCGGAAACCCGCTACATCAAGAGCATCACCTGCCGCCTGCTGCCCAACAGTTGAGTGGCTGGCACCCCGCCCTGCCCCGGGGCGGGTGCCCCAAGCTTGAAATCCCTCCGGCACTTGCCCAGCAGTGCCACCGACACTCGCCTGCCACCAACAACTGGACATGACCGACATATAACTCGGACATAACCTACACAACTCCTTATTGCCAACTTCCTGCGCAAGCCTATGATCTGAATTATCGCTTCACTATTGAGGCGATATAAACAAAAAGGAGACAGTGAAATGGAAAAGATAAAACTTGAGCATGAAGTTTCCGCTGGCCATCACGCGCTACTCGGAACTTCCAAATAAACCCGAGACAGGCTGGATCGACTCTCCCCATCATCGATCCAGCCTGAAGAGCCAATAACGGGCACAGACTCATGCATATAAACCCCGATCTGTTCATCCTGATAAAGCCACCGGCACTTGTCATCTGGAACTACAAGTCCCATGAACAGTATTCGATGGATAGATATCATGCCGACCGGCTGATCGAACTGGTCGAAAAACCCTCCCGCTTCGACCCGACCCATCCTGTCGACTCGACCTTCGTGACCACCGGCATCCTCAGTGAAAGCACCTTTGCCCGCGACCACTGGGGCTGGGACGACCTGTCGAGAATCTTCCACATAGGCACCCGCGACCTGCCGCTGGCAAACAGCCCGGCCAGTTGCGTGGAATGGGCGCGAAACTATCTCGCCCACTGCCGGGAAGTCATGCACCGCCAGCAACCGCCGCCCCACCGTCATGCCACAGCCCTGCACCAAGACCTGATCCGACTCCCGACGCCCTTGCCGGAACATTGCGAAGCCAACAACAACGAGTTCACCAGCGTACTTCTGCAACGCAAGACGTGCCGGAAGTTCTTGAACTGGCATGTCTCGCTGGAACACCTCAGCACTATTCTCTATCTTTCCCTGGGTTACCTGAGAGAGCGCGAACTGGATATTGATCCGTGCATCCCGCAGGCATTTCGCAGACGGCGCAGTAGTCCATCAGGTGGCGGACTGAACTGCAGCGAAGGTTATGTCTATATTCACAACGTCGACGGTATCGGACCAGGGTTCTACTATTATCACCCGGACAAACATGCACTGACACTGACAAGAGGTCCCGGCATATCGCTGGCGGCGCTGGTACAAGGTCAGCACTTCATCGAAAACCTGCCTTTCGGTGTCTTCATTACTTGCCGCTTCGACAAGATGTGGTGGAAGTATCCACATTCCCAGGGCTATCGCGTCGCCCTGTTGGAAGCCGGGCATGTTTCACAAACCTTCCAGCTCGCCGCCACCGCCCTGGGCCTGAAAACCTGGGTGACCGCGGCCCTGACCGAGCAGAAGATCGAGCAGGCGTTGCACCTGGAGGGTCTGAGCGAACAGCCGCTGCTGTTCGTCGGCGCCGGCTACAGCCATGGAGAAACGATCTGCGACGAACTCCAGGACTGCTCAAGGCGCCAGCGGAAAGCCATTGATGTCATCGACCGATACAACCACCCGCCCCTCGGGCCGCCTGCGACTGCTGCTGGTCACCGGCATATCGCTGATCAGCTTTTTCCCGCTCAACGTCCTGCTGCCGGCGTTTCCCGCCCTTGCGGAGCAGTTCGCCACCTCGACCGCCGATATCGCCCTGACCGTCAGCCTGTTCACCCTGGTCTTCGCGTTTTCGCAACTGGTGACAGGGCCGCTCTCCGACCGGTTCGGACGCAAGGAGGTGCTGCTGGCGTGCCTGGTCGTCTCCTGTCTCGGCGCCATCGGCTGCACCTTGGCCGCAGACTTCACCATGTTCCTGTTCTTTCGCAGCGTCCAGGCGTTGGGTTGTGGTTTCTTCGTGCTCGGCCTGGCACTGGTCGAAGACCTGTTCGAACCGCAGGAACGTGCGCCCGTGCGCATCTGCTACATGAGTTTCAGCGGCCTGTTCGTCGCCCTGTCACCCCTGCTGGGCTCCTGGCTGCTGGACAATCTTGGCTGGAAGAGCAGCTTCCACGCCTTTGCCCTGGTCGCCATGGGCATCGGCCTTCTGGCACTACGGATACTGACCTCATCCCCAGTGACAGAGGCCCGGCAGGGTCAGGCAGCCAGCCAATCGCTGCTGCAGATTCTCGGTCATCGTGACTTCCGTCGTTACTGGCAGATCGCAGCCCTGGTGTTCTGCGCCTACTTCGCCCTGACCAGCGTCTCCCCATTGATTTTCATGGACGGCCTGCAACTCTCCGAATACCAGTACGCCATCGTCCTGCTGATCTATGGCGCGGCCTATCTGCTCGGTGGAGCAATGGCCACCTGGCTGCAGAAGCGCCTGTCGGTGCGCTCGCAGATCGACATCGGCCTGCTTCTGCTGGGCGCCGCCGGCCTGGCGCTGCTGCTGACCCTGCAGTTGAAGCTGGTTTCCACCGCCAGCCTGCTGCTGCCGATGTGCCTGAGCGCCGCGGCGGTCAGCATCACCCGCCCTGCGGCCATCTCCGCAGCGATGCTGCTGTTCTCGACAAACGCCGGCACCGCAGCGTCGGCGGGCAACACCATCATGTTTCTCGCCGCGGCCGCCAGCAGCGCACTGCTGGCCCGAAGCGGCTCCCTGCTGCTGCCGGCCGTCGGCATGACCTTCATCCTCGCGAGCCTCCTCGGCCTGCTGCATAGCGCCAGGCTCGGGCGTTGAGCGCGGACGTCGCTGCGCCCCCATTCCTTCCCGGCGCCAGCGGTGTAGAATCGCTCTATTCATCGCCAGTCATCCCCCGGCGGGTTTATGAGCTCAGGCTGAAACGCACGGCGATCCCGTGTCGTTGTCGGCAGCTTTCGGACACACGGCCATTTTCCAGGTGTTCCCGAGGGTCAATAGAAGCTCACTCCCCACTTGTTACCTGATTAGCCGCCCGGAGTGCTCCATGCCTGATTACCGCTCGAAAACATCCACCCACGGTCGCAACATGGCCGGTGCCCGCGCCCTGTGGCGCGCCACGGGGATGAAAGACGCCGACTTCAAGAAACCGATCATCGCCGTCGCCAACTCCTTCACCCAGTTCGTGCCCGGCCACGTCCACCTCAAGGACATGGGCCAGCTGGTCGCCCGCGAAATCGAACGTGCCGGTGGCGTGGCCAAGGAATTCAACACCATCGCCGTGGATGACGGCATCGCCATGGGCCACGACGGCATGCTCTATTCGCTGCCGAGCCGCGAGATCATCGCCGACTCCGTCGAGTACATGGTCAATGCCCACTGCGCCGACGCCATCGTCTGCATCTCCAACTGCGACAAGATCACCCCCGGCATGCTGATGGCCGCCCTGCGCCTGAACATCCCGGTGATCTTCGTCTCCGGCGGCCCGATGGAAGCCGGCAAGACCAAACTGGCCTCCCACGGCCTGGACCTGGTGGACGCCATGGTCATCGCCGCCGACTCCAGCGCTTCTGACGAGAAGGTTGCCGAGTATGAGCGCAGCGCCTGTCCGACCTGCGGCTCGTGCTCCGGCATGTTCACCGCCAACTCGATGAACTGCCTGACCGAAGCCCTGGGCCTGGCCCTGCCGGGCAACGGTTCGACCCTGGCGACCCACGCCGACCGCGAACAGCTGTTCCTGCGCGCCGGTCGCGACATCGTCGCGCTGTGCCAACGCTACTACGGCGAGAACGACGACTCGGTACTGCCGCGCAGCATTGCCAACTTCAAGGCGTTCGAGAACGCCATGACCCTGGACATCGCCATGGGCGGCTCCACCAACACCATCCTGCACCTGCTGGCCGCCGCCCAGGAAGCCGAGGTCGCCTTCGATCTGCGCGACATCGACCGTCTGTCGCGCAAGGTGCCGCAACTGTGCAAGGTCGCGCCGAACATCCAGAAGTACCACATGGAAGACGTGCACCGCGCTGGCGGCATCATCAGCATCCTCGGCGAGCTGGCCCGTGGCGGCCTGCTGCACACCGACCTGCCGACCGTGCACAGCAGGAGCCTGGCCGAGGCCATCGCCCACTGGGACATCACCCAGACCGACGATGAAGCGGTGCACACCTTCTTCAAGGCCGGCCCGGCCGGTATCCCGACCCAGACCGCGTTCAGCCAGTCGACCCGTTGGGAAACCCTGGATGACGACCGCGAGAACGGCTGCATCCGCAGCGTCGAGCACGCCTACTCGAAGGAGGGCGGCCTGGCCGTGCTGTACGGCAACATCGCGCTGGACGGCTGCGTGGTGAAGACCGCCGGTGTCGACGAGTCGATCCTGGTGTTCGAAGGCAACGCGAAGATCTTCGAAAGCCAGGACAGCGCGGTACGCGGCATCCTCGCTGACGAAGTGAAGGCCGGTGACATCGTGATCATCCGCTACGAAGGCCCGAAAGGCGGCCCGGGCATGCAGGAAATGCTCTACCCGACCTCGTACCTGAAGTCCAAGGGCCTGGGCAAGGCCTGCGCCCTGCTGACCGACGGTCGCTTCTCCGGCGGCACCTCGGGGCTGTCCATCGGCCACGCGTCTCCGGAAGCCGCTGCCGGTGGTGCGATCGGCCTGGTGCGCGATGGCGACAAGGTGCTGATCGACATTCCGAACCGCTCGATCAACCTGTTGGTCAGCGACGAGGAACTGGCGGCCCGCCGTGCCGAGCAGGACAAGAAAGGCTGGAAACCGGCCGAGCAGCGTCCACGCAAGGTCACCAGTGCACTGAAGGCCTACGCCCTGCTCGCCACCAGCGCCGACAAGGGCGCGGTCCGCGACAAGGCGATGCTGGACAAGCTGGTGCCGTAAGCGCCCCCCCAATAAAGAGCCCGGCACTTGCGCCGGGCTTTTTATTGCCTGCTCGAAACAGCTGGGTCTTACTGGATCTCTTCCGGCTTGACGATCACCCAGTTCTTGTCCGCGGTCACCGTCAGACCTTCCTTGGCCTGGGCCTCGGCGTTGCTCTTGATCATGCCGTTGAGCTGGGTCATGTACTTGTCCTTGCGGTTGACCCACAGGTGTACGCCGCCCTTGGCCACGTCGACGCTGTGGAAAAGCATGTAGCCATCGCTCGACGGCGTGTCGCCACCGACCAGCACCGGTTTCTTCCACTGGTCGATGTAGGTGAGGATGGCCGCCTGCTTGCCGGCCATCCAGGTCGCCGGGGTCCACAGGTACGGGGTCAGCTCCAGGCCGAGGTTGGCCTTCTCGTCATACTTGCCGGCGCTGATCTGCTTGCGCGCGGTGGTCAGCTCGCCGGTCTTGCGGTCCTTGAGCAGGGTCGTCACGCCGATCACGTTCTGTGGCTTGACGTTGTAGCCATACTTGGGATCGGCCGCGACCATGCGCACCAGCTCTTCGGAAGCGGCGGTCATCACATAGACCTCGATGCCGTTTTCCATCAGCTTGTTGTACAGCTCGACCTGGCCGGCAAAGACCTTCGGCGGCTGCACTTCGATGTTCTTCACCACGTCGCCATCGTAGTAGGTGCTCGGCACCGGCTTGCCGGACGCCATCATCTCGTCGACGTAGCCCTTGAGCTCCTTGAGGGTAAAGCCGGAAAACACCTGGGCCACCCACGGGTAGCAGACCATGTCGTCGATTTCGCAGAGGCGGTAGTAGTAGCTGAACAGGCTTTCCTTGTGCTCGGCGGTGTCCTTGAACGGGATCAGCTTCAGCGACGGGTCCAGGGTATCGCGGGTGATCAGCCCCTTGTTCTCCATGTAGGGCAGCAGCGACTCTTCCAGGTCATAGCGGTAACTGGTGTTATCCATGTCGAACACCGCGAAGTTACCCTTGTTGGCGTTGGCGGCGATCATCGCCTCCAGTTGCTTGGCCTGGGCCTCTGGCCAGTGCTTGAGCTCGGTGGCGAAGGCCTGGCCGGCAAGGCCCAGGCAGAGTGCGGCGGCAAGGAGTTTGGGGGCGAATTTCATGGGCGGTATCTTCCTGGCTGAAAGGCCTCGACGCTAACAAATCCATGTGACAGTTCTCACCCGAGGACGACCGCCTGCGTCCTGATCCCGCCACCGGCATACGCCCCAGCGCCACCGGCTTATTCCAAAAACGACAGTCAACATTCCATTTAGATATTAAATCTATATATATCAAGCTGTTAGGCTGAACGGTTCACAATCACCGACGAGAGTGATTGGCACTCATCGTTTTCCGGAGTTTTCATGAACCTGCCGCTGATTCTCAATCTGCTGGTGTTCCTCGCCCTGCTGCTGGGCCTGGCGCAAACCCGCCATACCTCCTGGAGCCTGGCCCGCAAGGTGCTGCTCGCCCTGGCCCTGGGCGTGCTGTTCGGCATCGGCCTGCACACCGTCTACGGTGACGGCAACCCGGTGCTCAAGGCCTCTATCGCCTGGTTCGACCTGGTGGGCAATGGCTATGTGCAGTTGCTGCAAATGATCGTGATCCCGCTGGTGTTCGCCTCGATCCTCAGCGCCGTTGCCCGTCTGCACAATGCCTCGTCCCTGGGCCGGATCAGTTTCCTGACCATCGGCACGCTGCTGTTCACCACCGCGATCGCCGCGCTGATCGGCATCGGCCTGACCAACCTGTTCGGCCTGACCGCCGAAGGCCTGGTCGCCGGTACCCAGGAAATGGCCCGCTTGCAGACCATCCAGAGCGACTACGCCGGCAAGGTCGCCGACCTCAACGTGCCGCAACTGCTGCTGTCGTTCATTCCACAGAACCCCTTCGCCGACCTGGCCCGGGCCAAGCCGACCTCGATCATCAGCGTGGTGATCTTCGCCGCCTTCCTCGGCGTGGCCGCCCTGCAACTGCTCAAGGATGATGCGGAAAAAGGCCAGAAGGTGATCAACGCCATCGACACCCTGCAGGCCTGGGTGATGCGTCTGGTGCGCGTGGTGATGAAGCTGACGCCCTACGGCGTACTGGCCCTGATGACCAAGGTGGTGGCCGGTTCCAACCTGCAGGACATCATCAAGCTCGGCAGTTTCGTGGTGGTGTCCTACATCGGCCTGGGGCTGATGTTCGTGGTCCACGGCCTGCTGCTGTCGCTGGCCGGGGTCAATCCGCTGCGCTTCTTCCGCAAGGTCTGGCCGGTATTGACCTTCGCCTTCACCAGTCGCTCCAGTGCCGCGAGCATCCCGCTGAGCATCGAGGCACAGACCCGTCGCCTGGGGATTCCACAATCGATCGCCAGTTTCGCCGCTTCGTTCGGTGCAACGATCGGCCAGAACGGCTGTGCCGGCCTGTATCCGGCGATGCTGGCGGTGATGGTGGCGCCGACCGTCGGGATCAACCCGCTGGACCCACTGTGGATCGCGACCCTGGTGGCCATCGTCACCCTGAGTTCGGCCGGTGTGGCCGGGGTCGGTGGCGGCGCGACCTTCGCCGCGCTGATCGTGCTGCCGGCGATGGGCCTGCCGGTGTCACTGGTGGCGCTGCTGATTTCGGTGGAACCGCTGATCGACATGGGCCGAACCGCGCTGAACGTGAGCGGTTCGATGACCGCCGGGACCCTCACCAGCCAGATGATGAAGCAGACCGACAAGCGCCTGCTGGATGCGGATGAGCAGACGGAGCTGGCGCAGGCCTGAACCTTTCGACAACCGATTGATCGTTCCCACGCTCCGCGTGGGAACGCCGCCGGTGACGCTCGGCGTCACCACCCGGCACAATACCTCAGACCCGCTCCCACACCTCGAAGCTGAACGCCGGCTTGTCGCCCTCTGCCGGGTGCGGCTCGTCGGAAACGCGCCGCCACAGGTTCAGGTCGAACTCGGGGAACCAGGCATCACCTTGCGGGCTCAGGCCAACCCGGGTCAGGTACAGGCGATCGGCCTGCGCCAGCCCCTGGGCATACAGCTGCGCCCCGCCGATCAGCATCAGCTCACTGACGCCCTGCTCCAGCGCCCAGGCTTCGGCCCGTACCAGCGCGGCCTCCAGCGACGGGAACACCTCGGCGCCTTCCAGTTGCAGCCCGGCCTGGCGGCTCACCACCAGGTTCAGCCGCCCCGGCAATGGCCGACCAAGAGAATCCCAGGTCTTGCGCCCCATGATGATCGGCTTGCCCAGGGTGGTGGCCTTGAAATACTTGAAATCCGCCGGCAAATGCCAGGGCATGCTGTTGTCTACGCCGATCACGCGGTTTTCCGCGAGGGCCGCGATCAGGCTGAGGGGGAGTTTGGTTGTCATGCCGGCGAGCATACCCGACAGCCGGGTGCAGGCACTAGCCACAGCGGTTATGCTTCTGGCACTTCCCCCCAACAGGATGGCGCGTGACTGAACCGACTCCCCTGCAACGCCTCTGGCTGACCGAGACCGTGCGCCTGCGCGAAGAGCAGGCCGGCCCCCTGGAAGACCTCGAAGCCAACCGTCGCGCCCGTGCGGCCGGCGGCGACCTGGCGACCCGCATCCAGCACCGCGCGCTCTGGCTGGCCGAACGCGACGGCCAGCTCGCCGCCCTGCAGCGCTGGCTGCAAGGGGCACGCCTGGCCCTGTTGCTGCTCGCCGTGCTGGTGATCCTCAGCGGCGCCGGGCTGGCCCTCGCCGCCCTCGGCAACGGCCAACGGCCGGTCAACGTCTTCTGGGCCCTGGGCAGCCTGCTCGGGCTGAACCTGCTGCTGTTGGCGAGCTGGGCCCTGGGCCTGCTCTTCGCCGGAGGCCACGGCGCCAGCCTGGGCCGGCTCTGGTTGTGGCTCAGTGAAAAGTTCGCCCGCGATGCCCAGGCGGTACAACTGGTGCCGGCGCTGGTGCTCCTGCTGCAACGCCAGCGCCTGAACCGCTGGGCCATCGGCATCGTCGTCCACGGCCTGTGGCTGCTGGCGCTGGGCTGCGCGCTGACGGTGCTGCTGGCACTGCTCGCCACCCGGCGCTACGGCTTCGTCTGGGAAACCACCATTCTGGGCGGTGACACCTTCGTCGGCCTGACCCAGGGCCTCGGCGCCCTGCCCGCACTGCTGGGTTTCAGCGTCCCCGGCGAGAGCATGATCCGCGCCAGCGGCAATGCCGCCGTCGACCTGGAGAGCGCCCGCCAGGCCTGGGCCGGCTGGCTGGTCGGGGTGCTGGTGGTCTACGGCCTGCTGCCGCGCCTGCTGCTGGCGCTGCTGTGCCTGTGGCGCTGGAAGAGCGGCGTTCGTACCCTGGCGCTGGACCCGAACCTGCCCGGCTACGCTCACCTGCGCGAACGCCTGATGCCCAGCAGCGAACGCCTGGGCATCAGCGACGCCGCCCCTGCGCAGTTGCCCCATGCCGAAGCCGGGGTGACCGGCCAGGACAGCGACGGCGCATTGCTGGTCGCCATCGAGCTGGACGACCAGCGCCCCTGGCCGCCAGCCTTGCCCAAGGGGGTGCGCGATGCTGGCGTGCTCGACAGTCGCGAATCCCGGCAGAAACTGCTGGAACAACTGAGCCGCTTCCCGCCGGCGCGCCTGGCGATCGCCTGCGACCCACGGCGCTCGCCGGATCGCGGCAGCCTCGCGCTGATCGCCGAACTGGCCCGCAGCGCCGCCGCCACCCGCCTCTGGCTGCTGCAGGCACCACCCGGCCAGGCCCTCGACGCCGACCGCCTCGGCGACTGGCACCACGCCCTGCAACAGCTCGAACTGCCGTTCGCCGACAGCGCTCCGTTCACCTGGCTGGAGACCGGCCATGACTAAGCCGTTGAAACTCGCCGTGGTCGGCCACACCAATGTCGGCAAGACCTCGCTGCTGCGCACGCTGACCCGCGACGTCGGCTTCGGCGAAGTCTCCCACCGCCCCAGCACCACTCGCCATGTCGAGGGTGCCCGGCTGTCGGTGGACGGCGAACCGCTGCTGGAGCTGTACGACACCCCGGGCCTGGAAGATGCCATCGCCCTGCTCGACTACCTCGAACGCCTCGACCGACCCGGCGAACGCCTCGATGGCCCGGCCCGTGTGCAACGTTTTCTCGATGGCAGCGAAGCCCGCCAGCGATTCGAACAGGAAGCCAAGGTGCTGCGCCAGTTGCTGGCCTCGGACGCCGGGCTGTATGTGATCGATGCCCGCGAGCCGGTGCTGGCCAAGTACCGCGACGAGCTGTCGGTGCTGGCCAGTTGCGGCAAGCCGCTGCTGCCGGTACTCAACTTCGTCAGCAGCGCCGCCCAGCGCGAGGACGACTGGCGTCAGGCCCTGGCCCGCCTGGGGCTGCACGCGCTGGTACGCTTCGACAGCGTTGCGCCACCGGAAGATGGCGAACGACGCCTCTACGAGAGCCTTGCCCTGCTGCTGGAAGGCTCGCGACCACAACTGGAACGGCTGGTCCGCGATCTGGAGGCACAGCGCCAGGCACGCCGCCAGGGCGCCAAACGCCTGATCGCCGAGCTGCTGATCGACTGCGCTGCCTGCCGACGCCAGGTGGCCGGCGACGCCACGGCCGAAAGCGAGGCCATCGCCGAATTGCGCCAGGCTGTGCGCCAACGCGAACAACGCTGCGTCGAAGCCCTGCTCAAGCTCTATGCGTTTCGTCGTGACGATGCCGCCGCCAGCGACCTGCCGTTGCTCGACGGGCGCTGGGGCGACGATCTTTTCAACCCGGAAACCCTCAGACAGTTGGGCGTGAAGGTCGGCGGCGGAATGGCCGCCGGGGCCGCGGCGGGCGCGGGAGTCGACCTGCTGGTCGGTGGCCTGACCCTCGGTGCCGCCGCCCTGGCCGGCGCCATCGCCGGCGGTGCCCTGCAGACCGCCCGCGGCTATGGCAGCCGCCTGCTCGGCAAGCTCAAGGGCAAACGCGAGCTGACGCTCGATGACAGCGTGCTGCGCCTGCTCGCGCTGCGCCAGCGCCAACTGTTGCTGGCACTGGAAGCTCGCGGCCATGCGGCCCTGGACAGCATCCGGATCGACACCCCGGTGGACAAGTCGTGGCGCGAAGGCAAGCTGCCGGAAGCACTGGGCAAGGCCCGGGCCCACCCGCAATGGTCATCGTTGAACCCGCAGCCGAAGCTGAGCCAGGCCGAACGCCAGGAACAGCTCGAAAAGCTTCTCCAGATCCTGGCTGAAAAATAACCAGCCGCGCCCGGCCCACTCAAATCCGGCTCTCCACCTGCCGCCGGTCACCCGACGAACGCTGCCGGTGATGAAAGGCCTCCATCCTCGGCAGGTACAGCCAGTCCTGTGGCGCCTCGAGAATGAAGGCCTCCAGCGCCTTGATCCAGGGCGGCAGCATCTGCTCGAGAGGAGCACGGACAATCCGCTCGATCACCCGCAACTCGCCGACCTGTCCCAGGCGGACACGATGCCCCACCAGCAACAGGTCACAGCCCAGCTTCGCCGCCAGGAATAGCGGGCCCTTTACGAACTGGGCAGGCCGCCCGAAGAACCGTCCGTTCATCGGCTCACCGAATCGAACACCTTCGAGACTCACCGGCAGGTCGCAGAAAATGATCACCTGGTCACCCCGTTTCACCCCACGGGCAATTGCCAGCGCGGTTCTCGGGTCATTGCTGTCCAGAACCTCGATGGCATGCCCGAAGCCTTCCAGGTTCTTGAGTGAGTCATGGGTGAAGCGGTCGCTGAAATTCCAGATCGGAATGATGAAGCGCGTGGGCGCGGGCGTGCGCTCGATCACACCGGCGACCGCCATCCAGTACTCGCCGCAATGCGGCAAGGCGATGATCGTCGGCCGACGCGCGCCGCGCTGCCAGTGCTCACCGGGATCGACCCAGGGGATCGAGCGGACCCAGGCGCGCAGATGCACCGGATCATGGCTTCGGTAGAGACGCTGGTACAGCCTGCGCTGAAGCTGGATCGCGCTGTGCTGGCAGGCCAGGGCTCGACGGCGATCGGCAGCAAAATCGAAGAGTTGCAGATTCTGGTAACTGCGACGGTAATCCACCCCTCGCGAGCATCGGGGCAATCGCATCAGCACGGCAGGGAGCAGCGCCAACAGCCCACGGAGCACATCGAGCCGCAAGCACCAGGCCAGGCCTGCGAGCCCGTATCGGCGCAGCCAGGCCTTGACCAGGGCAAGGAACAACCAGCGCCGCACCTGGCCGCTCACGCCGCGACTCAGCATGTCCGGGCCAGCGGAACCAGGCGGCCTTCGCTCATCCGCAACACCACCGCACAGGCCTCTGCCACCGCCCGGTCGTGGGTGACCACCACGCAGGACACGGACAGCCCGCGAATCGTTTCAATCACCACATCACGCGCAGCCAGGTCCAGATGCGCCGTCGGCTCGTCGAGCAGCAGCAACTGCGGCCGCCGATACAACGCTCGGGCAACCAACAGGCGCTGCCGCTGCCCGGACGATAACTGAATACCCATCGCCCCCAGCCGCGTGTTGAAACCGTTGGTCAGTTGCAACACGCATGGGAGCAGGCCCACCTGCTCGATACATGCCTGCAACCAGGGGCCATCGAGTTCATCATCCATCACGATATTGTCGACCAGGCTGCCGTCGACGACTTCCCCATGGGCCATGACATACGCCACACCCTGGCGATAGCGACGCAGGCCGAAATGCCGCATCGCCTGGCCGTTGATCCGCAAACGTCCCTCATCCAGTGGGTAGAAACCGGCAAGGACCTTCAGGAAGGTACTCTTGCCACAGCCGGAAGGCCCCAGGATGGCGATTTTCGCCCCCGGCCCCTCCAGGGTGAAATCCAGTTGATCGAAGGTCGGGCGCTCGAAAGAGCTGTAGCAGAACCGGGCGTTCTGCATTCGAATCGAACGGATCGGCTCGGGCAGCCCCAACGGGCTGCTGCTGTAGACGCAGGACTCGAACGCTTCAGGCTGTTCGTCGACGATGTCATCGAGTCGGGCCAGCTCGATCTTCACCAGCCGCAGGTTCATGTAGCCATCCACCAGCTTGAAGGCGCACGCCATGAACATGTCCTTGTACAGCACGAAGGCGAACAGGTCGCCGACGCTGTTGTCGCCGTTCAACACCGCCAGGGCCCCCAGCGCACTGACCAACAGGGAATGCCCGTGGGACAGGCCATCGTGCACCACCTGGTTCATCGCCTGCATGCGCTGGACACCGGCACGGGCGGTTTCGGTATCCGCCTGCCGATTGCTCCAGGTCGCCAGTTTCGTTGCCTCGTAGTGATGGAGCTTCATCGACTCGATAGCACCCAGGACACCCAGCAACGTGACGTTGCGCAAGGTCTCGGCCTCGATCGAGGCCTTGTGGCGCCGTTCCATCACCGGCAGGGTCAGGCCACGGAACACGAAGAACAGCAGGCACAAGGCCAGGGACAGCCCCGCCAGCTTGATGTTGATCAGGGCCATCAACAGCAGGAAGACCAGCCCGAACAGGCTGTCGATACCGATGTCCATCCACCCCGAGGTGAACGGCAGGTACACCTTGTCCGCCGCCTGGGTGCGCCGCAGGATGTCTCCCGGGGCACGACGCTCGAAGTAGGCCAGCGGCAGACGCAGCAAGCGGGCGATGACGCCGGTCGAGAGATCCTGCGTCAACGCCACCCGCAACCGGGCATCCAACAGCGCCCGCAGCCAGGCGGCACCGGTCTTGAACAGAAAGATTGCGCCGAAGACATAGAGGATCAGATAGAGGAAGTCCTCATCGTTCTTCGCCACGACTTCATCGATCGTCAGGGAAAACAGCTTCGGCGCGGCAATCCCTCCGAGGTAGCCGACCACCGACAGCAGGCCCATGGGAATCAGGTAGCGCAGCAACCAGGGATTCTTGCGCAGCAGGCTGACACAGCCCAGCGATGCCGACAGCCTGGGCCCGGCCTGCAGGGTAAAGGCCAGGCCCGGGAGCATTTCCAGGGCCACGCCACTGAACATCGGCAAGGCTTCTTCCCAGCTGTAGAAACGCCTGCCGACGGCCGGGTCGACGATGTGCAGACCCGTTCTGTTCACCGCCTCCAGCACCACGAAATGTCGCTGGTTCCAGAACAGGATCGACGGCGTTCGCAACTGCCTGAGCCCGTCGAGCAAGGTTTTCAGCGGGCGGCAGGTAAAACCCAGTTCGTCGGACACCTTGATGACCTGGAACAGGGACATCCCGTCCCGCGCCACACTGTAGTCACGGCGCAACTGGCGCAGGGTCAGGTGCTTGCCGTGATAACCGGCCACCATGGCGATGGAGGCCAGACCGCATTCGGACATTTCGTCCTGCAGGATCACCGGCACCCGCTTGCGCAGCCGCTGCCCGGAGCGTGTCAGGGCATCACGCAATACCGCCTTGAGCCGACTCATGCCGATTCGTCCTCCTGCTGCGGGTCAGTCCGCCCCGTCGGCCTTACCCCCGGATTACGCTCGATGCCCTTGAGCACGGGCAGGAACAGCCATTCCATGAGGCTCAGGCGCTCCAGGGTCAGCGAGGCCCTGAGGGTCATGCCGTCCTTGAGCCAGTCAGGTCGGATACGGACATGGGCGGCGCTGAAGTCGGGCTCCACTTCCACCAGGTAGGTCGGCACTTCGCCTGACTCGTCATTGGCCACGCCGGGAATCGCTGCTCTGTAAGTACTGGCGGAACTGTGGACGACAGAGCCCTTGACCACGCCATGACGTTCATACGGAAAGGCATCGAAACGCAAGATCACCTCGGTACCGGGCGTGGCAAAACCAATGGCCGATGGGCTGACGTCCAGCATGATTCGAAGCTGCGGATCCTGGGCCCGGGCTGCGCGCAGCAGCAACATCGGATGACCCACCTCGACCCGGCCGCCGGCAAATACCGCTACCGTGTCCACGACGCCATCCACGGGAGAAAGCAGTACATATCCCTGGTTCTTGCCCAGGGACTCCAGGCGCTCCAGCCACTCGTTGCGTTGGCGGGCGAACTGCCCCAGGCGAGCCGCCAGGTCCTGGTCCGCCTGGCTGACGCGCTGCTGCAGCTCCAGGCTGCGCTGCTGCGTGCTGGTCCTGGCCAGGTCATTGCTGGCCTGGTCCTCGAGGGCCGACTCATGGACCACCACCGCCTGGTCCCTGGCTGAGCCGGAAACCGCACCCTCGCCCGCCAATTGCTCATGGCGCTGTCGTTCATCCAGAGCGGTGCGGACCCGACGCTGGATCGATTGCCCGATCCGGCTGTTGAGCGCCAGATCCTCATCCAGCTGACGCAATTGCCGTTGCAGAAAGTCCTGATGGGTGATGTGGGCGGAACGGACCAGACTTTCCTCCGCCGCCAGCTCATCGAGCAGGTTGTTCAGACGTTCGATATTTCTGGCGGAGAGGACCTGGTCACTGCCGGCCTCGATATTTTCCGGGCCCACCATACGCAGGCGAATCAGCGGCTGACCGCGCTTGACCGGGGCGCCGACACCGACCAGCACCTCGTCGACGTGAGCCGCCTTCTCGTTGGCGATACGCACCACATCGCGGATCATGACACGCCCCTCGACCTCTTCCTTGCGGGCATAGCTTCCCGTCGACAACAGCACCAGCACCGTCACGACAAAGAGAACGAGCACCCCACCCAACAGCAATGGCCGCAGCGCCGATCTCGGGGTGACCGTCCCCCACTCGAGCATAAGTAAATCCGTACAGGGGAAATTCGCCGTGGATCAGGCATAGGACAAGCGGGGCGAGGTCATAGGCCTCCCCCGTCCAATGTCAGCACGTCAATTCATGACGTATCAGTGGCCGCTATCAGCTGACTGCCGAACCAAAGGCCTTGAGAAACTTGCTGGCCGTCTCGACCGCGCCATCCATCCATGCACCCGCATCGGAGAACCACCCGGCCCCGCGAATCTCCATGGTTTCATCGAGAGTCATTTCCTGCGGGGCATTGTCTTGCTGCTTAACGTCATCCATCGGGATACCTCACTGATCGGGTTATGAAAAACACATCAGGCCGAGCACATGAACGACCTGAATTTCATCGCACCCCGCAAGCTTGATGGCCATGACCGGAGTGCCTGACCATTCTCCCAATCGACGAAAAAACCAACTATCGGACCCGTGATTACCCGGTGCCTGAATCGTCACCGGCGGGTTCAGAACTAGGCGTCCGAGGCTGTAGTCTCGATCACCGGTTGGCTCAGCAGGTGTTGCGCCTTGTTTCTCAGCAGCTGCAGGTCCATGACCGGCACCTGCGCCCGCTTGGCCTGCTCGTCCCACTGGCGCATGCGCAGGCTCAGGTCGCACAAGGGGTCCCGGGCAAAATCCGTGGCCTCCTGCCGGGTCATGATGCCGCCCTGATACTCCAGCGTTCGCCGGCTCGCTTCGCTCAGGCGCTCGTAGTACCCGGGCTCGACCAGGGTCAGATAACGCTTGGCCTGCACGTGATACTCCACCAGTCGCGCCAGCCGCTCGCCGAAGCCGGCGCGACGCAGATAGTCGGCACCCAGGCGTTCGTGGCTGACGATGCCATAGCCTCCCATGCTCTGCTGCGTCTGCGTCGGCCGCGGACAGATATGCCCGATATCGTGAAAGAACGCCGCCAGCACCACCTCATCGTCGCAGCCCTCGGCCATCGCCAGTTGCGCGGCCTGGGACATGTGCTCCAGTTGCGACACCGGCTCGCCGATGTAGTCGGCGCTGCCGAACCGCTGGTAGAGACCGAAAACCTCGTCCAGCACCTGCTCGACCCGACTCACCGGT
Organism: Pseudomonas fuscovaginae SE-1; assembly: GCF_000364705.1. GTDB lineage: Bacteria > Pseudomonadota > Gammaproteobacteria > Pseudomonadales > Pseudomonadaceae > Aquipseudomonas > Aquipseudomonas fuscovaginae_A. The sequence goes on along the minus strand of NZ_AQOH01000093.1, from coordinate 5,354 downwards.
TTTCCCCCAGCAAGGTGGCGATATTGGCCTCGGCCATGGCCGGGCCGACGCTCATGCCGACGCCGGTGTGCATCAACGCGGCATGTACGCCCGGCGCGGCCTGCAAAAACGAGAACGGCCCCGGCCCGCGGGCGCCGTAGACGCCTTGCCAACGTTCGAGCACCTGGACCTTGCAACCGAGGGTGTGCTCGGCCAGTTCCAGCATCCAGTTGTCCACCTGCTCGGCGTTGAATGGCGAAGGATCGCTACCGTAGTGGTGGGAATCACCGATGATCAACTCGCCGTGGGGCGTCGGGCTGATCAACAGGTGGATACCGTGCTCGTGCAGGTGCGGGCTTTCGTGCTGGATCTGCGACTGGATCGCCGCCGCTTCCGGCAGGTCGGCGAAGGCGCCGTAGTGCACGCAGCTCAAGCCGGTCAGCACCGAGTGTTGCAGGTTCAACGCGCTGAGCAGCGGACGGGCACGGAGCATCTGCAGGCGGCAGATGCTCGGCTGCAGGGTCGCCAGCGATTCGGCCAGCAAGGTCTGGTAGTCATGGCCTGAACAGACCACGATCCGTTCGCCTCGGAATGTTCCGGCCGTGCTGCGCAACTGGCCGGGCTCGACCTCATGGACCAGGGTCGAGAAGTGGAATTCGACGCCCAGTTCGCGACGCAGGTAGTCGATCAGCGTCGGGATCGCCTCGCGGGAATACAACTGCTGGTCATCCAGGCCATGCAGGGCGGCGCGGTGATGGCTGAACTGGCCGCCGTGCAGGTCGGCCAGGGCCCGGCCCTGCAACAGTTTCACCCGATAGCCGTACTCGCGGGCCCGGCCGGCGCAGAAGGCTTCCAGCAGGTGTTCCTCGGCTTCGCTGCGGGCGAACAGGTAGCTGCCGTTGCGCTTGAGTTCGAAGCCGGCGTGCTGCGACCAGTGGCCCCAGATTTCCCGGCTGGCGCGCGCCAGATCGAGCATGACGCCCGGCGACTGGCCGGTGACCAGGGCCTGGCCGAAGTTGCGGATCGAGGCGCCCAGGGGCGTGGCGCTGCGCTCGAAGACCCGGACCTTGAGGCCGCGGCGGGCGGCGGCGTAGGCGTGGGACAGACCGAGAATGCCGGCGCCGACGATGAGGATGTCACTGTGATGAGTCATGAAGGGTCCTGAAGGAATGGGCACCCACGTCACGCCGCCTGTGAGAGCTTTGATCGTTCCCACGCTCCGCGTGGGAATGCAGCCCGTGACGCTGTACGTCACAAGAGCGGACGCCGAGCGTCCAGAGAGGCATTCCCACGCAGAGCGTGGAAACGATCGAAACGATCAAAGGTTCGGGCTCGGCCAGGGGATTACTGGGCGACCTTCTCCGACTTGCCGTCATAGCGCTTGCGCCATTCGGCCAGGATCTCGTCGCGGTGCTTCGAGGCCCAGGCGAAGTCGTTCCTGATCAGGCGCTGTTCGTAGTCGGCCGGCAGTTCGGTCTGCGGCTTGGCGATCCCCGGCTGGGCCAGCACGGCGAAGTTTTCCTTGTACAGTTCCATCGCCGCCGGGCTGGCGGAGAAATCAGCCAGTTTCTTCGCCGCTTCCTCGTGCGGGGTGCCCTTGATCACTGCGGTTGCCTCGATCTCCCAGCCCAACCCCTCCTTCGGCAGGATGATGTCCAGCGGCGCGCCCTGGCGCTTGAGTTGCACGGCCGGGTACTCGAAGGAGATACCGATCGGGAATTCGCCGGCCGCCGCCAGCTTGCAAGGCTTGGATCCGGAGTGGACGTACTGGCCGATGTTCTGGTGCAGGTCATCCATGTACTGCCAGCCCTGCTTCTCGCCGAAGGTCTGCAACCAGGCGCTGACATCGAGGAAGCCGGTGCCGGACGAGGCCGGGTTGGGCATGACGATCTTGCCCTTGTATTCAGGCTTGGTCAGGTCCTGCCAACTCACCGGCTTGCTCAGGTGCTGCTTCTCGGCCTCGACGGTGTTGAAGCAGAGGGTCGCGGCCCAGACATCCATGCCGACCCAGGCCGGCGGGTTGGCCGGGTCGCGGTAGTTGCCGCCGATCTTGCCCAGATCCTTCGGTGCGTAGTTCTGCAGCATGCCCTGCTGGTCGAGGATCGCCAGGCTCGAAGCGGCCAGGCCCCATACCGCATCGGCCTGTGGCCGGGCTTTCTCGGCCAGCAGCTTGGCGGTGATGATGCCGGTGGAGTCGCGGACCCACTTGATGCCGATGTCCGGGTTGGCTTTCTCGAACGCGTCCTTGTAGCTCTTGAGCTGCTCGGCTTCGAGCGCGGTGTAGACGGTCAGTTCGGTTTTCGCCGCGAAGGCGTTCAGGCTGAACAGCGAGAGGACGGCAGCGGCAAGAGTCAACGGCTTGAACATGATGCGGTTCCTTGGGTTGTATGGCTGTGCTTGTCGACGAATCAACGGCCGGGCACGCTCCGCCGCCAGGCCTGGGTGCGGCGCAGCAAGCCGCGCGAGGCCCAGGCCAGCAGCAGGGATACGCCCGCCGAGGTGAACAGGATCAGGGTCGACATGGCCGCGGCACCGCCAACGTTGCCGGCGTCGTCCATGTTCAATACCGCCACCGCCGCGAGGAGGGTGTCGGGGCTGTAGAGGAAGATCGCCGCCGAGACCGTGGTCATCGCTGAGACGAACAGGTAGCGGATGATGTCGAGCAGCGCCGGCAGGCAGATCGGCACCGTGACCCGCAGGTAGTGCCGGTACAGCGGGGTCTTGAGCGACAGCGCGGCGGCCTCGAACTCGCCGTCGAGCTGGCGCAGGGCGGTGGTCGCGGTCATCTGCGCGGTGGTCAGGTAGTGGGCGATGGTGCACACCACCAGCAGGGTCATGGTTCCGTAGAACACATGCAGCGGGTTGCCGACGAAGTTGAAGAAGAACACGTAGCCCAGCCCCAGGACCAGGCCCGGTACCGCCATCGGCACGAAGCTGAGCAGGCGCAGGGCCAGGTTGAGGCCGCGCTGGCCACGGGTCTTTTCCATCAGGTAGGCGCCGGTGAAGATCAGCGCGCTGCCGATCAGCGCCGTGTACAGGGCCATGGTCAGACTGTTGCGATAGGCCAGCCAGCCGCCGCCCGCCGTCTCGTCGAAGCGGTAGTGGCTCCACGACAACGACAGGTTGTACGGCCAGAACTTCACCAGCGAGGAATACACGGCCATGCCGAACACCAGCAGCAAGGCGGCGCAGATCAGCAGCACGATCGCCAGGTAGCAGGCATCACGCGTCGGGCAGCGCTCCGGCTGGAACACCTGGGCCCGTCCGCTCATCGAATCACTCTGACGCCGACGCAGCCAGGCATCGACGGCAAAGCTCAGCAGCGCCGGCAGCAGCAGGATCATGCCGATCAGGGCGCCACGGCCGAACTGCTGCTGGCCGACCACCGCCTTGTAGGCTTCCAGCGCCAGCACCTGGTAATCGCCACCCACCACCACCGGCACGCCGAAGTCGGTGATGGTCAGGGTGAACACCAGGCACAAGGCGGCGAACACCGCCTGCCGGGTCGCCGGCCAGGTGATGCTGCGATAGGCCCTCCACGGGCTCGCGCCCATGCTCGACGCGGCGTCGAACAGCCGCGCGTCGGCCAGGGACAGGGCCGACAGCAGGACCATCAGCGCATGGGGAAAGGTGTAGATGACTTCGCCGAGGACGATGCCCCAGAAGCCGTAGATGTTGTCCTCCAGCAGGCCGCGCAGGAGCCCCTGATTGCCGAACAGATAGACCAGGGCGATCCCCGGCAGCATCGACGGAGCCATCAGCGGCAGCAGCGACAGGCCGCGCCAGAGGGGCTTGCCGGGAATCAGCGTGCGTTGCAGAGCGTAGGCGAACAGGTAGGCCAGCGGTACGACAATCGCCGCGACACTGAAGGAAACCTTCAGGCTGTTGCCCAGCAGCCAGTGGAAGTCAGCGCTGCCCAGCAGTTCGCGTGCGGCGAGCCAGCCGCCGCCCTGTCCGGATTCGTTGCTGAAGCCGCGCCAGAAGATCGCCAATAGCGGCAGCAGAACCGCGAGCCCAAGCAGGCAGAGCCAGAGCAGCTTGCCGCCGACCACGAACAGGCGGTCGCCAAGATCGCCACGCACGGACTTCGCGGCCGGTTTGCGCGCCAGCGCCAGGCGGAGTTCAGCGGCCATCTCAGGCAAACACCTGCAGGCTGCTCGGCGGCAGCGCCACCCAGATATCCGGGGAGCCCAGGCGCGACAGGTCCTGCGGGCCGACTTCAGCCAGCAGAGGATGGCCCGGCAGCTCGTTGAGTTCGAAGCTCATGCGGCAGCGATTGCCGAGAAAGGTGATTTCCCGTACCCGTGCGGCAAACAGGTTTTCCTCATGCACCGGCGGGTTGACGCTGATCGACTCGGGCCGGCAAAACAGGCGACCGGGACCGGTACGCGGGACGCTGTCGGCCAGGCGCAGTTGCACGTTGCCGACCTGGGCATGCCGGGCGCTGCGCTGCTGGAACGGCAGCCAGTTGCCCTGGCCGACGAACTCGGCGACGAAGGGCGTGGCCGGCTTGTCGTAGATGTCCTGGGGCGTGGCGTACTGCTCGACCTTGCCGTTGTTCATCACGGCGATGCGGTCGGCCATCAGCATGGCCTCGTCCTGGTTGTGGGTGACCATCAGCGTGGTCACGCCCAGGCTGCGTTGCAGCTGGCGCAATTCGCTGCACAGATGCTCGCGGACCCGGGCATCGAGGGCCGACATCGGTTCGTCGAGCAACAGCAGCGACGGCGCCGGCGCCAGGGCACGGGCCAGGGCCACACGCTGCTGCTGGCCGCCGGAGAGCTGGCCGGGGTATTTCTTCTCGCTGCCGGCCAGGCCGACCAGCTCCAGCATCTGCGCGACGCGCTGGCGGACTTCGTCACGACCGCTGCCCGCCAGGCCGTAGGCGATATTGGCTTCCACGGTCAGGTTGGGAAACAGCGCGTAGGACTGGAACAGGATCCCGTAGTCACGGGCCTGGGGCGGCAGTTCGGAGACATTGCGCTCGCCGAGGAACAGCTCACCGTCGTCCTGGCGCTCGAGGCCGGCGATGCAGCGCAGCAGGGTGGTCTTGCCGCAACCCGACGGTCCCAGCAGGCACACCAGCTCGCCGGCGGCGACATCGAGGGAGACGTTCTCCAGCGCGGTGAAGGCGCCAAAACGCTTCTGCACACCACGGACTTTCAGCGCGGCGCCGGGGTTGGCCAGGGGATGGGCGAGCGGGTTGTTCATGGACGGACCTCATCGAGCGGATGAGGGTCATGCTAGGGAGGTAATGCGTACGTCCTGTGGCAATAAGGCAAAAGCTGCCGATAGTGGTATTGGTGGATTTGGGTAGGAAATGGATTGTAGATATCGTGGAAGTTGCCACGCCTTATTTCTGTACGCAGAAGACT
>NZ_AQOH01000092.1 GCF_000364705.1 Pseudomonas fuscovaginae SE-1 | reverse complement strand
CTTGCCCGCGCTCGGCTGCAACGCAGCCGCAGAAACAGGCGGCCGGGTTGATCAGGTGTATTGAGTCGTCAGGGTCTGGGGCCGCTTCGCAGCCCAGCGCGGGCAAGCCCGCTCGCCACATGGGCGGCCATTCCCATCAGTCAGACCGGCGACATCTCCTGCGCCAGCCCCATGAACGCCGCCGGCAGGCGCGCCGACTTGCGCTCCTTGAGGCAATACAGGTACTCCGGGATCTGTGGTGCATTCTCGATGCTCAGCACCCGCAACTGCGGATCATGCGGCACTTCCTGGCGGGCGATGATGCTGATGCCGATATTGCGCAACACCGCCTCGCGGATCGACTCGCGGCTACCGATCTCCAGCAAGGGGCCATGACTGACCCGCGCCTCGCGCAACAATTCTTCCGTCAGTTGCCGGGTGGTCGAGCCGGCCTCGCGCATCAGCAGGCAGTGCCCGGCCAATGCGCTCAGCGGTACATGCTCATGAATCGCCAACGGATGGTTGCGATGCACCGCCAGCACCAGCGGATCACTGCCCAGCACCCGACGGATCAATCGCGGATCTTCGAGCAACTGCGACGAGGCGGCGACATCGACCCGGTAGTCCTCCAGCGCTTCCAGCACCTGCTGGGAGTTGCCGATTTCCATCGACACCTCGACCTGGGGCAGGCGCTCACGGAACGCCTTGACCAGGTCGAGGATGTAATACGGCGCGGTCGCGGCGATGCGCAAGGTACCTTGCACCTGGCCGCTGTTGCGCAGGAAGAACTCGATATCGGCCTCCTGCTGCAGCAACGCCTTGACCATCGGCAGCAGCCGCGCCCCCTCCTCGCTGACACTCAGCCGGCGGCCACCGCGATAGAACAGCTCGACCGAATACTGGCTTTCCAGGTGACGGATCTGGGTGGTGACCGTGGGCTGGCTGAGACCGAGCTTCTTCGCCGCCTCGGTGATGCTCCCCAGGCGGGCGACCATGTAAAACGCCTTCAGCTCGGCACTCTTCAATTCGGCACTCGGCACATCACCCTCTCACCGTCTATTTGCGCAACAGGCGCAAGCCATTGAACACCACCAGCAGGCTGACGCCCATGTCGGCGAACACCGCCATCCACATGGTCGCCATGCCGAAGAAGGTTACCGCAAGAAAGATCGCCTTGATGACCAGGGCCAGGGCGATGTTCTGCTTGAGGATACTCGCCGTTTCGCGCGACAGGCGAATGAACGCCGGGATCTTGCGCAGATCATCGTCCATCAGGGCGACATCGGCGGTTTCGATGGCTGTGTCGGTACCGGCTGCCGCCATGGCGAAGCCGATCTCGGCACGGGCCAGGGCCGGTGCATCGTTGATGCCGTCGCCCACCATGCCGACCCGATGTCCCTTGGCGTACAGTGCCTCGACGGCCTGCAGCTTGTCGGCCGGCAGCAGGTCGCCACGGGCCTCGTCGATCCCCACCTGGGCGGCGATCGCCTTGGCGGTATGCGGGTTGTCACCGGTGAGCATCAGGGTCTTGATGCCCAGCTCGTGCAACTGGCGGATGGCTTCGCGACTGCTGTCCTTGACCGTATCGGCGACGGCGAACAGCGCCAGCGGGCCGGAGCCGTCGAGCAGCAGCACGACGGTCTTGCCGTGCTCTTCCAGGGCGAAGAGTTTCTCTTCCAGCGCCGGCGAGCACAGGCCCAGTTCTTCCACCAGCCGGTGGTTGCCCAGGTGATAGCGCTGGCCGCCGATGTCACCCCGCACGCCACGCCCGGCCAGGGCTTCGAAGGCCTCGACTTCACGCAGTTCGAGCTGCTTGCCCTGGGCATCGCGGGCAATCGCCAGGGACACCGGGTGATCGGAACGTGCCGCCAGGCTGGCCGCGATTGCCGGAGCCGTATCCTGGTGCCGCGCGTCCAGCGGCAGGAAATCGGTCAATACCGGCTTGCCGTGAGTGAGGGTGCCGGTCTTGTCCAGAGCCAGGTAGTCGAGCTGGTGACCACTCTCCAGATAGACCCCGCCCTTGACCAGGATGCCCTTGCGCGCCGCCGCCGCCAGGCCGCTGACGATGCTCACCGGCGTGGAAATCACCAGCGCACAGGGGCAGGCGACCACCAGCAGCACCAGTGCCCGGTAGATCCAGTCGAACCAAGCCCCGCCCATGAACAGCGGTGGAATCACCGCCACGGCCAGCGCCAGGACGAACACCGCCGGGGTGTAGACCTTCGAGAAGCTGTCGACGAAACGCTGGGTCGGCGCCCGTGCACCCTGAGCCTGTTCCACCGCGTGAATGATCCGCGCCAGGGTCGAGTTGCCCGCCACCGCCGTCACCCGGTAATCCAGCGAGCCTGCCTGGTTGATGGTGCCAGCGAACACCTTGTCGCCGGGTACCTTCTCGACTGGCAGACTTTCGCCGGTGATCGGCGCCTGATCGACGCTGGAACTACCGTAGACCACCTCGCCGTCCAGGCCAATGCGCTCGCCGGGCCGTACCCGCACCAGGGCTCCGAGCTCGACGCGCTTGACCTCGATCTCGACCCAGCGGCCATCCTCTTGCCGCACCGTGGCCGTTTCCGGCGCCATCTGCATCAGGCCACCAATGGCATTGCGCGCGCGATCCAGCGAGCGCGCCTCGATCAGTTCGGCCACGGTGAAGAGGAACATCACCATCGCCGCTTCCGGCCATTGGCCGATCAGCACGGCACCGGTCACGGCGATGCTCATCAGCGCGTTGATGTTCAGGTTGCGGTTCTTCAGCGCGATCCAGCCCTTCTTGTAGGTGCCCAGGCCGCCACTGAGAATCGAGACCAGCGCAACAAGGGCCACCACCCAGGTGGGCGCGGCGTTGGTGAAGTGGATGACTTCGGCCATCAGGGCGCCGATCCCGGAGACGGCCAGCGGCCACCAGGATTTCTTCGCCGGCGGCGGGCTGTCGGCCTGCTCATCCGCGCCCTCCTCCAGCGGTTCGGCGTGCATGCCCAACGACTTGATCGCCTCGATGATCGGCGAGGTCGACGGCAGGTCGTGGGTCACGCCGAGAATCCGGTTGATCAGGTTGAACTCCAGTTGCTGGATGCCCGCCAGCTTGCCCAGTTTGTTCTGGATCAGCGTCTGCTCGGTGGGGCAATCCATGGCTTCGATGCGGAAACGGCTCAAGCGACCGTCGGCGCCGGAACCGTTGCCGAGCGTGACCAGGGCAGGCGCCTCGGCACCGGAGCAGCAACCGCCGTGCGCGTGACCGGCATCGCCGGCGGTCACGGGCCGCAGAGGCTGGCAGCCGCCA
>NZ_AQOH01000091.1 GCF_000364705.1 Pseudomonas fuscovaginae SE-1 | reverse complement strand
CTGCCGCTACCGGCTTGCGTTGAAACCTGGTCCCACGCTGATTTCGCCGCCACCGTGCGCGGCCCGGGGATGCGTCACCATCTGTTGCGCTATGCCTCGGTGACTTTGGTATTGCCGCACCTGGGCCTGCGTCCACGGCCGTTGCTGGTGATGGCCGCGTTGCGCCTGCTCAGCCATGGCCAGGCCACCCTTATCGATTCGCAGCAGCGGCAACAACGGGTCGGTGTCGTTGCCCTGGTGCGCCAGGCACTGGTGACGCTCCGCGAAGCGCTTCGCCTGCCAAGGCTGCTGTCCTCGATCAGCGGCGAACTGGCGCAGCTACTGATCCGCGCCCAGAGCCGCAGTGCGCCAACGCTACAGTCCGGAGCGCCGTGTCTGTACCTGAAGACCGACTTATGGTTTTCGACCCAGGTCGGTGGCTCGGTCACCCATATGGCCGGTGTGGTCAACAACCTGGGCTATGTCACGGGGATGCCGCCGTTGGTGTTCGCGACGGCCGCCAATCCGATTGTCGACTCCACCCTCAGTGTCCGCACGCTGTTGCCCGCTCCGACGTTCTGGGATTTCCGTGAAGTGCCGGCGCTGCTGTTCAGCGGCTCGGCCAGCGACGAGATCAGCGCGGTACTGGGCTGCGCGCGACCTTCGTTCATTTATCAGCGCTACAGCCTGAACAACTATGCTGGCGCCAAGCTTGCATTGACGCTGAATGCACCGTTGGTGACCGAATACAACGGTTCCGAGGTCTGGATCAGCCAGAACTGGGGCACGCCGGTGGCGCATCTGGAACTGTCCGAGCAAGTCGAGCGGCTCAACCTGCAAGCCGCTGATCTGATTGTGGTAGTCAGTGAAGTACTGCGTCAGGAACTGCTCGGCCGAGGTCTGGCTGCCGAGCGGATTCTGGTCAATGCCAATGGCGTGGACCCGATCACCTTCCATCCGGATATCAACGCCACGGATCTGCGACGCACCCTCGGTCTGGAGGGCAAGACGGTGATCGGTTTTATCGGCACCTTCGGTCCTTGGCATGGCACCGAGGAACTGGTCGAAGCCTTTGCGCTGCTGCTGGCGAACCAACGGCACCGTCGCGACGACCTGCGCTTGCTGCTGGTTGGTCAGGGCGCTCGGCATGCCGCAGCGTTGGAACTCGCCAAGCGACTTGGCGTACTGGGGCAGTGCCTGTTCACCGGTCAGGTCGCGCAACAACAGGCACCTGACTACCTGGCCTGTTGTGACCTGCTGGCCGCGCCCCATGTGCCGAATCCGGATGGGACGCCGTTCTTTGGCTCGCCTACCAAACTCTTCGAGTACATGGCCATGGGGCGCCCGATCGTGGCTTCCGCGCTGGGGCAGATTCAGGAAGTTCTCCAGCATGGCGGCAGCGCCTGGCTGGTCGAACCGGGCCAGCCTGCGGCGTTGGCCGAGGGGCTGGCATATGTGCTGGAGCAGCCACAGCTCGGACGTTCCCTCGGCGAGCGGGCGCGTCAGGAAGTGTTGCAGCACCATACCTGGCGTCATCATACCCAGCGGATCGTCACCGCTCTTGAGGGGCTCTGCTCATGAGCTGGCCGGCCCGTATCCGCCGTCTGCTACGCCATCCGCCCGCGGAAATCGCACGTCGCCTGTTTGCCTACGTGTTGCGCAACTGGGCCGGGATCAGACTGCAGGCGCGCGACCGCTTTCTGTCCACCTTTGGCGGTGAGGTTGACGAACAACCGCTGCAAGCGCTGATACCCCCGTTCAGCGCGGACCAACTGCAACCTTGGCGGGAGACGCTGGCTGCCGAAAGCGAGCGTCTGCTGGAACACCGCTTCGACCTGCTTGGCGCCTGGGACGTGCAGCCGGCTGTCGGTTTTCGCGCGGCCGGACTGGAGGGGCACCACTACGACATGCCGGCGAGCGCGGGCATCAATCCGGCCAACCGCCGCCACGTGGCGCGCCTGCGGAGTCTGATCACGCCTGGTTACCAGGCCATCGACTGGCATGTGGATCTTCGTTCCGGCTATCGCTGGTCGCCGGTCACCCCTTCGGCGCTGATTCGCTACGGCAACGCTCCTGGCGCCGATGTCAAGCTGCCTTGGGAACTGGCGCGCATGCAACACGCGCCCAGGATGGCTCTGGCGGCGGCTGCAGAAAAGCTGGCCGGGGACGAAGCGCGCTCGCAGCGGCTGTGTCAGGAGCTGCAGAACCAGGTACTGGATTTCATCGCCGCCAACCCACCGCGATTTGGCGTCAATTGGTCGTGCACCATGGACGTGGGCATTCGTATCGCCAACCTGTTGCTTGCCTACGACATCGTTATCGCCGCCGGTCTGAACTTCTCGCCGGCTTTCGACAGAGAGTTCAAGCGCAGCGTAGTGGCCCACGGTCGACATATTGTCACCCACCTGGAGTGGTTCCCCCATCTGCGCAGCAACCACTATCTGGCCAATCTGGCCGGCCTGCTGTTTGTCGCCGCCTACCTGCCGCCGAGTGAGGAAAGTGATGCCTGGCTGATGCTGGCTGCCAATGAGCTGGGCAAGGAAATGTTCGTGCAGTTCCAGGCGGACGGTAGCAACTTCGAGGCCTCCACCAGCTACCACCGATTGTCTGCAGAGCTGGTGCTGTTTCCCGCTGGGCTGGCGCACCGTGTCGCAGCACGCCTGCAGGCGTTGAGCCCGGCGAGCCTCCATGGCGGCTTGGATGCCTCAGGTCCGGGCGTGTTGCCCGCGCAGCGTAGCGAGCCGGCCACCTACACGCTGCAGTCCGCCGAAGCTTTGCGTCACCTGGTGCGCATGGGCGATTTCTCCCGGGCGATTACTCGCCCGGATGGTGGCGTCGCACAGGTTGGTGACAACGATAGCGGACGCTTCTTCAAACTCACTCCAGACAGGCAGCATGACGAGCCCTGGGGCGATGGCCATCGCGTGCTGATCGACTGTGTGGCGCAGTTGCGTCAGGGTGTGAATACCCCTCCCGCGTCACTGGATGGGCTGATCCTGCGGGCACTGCTCGGTCCTCTGGAGCAAGGGCAAGTTGGGGCGCCCGAAGCCCCGCTACCGGTACTGTGTGCATTCGCTGATTTTGGCCTGTATGTCTATCGTCGCCCAAGGCTCTGGCTGTCGCTGCGTTGCGGCTCGGTGGGCCAATTGGGCAATGGCGGTCATGCGCATAACGACCAGTTGTCGCTGGAGGCCTGCTTTGATGGTGTACCGTTCATTGTCGACCCGGGCACGTATGTCTATACGGCGCTGCCGGAGCAGCGTAACGCATTGCGCTCCAACCGCGCGCACGCCACCTTGACCGCCGAGCCTGGTGAGCAGAATGGCTGGCTGGCGGGTGTCACCGGTTTGTTCAGCCTGTCACGGGTGGCGCCCACCCGGGTGCTGCGGGCTGACGAAGACGGGTTCGTTGGCGAACATGACGGCTTTGCGGCTACACATCGACGTGCTGTGGCGTTTATCGAGGGTGGATTTGAGGTGATCGATGAGCATGCCGGCACAGGTGAGTTGGCTTTTCCGTTGGCTCCACAGGTACAGGCGCAGCGTGATGGCCAGGACTGGCTGCTGGTCGCTGGCGGTCGGCGGGTCAGGCTGAAGATATCGGCCGGACAGAGCGTCCTGGAGATCGGCACGTACTCCCCCGCTTATGGCTGCAAGGTGGAAAGTCAGGTGATCCGTGTTCGTGATGTACCTGCGCTCTGTGTCTGGAGCATGCGTCTGCTGGAGTCCGCCCATGGTTAAACGCGTGTTGCATATCGGCATTCACTGCTGGAGCTCGCCGATGCGCGTGGGTAGTCATGCCATTGCTGGCCAGTTCGTTCAGCAGGGCTGGGAGGTGGCCTATGTCGCGGCACCGATCACTCCGCTCAACTTTCTACGGCCGGACTCTCCGGTATTTCAAGCGCGTTTGCGCGAGTATCGTACCGGCGGCCAGCGCGATCTTGGCGGCAAACTGTGGCATTACGTGCCATTCTCGCTACTGGCTCCCTCCAATCGGCGCTTTTTCCGCGCGCCATGGCTGTTTTCCCATTGGAACAAGCTGAGCTGGCCGAACGTCAGTCAGGTGGTGCGTGACGCCGGTTTTGGGGAGGTGGATGTTCTGTTTCTGGACAGCATCTACCAACCCGCCTGGCTCGATGAGATCCGCTACAAGCGCTGTGTCGTGCGTCTGGCTGACTACAACGCCGGCTTCGATGGCTACGCCACCGGCGCTCGGCAGAGTGAAATGCGGGCGCTGGCGCGGGCCGATCTGGTGGTCACGGCGTCGCGAGGCATGGCACAGTGGGCTGCGGAGCATGGCGCGCGTGAGGTCATGTACCTGCCCAATGGCGTGGATTGCGAGCGTTTCTCCGGGCAGCCGGCGTTGCCGGAGGAATATGCTGCGCTATCGGGACCTATTGCTGTGTTTGTTGGCGATATCAGCACTTGGGTCGACCTGACACTGGTCCAGGCCTGCGCGCAGGCGATTCCACAGGTCAACTTCGTCATGATAGGCCCCTGTGCCAACGTGTCGAGCGGCATGGCGGCCAACGTGCATTTCCTTGGTGTCAGGCCTCACCAGCAACTGGCCGCTTACCTTCGCCACGCCCATGTCGGCCTGATTCCCTTTCATTCGCAAACGTGCAGCCCACTGGTTTCACACATTCATCCGCTGAAACTCTATGAGTACCTGGCCTGTGGCTTACCCGTGGTGTCCAGCCGTTGGGCGGAACTGGAAAGCCTGGACAGCCCCGCCGTGCTGTGTTCGTCGAGCGACGAATTTATTGCAGCCGTGCAGGCCGCGTTGGAGGAAACCGGTCAGGCTGCGCGCTATCAGCAATATGCGCAGTCGGCTTCCTGGCCTCGACGGCTCGCCCCCTTGCTGGCGTGGGCGGGGTAAGCGATGAGCAACTACATTCTCTACGATTATTTGCAGGTCAGCGGCGGCGCGGAGCGCTTGTCCATCGATCTGGCTGCTGGCTTGCCTGGCTACCAACTGGTGGTCTCGCGGATTTTCCAGCAGGCACGTTACCTTGCCGTAGAACAGGCATTGGCTCCGGAGAGCCTGCGCTGTCTGGGAGGGGTCGGTACGCGAGCGTTGCCCAGGGTAGCCGAGGCGCTCGCGTGTTTTGCCTTGCGTACCGGCTTTCTGCGCGACGCGCAGAACGTGATTTACAGCGGCCTGTATGCACCCTTGGCGGTCACCAACCAGATCAGCGGTGGGCGTATTTACTATTGTCACACTCCGCCGCGCTATATCTATGACTGGCGCGAACGTTATCTGCAGCGCTTTGCCCCGCCGTTGCGGCCGCTGGCGATGATTGCCTTCGATGCCTTGCAGCGACGCTACGAAGACGCGCTGTCACGTATGGATCGTGTGATCAGCAACTCTGAAAACGTGCGTGCGCGTCTACGCCAGCACGTGGGGCTGGAGTCACAGGTGATTCATCCACCTGTAGATACCGAGCGTTTCAAATGGACCGGGCAGGGCAATTACTTTGTCTCCCTGGCTAGGTTGGAGGCGCATAAGCGAGTGGATAGCATCATCCAGGCTTTTCTAGGTCTGCCTGATCAGCAACTGGTGATTGCTTCTGGTGGTCGGGATGAGCCGCGTCTGCGGCAACTGGCTGCCGGTGCATCCAACATCAGGTTCACCGGCTGGCAGGATGAAGCCAGCCTGCGAGCCTGCGTGGGAGGTGCTCGAGCGGTGATCTATGTGCCAACGGATGAGGATTTCGGGATGTCGCCCGTGGAAGCCATGTCTGCTGGAAAACCGGTGATTGGCGTTCGTGAAGGTGGCTTGATGGAGACTGTGGTTCATGGTGTTACAGGCTTTTTGCTGGACCCTGAGTTGAATGTGGAGTCTCTACGCGAAGCCATCAATGGCTTGCAGCCGGCGAATGCGCTTGCGATGCGAAGCGCTTGCGAGTTACAAGCCGCAAAATTTTCGAAAAGAACCTTTATAGAGCGCATGGAGGCGGTTGTTAGGAGCTCATGAAAGTACTTCATTTTTATAAGACATCGGTACCTTGGTCGATGGGGGGAATTGAGCAGGTCATCCATCAAATCGGTCTGGGTGCCGCCAAGCTGGGAGTGCAAACGGATGTGCTTTCCTTGTCGAGCAAACAGGTTCCTCGTACGGTTGATGTCGGGGGATACCTAGTGCATCACGCGAGGATGGATTTGCAAATTGCCTCCACCGGGTTTTCGCTTTCGGCGTTCTGGCGTTTCTACCAACTCGCGCGCCGGGCTGATGTCATTCACTATCATTTTCCGTGGCCTTTTATGGACGTGGTGCATTTCGTTGCCCGGATCAAAAAGCCCACGGTGGTTACTTATCACTCCGATATCATCCGTCAGAAATATCTGCTGAAGTTCTATAGCCCTCTGAAGCGACTGTTCCTGGGCGATGTTGACCGCATCGTGGCGACTTCGCCTAACTATTTGGCAACCAGTCAGGTATTGGCACGTTACCGGGACAAGGTTTCTGTCATTGCCATTGGTCTAGACCGCGAGAGTTACCCGATGGCCGATCCGGAAAAGCTCAGGCGTTGGCGCGAGAAGGTGGGGCCCAGGTTTTTCCTGTTCGTAGGTGTACTGCGTTATTACAAAGGCCTGCATATCCTTCTGGAGGCAGCCAAAGGTGCTGAGTTCCCCATCGTCATAGTCGGCGCCGGGCCGATTGAGGACGAACTGAAAGCGCAGGCTCAAGCCTTGGGACTGGATAATGTGCATTTCTTCGGCCAGTTGCCTGACAGCGACAAGGTGGCGCTGCTGGAGCTGAGTTACGCCATCGTTTTTCCCTCGCACTTGCGCTCGGAAGCGTTCGGTATTTCTTTGTTGGAAGGCGCGATGTATGGAAAACCGATGATTTCCAGCGAAATAGGTACCGGTACCACATTTATCAATGTCTCCGGTGAAACCGGGCTTGTTGTGCCACCGGGCGATCCGGGGGCATTGAGAAATGCGATGCAATACATCTGGGAACATCCGGAGGAGGCTCATGAGTGGGGGCTGCGAGCAGAAAATCGCTACTGGAAGTACTTCACCGCTGAGCGCATGGTTACCGACTACATCACTCTCTATCGAGAGCTGATGCAAGATCGTTGATACGCAGCCAAGAGAGGCTCTAATAAGAGATACAGGGCCTAAATGGTTGAAGTTTTATCAAGTAAGCTCGGTTCAATCGAGATGTATCTCGGCTGGCGAGGTCGCTGGCATTGCCAGGCATCCATCAGATGCTTGATAGCGTCAGAGCTGAGAGGATCAAGGGGCACTAAGGCGAAAGCGTTTGGTAATGTAGCAAAACTGACAGAGGCTGCGTTGGCGTTTGATAGGCATCTGAGCAATCCCGGATCTTTTTGAGGCAAGTCCTGGAATGCTTGGGTGTGGGCTTTTGTGGACACTTTCCGTGTTTTGACCGTGCCAAAACAAAGCCCCAGAAACGGCAAAGCCCCGCATTGCGGGGCTTTGAACATGGTGCGGCACCAGACGGACGGTTTCTTGCTATAAGGGCAGGGGATTCGCGGGGCTGGAATTTGGTGGATTTTGTGCCGTACCTCATAGAGTAACTATAAATAAATCAGCTGTTTATGGATTATAGTGGAATCGAACCGGGCATTTCGACAGGTATGATTGCACTTTGACGAAGTCCGATAACGAGAGTGAATACTGCCAGATCAAAGCTCAAACCGAGCTCTCATTAGGATGAAGAACCTGAGAGAAATGAGCCCTCAACGAACTGGGTAAGTAGTCCCCCCTTTCAATACACCGACACTCAGCTTCGATACGAAATCGAAGGGAGCAGCACGATCATTGGCCCCCGACGTTTGTATCGGCCAAAGTGCAGTGGTTTTTGAGGGCGTAAACGTGGGCATCGGCGCGGTTATTGCCGCTAATGCGGTGGTGACAAAGCATGTGTTTCTGGACCTGCGACAGCCTCGTGAATTACCGATGAGCTGTTTTGGGTGGCGCAGCCGGCTTCGGAAAGGTTATGCCGGTGCTGGACCAGATCAATGGGCGTTGGGGGCGCGGGACGTTGAAGGTCGCGACTGTGCCTGTCGCGCCGGATTGGAGGATGAAGCGGGATCTGCTCAGCCAACGGTACACGACCTGCATGGCGGAGCTGTTCACAGTCAAAACATGAGGCTGGGTGGACCGGATTCGCTAATGCCATATTGACATTGATGGCCATTAGGCATCACTGTATTTCTTTTGACTGCACAAAGGGAATTTGGGATGTTTAATTTGGTGATTTTTGATTTAGATAACACATTGGCTTCAACTGATGATCTGGAAGAGTTTCGAGGTCGCGCACATCTAGGCGGGCAAAGTCAAAATTACAAAGATCGGTTGGTTGCTAAGATCGAAGAGCAGAAGCGTCGATTGTTGTCGATAGAGTTCTTTGAAGATCTGCGAGATAACAATCCAGACATCAAGCTGGCAGTTTTTACCAAGTCACCTAAGGAATACGCCAATATTGTCTTGGAAGAAGTTTACCCAGAAATCGAGTGGGACTCCGTCGTAGCATTCGAAGACGTGAAACACACGAAGCCGGATCCGGAAGGGATTTATTTGGCTGCAGAGGACTGTGGTATCACTCAAGGTCAAGCAGTTTTGCTAGTGGGTGACGACCTCGGGGATGTCGAAGCGGCTTACAGCGCAGGAATTCGTGTGGTATTGGCCGAACTCGAAGACCAAAAGAATTATGAAGCGAGAAAGCGAATTCCTGACGCGTCAGTTGTCAAGGAAAAAACAGTTTACGAAGCGATTGTTGACATAAAGCAGAAGCTCCCAGTCCTCGAGCGACTAGTAGAAGGCGGCGACTCAAACAGAACTTACTTTGGGAGAGTGTGCCGGATTGGACACTTTCCGCCGAAGTCTATAGCAGATGCGAGGCACCCGCTGCAGGTTATTTCTTTGGGTAGATTGTTCACAGAACATAAGGCGCTTAAAGAAAGACGGCAATGGCATGCTCTTACTGATGAGATTGTGAAATTCAAAGATACTGATAATTTCCCGGCAGAATGGGCGGAGTGCGTCCGAGATGCAATTGATGACCAAATTAAGCAGTACAGAAAAAGAAAAGGCCCGAGCCACATGTTTAAACGGTACAGCGTGCTAATCACAGTTGCACCCACAAAAGCTGACAGACCGCCTCGAATGGAGAACTTTCTTGAACTGATCGGGGCCTCATGCGATGAGAACCCTCTGTCAAACAGCTCGGTTGAAATCGCTCCTGAAGCATTTGAGTTCTCTGCAGAGGCGAGATCCCATCATGGTGAACACTTGTCCCAAATTCAGCGGTTTGAAAATGTCCGTGACTGCTTGTCGGTAGGCGACGACGACTTCGAAGATAAATTAGTTTTCTTGATCGATGATGTTGTCACCACAGGGGCGACTCTCTACTATATGGACAAATACAGTAGGGAGAATGGCGCGCAAGAGGTGTTTTGCATTAGCCTGGCGCACACAATCTCAGCACCCAGAGAAATAAGATGACGAGCGATGACGCTTACAATGCTTTGATCCTGAGTGGGTTAAAGGGAGTTGGGCCTAGCACGATTGAAAAGGTGCTGGGGCTTACTTCCTATCCACTGAAGACGACTCTTGAGCTTTGTGAGTACGCCTACGAGCTGCGTAAAAATTCCTTGACTGTTGAGCAGTACGATGAGGCTCGGCGGTATGCCGACTTTCAGGTGGATATGGCATTCAAGAACGACACGAGGATCATTAGCCTATTGGATGCTGAATTTCCGAAGATCTTGGTGGCCTCTGGGGTCCGTCTTGCGGTTCTTTATGTCAAAGGAAATATAGACGCGCTGAATATCCCCTCGGTAGCTGTAATTGGAACAAGAGAGCCTACAGCCCATGGTGAAGAAATAACAAAGCGAATAACGGATTGGATGGTTCAACAGGGATGGGCGATCGTAAGTGGTCTCGCATTGGGTTGCGATAGCATTGCACATAAGCAGGCAATCGAATCGGGAGGCAAAACAGTAGCTGTCATGGCTCATGGCTTGCAAACTATCTCACCGTCGCGGAATGTAGAGCTAGCGACATCAATACTATCCAGCGATGGAGCATTGGTGTCGGAGTTTGGTTTCGATATAAAGCCAACTCCAACCAACTTTGTTATCAGGGACAAGACCCAGTCCGCCCTTTCTCGCGGAGTGATAATGATCCAGTCGGATTTGGTAGGTGGAAGCTTGCATGCATCCCGGGCAGCAATCAAAGACCAGCGCCCGCTGATTGTTCCATTCCCAACCGATAAGGATATAGCACATTCTGAAAGCAAAATTTCAGCAAATCTCTTGCTGGCTTCAGACGATGCCATAGGCAAGTGCAACTTGTTGAAGTGTGTTCCCGCCGGATTGGAAAATCTTCATGTTGTTAGGCGGAAAGAGGAGTACGGTAGAATGTTGGAAATCCTATCTAGGGGACTTTCTCAGTAATAGGCCGCATCTGTTGATAAGGCTAGCAGCAATTTCTGAGTTTGATGAAACTCCGCCGCGTTGTCAGAAGGAGGGGTAACACCATGCTTGTGCCCTGTAAGCATGGTGTTAGTTTTCTCAACCACATCTACTAGGTTCTGTATGAAAACCTTTGAAACCCCATCGCGGCCCCTGG
>NZ_AQOH01000090.1 GCF_000364705.1 Pseudomonas fuscovaginae SE-1 | reverse complement strand
TGGGCGGCGCGGGTGCCGACCAGTTCATCGGCGGCGCGGGGTTTGACACCGTCAGCTACACCGACGGTAACAGCGTCACGATCAACACCAAGACCGGTATCCATACAGGCATCGCCGCAGGCGACACCTATGTGGGTATTGAAAATATCCAGGGCTCGAACACCAATGACACCTTTATCAGCGGCGCGGCTGCCGATCAGTTCGATGGTGCGTTGGGTACCGACACGATCGATTATTCCGGTTCGGCTTCTGCGGTCACGGTGAGCCTGGTCAACGGCAGCGTTGGTAGTGGCGGCGATGCCGAGGGCGACAAACTGTCGAACTTCGAGAAGGTGATCGGCTCGGACTTCAACGACACGCTGACGGCGCAAACATCCGGCCACACCTTGGCCGGTGGTGCGGGGGATGACGTCTACATCATCAACGGGAGCAACGTATTCGTCACCGAACTGGCCGATGGCGGCGACGATGAGATGCGCACGGCGCTGAGCACCCTGAGCCTGGCGGCGAACGTCGAACGGCTGACCTACACCGGTACCGGCAATTTCGTCGGTTACGGCAA
>NZ_AQOH01000089.1 GCF_000364705.1 Pseudomonas fuscovaginae SE-1 | reverse complement strand
AGCGGACGCCGAGCGTCCAGAGAGGCATTCCCACGCAGAGCGTGGGAACGATCATCACGGGGTACTGTAGGAGCAGGGCTTGTCGGGGCGCCGAACCGCCGCGAAGCTTTTTGCTTTTAACCGTGCACCGGCACGCCCTTGAGGTAAGGCGCAGGCTCGGCCCCCAGGTTGCTCAGCATGCGCTCGCTGTACCAGTCGATGAAGTTGACCACGCCGAACTCGTAGGTCTTCGAGTATGGGCCGGGCTGGTAGGCCACGGAGTTGATGCCACGCTGGTTCTCCTCGGCCAGGCGACGGTCCTGGTCGTTGGTCGCATCCCAGACCTGACGCATGCGCGCCACGTCATAGTCGACGCCTTCGACCGCGTCCTTGTGCACCAGCCACTTGGTGGTGACCATGGTTTCCTGGGCGCTGATCGGCCACACGGTGAATACGATGATGTGGTCGCCCATGCAGTGGTTCCACGAGTGTGGCAGGTGCAGGATGCGCATCGAGCCCAGGTCCGGGTTCTTGATCCGGCCCATCAGTTTCTTGCAGCCCTGCTGGCCGTCCATGGTCATCGATACGGTGCCCTTGAGCAGCGGCATGCGCACGATACGGTTGCGCAGGCCGAAGCTGGCGTGGGCATAGGGGATCTTCTCTGCTTCCCAGGCGGCGGCGGAGGCGGCCACATGGTCCTTGAACGCCTGGTCGGCACGCGGGTCGGTGACGTCGTCCCATTCCAGCAGGGTTTTCAGCAGTTCCGGGTGGGAGCCGTTGCAGTGGTAGCACTCACGGTTGTTCTCGATCACCAGCTTCCAGTTGGCCTTTTCCATCAAGGTGGTCTGCACCGCCACCTTGGTGTTCTCCATGTCGTAGGGTTCCATGTAGTGGCTCAGGGTGCTGAGGAACTCGTCGATCGGTGGCGGGTTCTCGGCCAGGCTGATGAAGATGTAGCCACCGGCGGTCTTCACGTTGACCGGCTTGAGGCCGTACTGCTTCATGTCGAAGTCGGCACCCATCTCGGTGCCGGCGAACAGCAGGCGACCGTCGAGTTCATAGGTCCACTGGTGGTACGGGCAGACCAGCTTGGCGACCTTGCCCTTTTCCCCGGTGCACAGACGCGAGCCACGGTGCCGGCAGACGTTGTGGAAGGCGTGGACCACGCCGTCGGCGCCGCGGATGACGATGATCGGGTTCTTGCCGATCTGCAGCGTCAGGTAGTTGCCCTTGGTCGGGATCTCGCTGGTCATGCCGGCGATCAGCCATTCCTTGTGGAAGATCTCCTGCATGTCGATCTCGAACAGACGGTCGTCCGAATAGAACGGCTGCGGCAGGGAGAAGGTGCGCTCGCGTTCCTGCAGCATCTGTGCGGTGGCCTTGCGTGCGGGCTCCAGCGGGTCGCCCAGGCTCAGGGTGGTGGTGTTGTCCATCGTTCAGGTCCTCATGGCCATGCGGTGTGGCCGACGAATATTGGCTAAGTGGTCGATGCAGCAGGTTCGGACCACACGGTTGCGACGCAAGACAGAAAATACAGCCGGTCATTTGCGACGGAGTGTGGGGCTGGCAGCGACCAGGACCTTATCCATGGGCGACACGGCCGAATCCGTTCCCGACGCGCAAGCACCCGTCGTTAGGGGCTGGTCGCGATAAGCATGCCAATGTCGCGGATAGGTAAACGGGTCGCCTGGGCCTTGCGCAGAATCGCCACCATCAGAGCTGACAGTCAGCGGTGGAGAACAACATGTCGAACAACTTCCTGAATCCGGTAACGACCCAGACCTGGGCCAATGGTCGGCATATCGTGCGCTGTGTGAAGGTCATCCAGGAAACCTGGGATGTGCGCACCTTCTGCTTCATGGCCGACCAGCCGATCATGTTCTTCTTCAAGCCGGGGCAGTTCGTCACCCTGGAGCTGGAAATCGAAGGGCAGCAGATCATGCGTTCCTACACCATTTCCAGCTCGCCATCGGTGCCCTACAGCTTCTCCGTGACCATCAAGCGCGTACCGGGCGGCAAGGTCTCCAACTGGCTGCACGACACGCTGCACGAAGGCCAGGAACTGGCGGTGCACGGTCCCGTGGGGCTGTTCAACGCCATCGACTTCCCCAGTCCCAAGGTGCTGTACCTCAGCGGCGGCGTCGGTATCACCCCGGTGATGTCCATGGCCCGCTGGTTCTACGACACCAATGCCAATGTCGACATGGTGTTCATCCACAGTGCCCGGTCGCCCAAGGACATCATCTATCACCGCGAGCTGGAACACATGGCATCGCGGATCGACAACTTCAGCCTGCACCTGATTTGCGAGAAGCATGGCCTGGGTGAGCCGTGGGCCGGCTATCGCGGTTACCTGAATCACAAGATGCTGGAACTGATGGTGCCGGATTTCCTCGAGCGCGAGGTGTTCTGCTGTGGCCCGACGCCCTACATGAATGCGGTGAAGCGCCTGCTCGAGGCGGCCGGCTTCGACATGAGCCGCTACCACGAGGAGTCCTTTGGCGCGACACCACCGGAAGCGCGTGCCGATGCGGTGGAGCAGGCCGAACAGGCCGCCGATGCACCGCCGGTCGATGCGGCGGATCTGCACCAGGTGGAGTTCACCGCCACCGGCAAGAGCATCCGCGTGGCGCCGGGCGAAACCGTGCACGCGGCGGCGGCCAAGCTTGGCCTGATGATTCCCAAGGCCTGCGGCATGGGTATCTGCGGGACCTGCAAGGTGCTCAAGCTGGGTGGCGAGGTGGACATGGAGCACAACGGCGGGATCACCGACGAGGACGTGGCCGAGGGCTACATCCTGTCGTGCTGCAGCGTGCCGAAGGGCGATGTGCGGATCGAGTATTGATCCTGGTTGTCAGGGGCGGGGGCTTGCCTGTGGCGAGGGGGCTTGCCCCCGCTGGGCTGCACGGCGGCCCTGAAACCAGCAACCGCGGACCTTCAGATAAACCGCAAGGTCCGGGTTTGGGGCTGCTTCGCATCCCAGCGGGGGCAAGCCCCCTCGCCACAAGGTTGAGCCGGAAGGCTCGGAGCACACCCCTTACAGGCTGAACCGCGCCACCAACCCGTTGAGATCTACTGCCAGGCGCGCCAGCTCGTTGCTCGCCGCGCTGGTCTGGTCGGCACCGGTGGCCGACTGCACCGACAGGTCGCGGATGTTCACCAGATTTTGATCCACCTCGCGGGCCACCTGGGCCTGCTCCTCGGCGGCGCTGGCGATCACCAGGTTGCGCTCGTTGATCTCGATGATCGCGCTGTTGATGGTATCCAGTGCCAGGCCGGCGCCCTTGGCGATGTTCAGGGTCGACTCGGCGCGCTCGGTGCTGTTGCGCATCGATTCCACCGCCTGCTCGGTGCCGCCCTGGATACTGCCGATCATCCGTTCGATTTCGCTGGTCGACTGCTGGGTGCGGTGGGCCAGCGCGCGTACTTCATCAGCCACCACGGCAAAACCACGGCCGGCTTCCCCGGCCCGTGCCGCTTCGATCGCCGCGTTCAGCGCGAGCAGGTTGGTCTGGTCGGCCAGGCCGCGGATCACGTCCAGCACCTTGCCGATATCCCGCGATTCTTCGGCGAGGTTGCCGATCAGTGTGGCGGTGCCCTGCACGTCGTTGCTCATGCGCTCGATGGCGCCAACGGTTTCCTGTACCAGCTCACGGCCGTCGCCGGCCGAAGCCGTGGCGTTCTTCGACGCTTCGGAAGTGCTCACGGCATTGCGTGCGACTTCTTCCACGGCGCTGGTCATTTCATTGACCGCGGTGGCCGCCTGCTCGATTTCATTGTTCTGCTGCTGCAGCCCGCGCGCGCTTTCGTCGGTGACGCTGTTCAGCTCTTCGGCGGCGGAGGCCAGCTGGGTCGCCGAGCCGGAGATGCGCTGCAGGGTGTCACGCAGCTTCTGCTGCATCTTCAGCATGGCCTGCAGCAGCCGGCCGGCTTCATCGGTACCGTCGACCGTGATCGGATGGGTCAGGTCGCCCTCGGCGATGTGTTCGGCCGCCTTCAGGGCCTGGTCGATCGGCTGGGTGATGCTGCGGGTCAGCAGCCAGGCGAACAGGAAGGTCAGGGCGGTGGCGAGCAGCAGCAGGGCCACGACCATGGTGAACGCCATGTCGTACTGGTCGCGCGCCTGCTGGTTGTTGTCGTTGGTCTGCTGGTTGATGATTTCCAGCAGACGGTTGAGCGCACTGTTGATTTGCTCGGAGTTATTCATCAGATCGTTGTTGAGCAGGCTCGTCAGTTCTGTCATCTGATTGTTGCGTGACAGGCTCTTCATGCGCTCTTCAATCTGTCGGTACTGGCCGAGCAATTGCACATACTGCTCATAGGCTGCCCGTTCCTCAGGGCTGAGGATCAGTTTTTCGTAGACAGTCCGAGCCTTTTCGATCTGCTGGTTGCGTTGGGAGAGCAGGTCCATGGTCTTGGTCTGTACGTCTTGCTCGCGATTGGTCAGCAGGCGGTAGGAAAGCACGCGCAGGCGCAGTGTCAGTTGAGTCAACTCGTCCAGCATCTTGATGCTGGGTACGCTGTTGTTGGTGAGTTCTTCGGCGGCTGCACGGATCTTGCTCATCTGGCTCAGCGAGAAAATACCCAGGATCAGCATCAGGGCGCCGATCAGGGAAAAGCCGAGGAGCGCTCTCGGAGCGATGTTCATTGTGCGTAGGGACATGATATTTCCTGAGAAAAGCGCGTTCCGTGCGGCCTTTGGGATGAAGGTCTTCCTGACATATCGGGCATGCGACTAAAGTCTAGAGGGGGTGCGCGCATTTGTCGCAGAACGGGCTTTGCGACAGAAGGTGCGGAACATGTTTCGCCAATCACAGTCCCTAAGGGGCGAAGAAAAGTCCCGTGCCAGTAAAATCAAGGCTTTGCGAGCGTTTTTCCCTGGCAAACCGGGGGGCTTTTCTTTATCGTACGCGCCCTTTGAAACTGCCCGAGAGATCAAGATAATGCTGGAGACTTCCCTCAACCAACTGGAACAACTGGTCAGCGAACTGGTGCAGCAGAAGCAGGAGTTGTTGGCTGCCAATGCTCAACTCAATATCGAACTGGCCCGGGCCAAGGATGAAAACGAAAGCCTGCAGTTGAACCTGATGGAACAGGAAGAGAAACACGGTGCCACCGCGGCCCGTATCCAGGCGCTGGTCGAGCGCGTCAGCGCAGGTCCCGTGAGCGCATGAGAGCCAGCAACGACGGCGTGACCGTCATCTCGATCCTTGGCGAGGACTATTCGATCAAGGCTCCAGCGGGACATGAGCAGACGCTGCTGGAAGCGACCCAGATGCTCAAGGCCGCTCTGGTCGATACCAAGAAGAAGTTTCCCACGTTGATCGGCGAGCAACTGCTGGTGCTGACCGCTCTGAACCTGTGTTCCCAGCGAATCGAGGAACAGCGTCAGCACCGCGAGGTGCTTGATCGTTGTCAGGAGCAGGTCAGTGCGACGGTCGAGGTGATTTCGAAGACGATCGGGCAGAGTTGAACCACGATGTGATCGTGTCGGGCAAGCGGTTCCATTCTGATTGCAATGAAGGTTTGCGAGTCGGAGATGGAACCCTTGCTTCATCATGTTACTCGGCCAGGAGTCGTATCTCGTAGATACCGACGTCGATTTCCCGGTACGTCTTTTTGGTAATGGTGATGGTCTGGCCAGTACGGCTATGGATATGGTCGCCGGTATTGATCAGCTTCGACATCTCGTCGAAGTCCACTATGGGATAATCACTGGCCTTGCCATCGCGTTTGACGGTCAGTTCGGTTGTCTTGTTCATGTCTTTCTCCTTGGCGTGGATGGCTGCCACCCTTCGGGTAGCAGGCCTGGGCTCTGAAAGACTGCAGATATTCTTTTTCAGGACGCCCCATCCTCCTATGGCCGGGGAGAGAGCGATACTGTCAGAAATGACAGTGTCGACCGGCGGTAGTCGCCCGCGAGCCCATCCGTGGGGAGTTGAAGACAGTCGCCTGCCACTAGGCACGCGCCTGGCGCTGCCACTGAGGGAGCGCTTGCCCGTGAAGATCGATGACGCGCAGCCGGCGCCCCGTTCGCAGGCAAGGCCGGTTTACAGGGAAGCGGACATGACCTCGCGGATATCCGCCGCCAGTTCCCGCACCCGTGCCTCTTCGGTATCCCACGAGCACATGAAGCGTGCCCCACCCTTGCCGATGAAGGTGTAGAAGCGCCAGCCGCGGGCGGTCAGCGCGGCGATCGCCGGTTCCGACAGTTGCAGGAACACGCCGTTGGCTTCGACCGGGAACATCAGTTCCACGCCGGGAATGTCCTTGACCAGGCTGCTCAGCAATTGCGCGCAGTGGTTGGCGTGGCGCGCATGCTTGAGCCAGGCGTCTTTTTCCAGCAGGCCGACCCAGGGGGCCGAGAGGAAACGCATCTTCGAGGCCAGTTGCCCGGCCTGCTTGCAGCGGTAGTCGAAGTCTTCCGCCAGGTCGTGGTTGAAGAACAGGATCGCCTCACCCACGGCCATGCCGTTTTTTGTCCCGCCGAAGCACAGCACGTCGACCCCGGCCTTCCAGGTCAGCTCGGCCGGCGAGCAGCCGAGGAACGCGCAGGCGTTGGAGAAGCGTGCGCCGTCCATGTGCAGGTGCAGGCCCAGTTCCTTGCAGGTGGCGCTGATGGCGCGGACTTCGTCCGGGGTGTAGACACTGCCGACCTCGGTGGCCTGGGTCAGGGTCACCACCCGTGGCTTGGGGTAGTGGATGTCCTGGCGCTTGAGGGCGATTTCGCGGATTGACCCGGGGGTCAGCTTGCCGCTTTCGGTACGGGCGATGAGCAGCTTGGAGCCGTTGGAGAAGAACTCCGGGGCGCCGCACTCGTCGGTCTCGACGTGGGCGGTCTCCGAGCAGATCACGCTGTGGTAGCTCTGGCACAGCGACGACAGGGCGAGGGAGTTGGCGGCGGTGCCGTTGAAGGCGAAGAACACCTCGCAGTCGGTGTCGAACAGTTTGCGAAAGCCATCGGCCGCGCGCTGGGTCCACTCGTCGTCGCCGTAGGCGCGCTGGTGGCCGTGGTTGGCCTGCTCCATGGCGGTCCAGGCTTCTGGGCAGATACCGGAATAGTTGTCGCTGGCGAATTGTTGGCTCTTGTCGGTCATGGCCCGGTCCTTGTGATCGTTTACGACCTGCACTGTAACCAGAATCGACGTCAGCGCACAGGCACAGTTGCCGTAGGAAAACCCTCTGCTTGACGGTTAAAGAATCCCCCTGTGGCGAGCGGGCTTGCCCGCGCTCGGCTGCAAAGCAGCCGTAAA
>NZ_AQOH01000088.1 GCF_000364705.1 Pseudomonas fuscovaginae SE-1 | reverse complement strand
ATACATTGTAGCTTCAGGAATGTGGCACCTATCATTTAATTTCACTACCACCGCAAACAACTTTACCAAAGAGAATCCACTCTTGGTCATACTACCCTTCGCCATAATTGGCATAGCCTTTAGAATCGCAGGAAGAAACAGCCAACTTGGGCTAAAGTCAATTTATTCAGGAAAGCAAAAACTAGTTTATCTCGTCACTCTCCCCCCACTACTTTTAATAGGGCTCATTATTTTAGTAATGAAATAGATAATCAGGACACATTCTACTCAAAGGAGCATACACGTTTCACCACCCTAAGAACCCGCACCTCAGAGTAGTGGTCAACAATTCCCGGACATAGAATTGAATTTTTCTTCCGCAACAGATGGCGGCACGAAACCGTTGTGCTAATGCGGCCTTGTCCAGTTGTACCGCTGCATGAGGTAGCGACCGATGTCCTGCTCAGACAACGCTGTCGTCATGTAACCCACCGTCGGCACCCACTCCGTTTTCAAGCTACGAAACAGCCGCTCCATGGGTGCGTTGTCGTAACAATTCCCCCGTCGGCTCATGCTTTGGCTCATCCGATAACGCCATAGCCGCTGGCGGAAACTACGGCTTCCATATTGGCTACCCTGGACGCCCTTCTAAGTGTCAAGTGGATACTGCGCTTTGGTTGATGATGCTATTTCGCCTCTGGATAATGCTGTAGACCTCCCGTGCGATGTAGCGCTTTAGGCAGCGGATAGCTTCCAGCTTCGAATGTCCCTCTGCGAGACGTCGACTGACATAAGCCTGCGTTCGGGCGTCTGTCCGAAGCCGTCCGATAGCGATGATATGCAGCGCACTGTTCGCGGCACGATCACCACCTCGATTCAGGCGATGCCGGGTGACCTTCCCTAAAGAGGCCTGGACTGGGCTAACCCCACATAAGGCCGCGAAGCTGGACTCTGAGCGGAAACGATCGCTGTTGTCGCCTGCCGTCAGTAGCAACTGGGCAGCGGACTCGTAACCAATGGCATTTCGGGAAACCAACTCTGGTGCAAGATCGTCAACCAAGGCTGCAATCATCACATCCAAGTCCGCTATTTCGTCATGCAGCTCGAGATAACGCCGCCCCAGCGACTTCAGGGCAATCCGGTAGGCGGACGCGACTTGACGATAGCTTGATAGATCTGGACGCCATGCTGCCAGCGTTCTAATCAGTTGCATGCGGGTCAACGTGCGTAATGATTCACGTAGCTCATCAGGCGCACTAACGATAGTGTTCTGGATCAGTTGCAAGGTAATGCGCCTGGCCTGTATGGCCGTCTTCCGACACACCTTGAGCACGCGTAACGATTCGACCATACCGTCTCGTTTTTTTGGGGTAACGGTACGAATACCAGCGAAGGCCGCATGTGCGGCATTTCCAGCATCAAGGGTGTCATCTTTGCCCCGCTTGCGCCTGTCACTTTTATTACGATCCTGTTCATCTACGACTGCAGCGACGTGCAGATCTTTATGGGTATCTACACCGCCTACGACCTGTCTCGAAACACTGCTGACTTTAACGTTGCGCATGGCTGGTTGCTCCGATTCGCCGAGCACGAACTGAACCGCTCCAACCGGACACCTGGACAAGACAGTAAAGTGACGTGGCGTCAGGCCCTTCTTGGGTCACATGTATCGGCAAGGCGGTCACCTTGACGTGCAGTGTTCCCGGATGGTCGACAGGTCCAGGGAAAGACACAAGGGTCTATCGCTGTGTGAGTCAGACCATACGGGAACACTGGCCAGTACATTCTTACTATCGCTATGAAACAGGACGCCATGAGGCCTGCCACGTATCTCATAAGCCCTGTCGAGCGCCTGGATAACCAGCTCGGCATCAGGCTTGGCGGACATCGCCCAGCCCACCACTCTGCGGCTGTACAAGTCCAGGACGACAGCCAGGTAACTCCATCGACCCTGTGCCCAGATATAGGTGATGTCACCGCACCAAACCGTGTTCGGCGCTGCACGGTGAACTGCCGATCAAGGACATTGGGAATGTCGGGGCGCT
>NZ_AQOH01000087.1 GCF_000364705.1 Pseudomonas fuscovaginae SE-1 | reverse complement strand
GCCAGGCAGGTCATGGTGATGTCGGCGAAGGCGAACACGGTCGACAGGTTCTGCATCGAACCCCAGACGATCAGGGCCAGTACCAGGGCGCGGTAGGTCATCAGCACGGCGCGGTTGCGGCTGAGGAACTGCAGGCTGTTTTCGCCCAGGTAGTAGTTGTAGAGGATGCAGGTGAAGACGAACAGCGACAGAGCGACGCTGACGAAGATCCGGCCCCAGTCACCGACCACCGCGGCCAGGGAGTTCTGGGTCAGGACGATGCCGTCACCCTCGAAGCCCGGGGTGTAGAAGCCCGACAGCAGGATCAGCAGCGCGGTGCAGGTGCAGATGACGAAGGTGTCGAGGAACACGCTGAACGCCTGGACCACGCCCTGGGCGCCCGGGTGTTTCACGGCGGCCACGGCGGCCACGTTCGGGGCACTGCCCAGGCCGGCTTCGTTGGCGAACACGCCACGCTTGACGCCCATGACGATGGCGCTGCCGAGCAGGCCGCCGAACGCCGGGTCGAGGCCGAAGGCGCTCTTGAAGATGGTTTCCAGCATGGCCGGAACGTGTTCGATCTGGGTGCCGATCACGTACAGGGTCACGCCGATGTAGGCCAGGGTCTTGACCGGAACCAGCAGGTCGGACACCGCGGCGATGCGCTTGATGCCCCCGAGGAACACGATCGCCAGCAGCACGGCGAGGACGATGCCGGTGTGGTTCGGCGAGAAGCCGAAGGCGTTCTGCAGGGAGTGGGTCACGGTGTACGACTGCAGGCCGTTGAAGGCGAAGCCGTAGGTGACCAGCAGCAGGATGGAGAACACCACCGCCATGCCCTTGAGCTTCAGGCCGTGCTGGATGTAGTAGGCCGGACCGCCACGGTACAGGCCATCGCCGTCGGCGCGCTTGTAGACCTGGGCCAGGGTACATTCGAAGAAGCTGCTGGACATGCCGACCAGTGCGGTGACCCACATCCAGAACACGGCGCCCGGACCACCGAGGGTCACGGCGATACCGACACCGGCGATGTTACCGGCACCGACACGCCCGGCCAGACTCAGCATCAGGGCCTGGAACGAGCTGAGTTGGCCTGCCTGGCCGCGCAGGGACTCCTTGAACACCCCGAACATGTGACCGAAATGGCGGAACTGGACGAACCG
>NZ_AQOH01000086.1 GCF_000364705.1 Pseudomonas fuscovaginae SE-1 | reverse complement strand
TGCGGCTGCGTTGCAGCCGAGCGCGGGCAAGCCCGCTCGCCACATTGGTCGCCCACCCCGCAAGCGCGCTCTCCATGGCGAATCAGCTTCAGCGGTAGACGCCGTCCTTGCCATGCCCCGTAGTGGCCTGGTTGCCACGCAGGGCAATCATCGAACGGATGTCGATCCACTCGATGCCCTGCTCCTTGAGCCTGGGCAACTCGCGTTCCAGCACCGCCAGTGTCTGCGGGTAGGGATGGCCGATGACCACCACGGTGCCCTGCTTGCGCGCCAATCTGATTGCGGTCTGCAACTGCGTGGTGATCGCCGGCTCCGTGCGTTCGTTGTCCAGGAACACATCCCGCGACACGCTGGCCAGGCCGATCTTCTGCGCCTCGGAGGCCGCGACCGTTCTGGCGCTGGTCCGGCTGTCGACGAAGAACTTGTTGCGCCGTTGCAGCTCGCCCATCAGCCAGGCCATGGCCGCTGGCTCGGCGGTCATGCGGCTGCCCTCATGGTTGTTGATGCCGCTGGTGAAGGGCACGGCCACGAAAGCCGCCGCGAGGCGCTTCTGCAACTCTTCCAGGGGCAGGTCGGGGTGCCAGGCGAACGGTCCGGTGGCCGGATCCATGGGCATGTGCAGCATGACGACCTTGCCGGCCTGGTGCGCTTCACGGGCCAGTTCGGCGGCGTGGGGCGTGTCGGGCATGATCGACGGGGTGATCGGCCCGGGCAGGGCCAGCACGCGACGATCCCGGGGCAGGTTCTGCCCCAGGTCATCGATGATCAGTGTCAGATAGGCTTTTGGCGGGGCGGGCGTTTCAGTCGGCGCTGCCTGGGCAACGCCGATCAGGCAGCCGAACAGCGCCAGCAGGGTCCAGCGCCGCATCTCAGTTGCCGCGCGTGACGCTCAGGCCCTTGAGCAGGCTCAGGGCCTGGCCCAACTGGTAGTCGTCGTCCTGCAGGCGGGCCTTGCCCTTGGCCGCCTTGACGCTCGGCCGGTCGGCGCCGCCGTTGCCGTTGCCCAGATGACCCTGCAGATCGGCTTCCTTGAAGGTTTCGTCGTCCTGGGCGCCGGTGACCTTGGCCTGGCGGACCTCGATATCCGGGATGATGCCCTGGGCCTGGATCGAACGCCCGTTCGGGGTGAAGTACAGCGCCGTGGTGAGCTTGAGCGCGCGGTCGTTGCTCAGCGGCAGCACGGTCTGCACCGAGCCCTTGCCGAAGCTGGTGGTGCCCATCAGCACCGCGCGTTTCTGGTCCTGCAGGGCGCCTGCGACGATTTCCGAGGCCGAGGCGCTGCCGCCGTTGATCAGCACGACCATTGGCGAGGCATCGCTTTCGTCGTGGCCGGTGGCCGAGAAACGCAGCTCGGAGTTGGCGATGCGGCCCTTGGTGTAGACGATCAGGCCCTTGGTGATGAAGTGGTCAACCACTTCCACCGCGGCCTGCAGCACGCCGCCGGGGTTGTTGCGCAGGTCGAGGACGATGCCGTTGAGCTTCTTGTTGCCGTTTTCCTTGCGCAGCGCGGCCAGGGCCTTGGACACCTCTTCGCCGGTCTTGACCTGGAACTGGGTGATGCGGATGTAGCCGTAGCCGTTCTCCAGCATCTGGCTGCGTACGCTCTTGGTGCGGATGATCGCCCGGGTCAGGGTCACGTCGAACGGCGTGCCGCCGTTGCGGACCAGGGTTAGGGTGATCTTCTGGCCGACCTTGCCGCGCATCTTGTCGACGGCTTCGGTCATGGTCTGGCCGCGGGTCGGCTGGCCGTTGATCTTGACGATCAGGTCGCCGGCCTCGATACCGGCCTTGGACGCCGGGGTGTCGTCGATCGGCGACACCACCTTGACGAAGTTGTCCTCCATGCCGACCTCGATGCCCAGGCCGCCGAATTCGCCGCTGGTGTCTTCCTGCAACTGGGCGAAGTCTTCCGGGCCCAGGTAGGCGGAGTGCGGGTCAAGGTTGCTGAGCATGCCCTTGATGGCGTTTTCCAGCAGGGTCTTGTCGTCCACCGGCTCGACATAGGCGGCCTTGATCCGGTCCATCACCTCGGCAAAGGTGCGCAGCTCGTCGAGCGGCAGCGGGGCCTTGGCAGTGACGACAGGCGCGGCCGCCGGAGCGGGCTGGGCAGGTTGCGCAGCGAACGCGTGGGGCGCACCGATCACGAGGGCGATCGTCAGGGCCAGCGAGGTGAGGCGGGACAAATGCAGCATGTCGAACGAACTCCTAAATAAGGTACGGCGCCTATCCTTGCGCGCGACACCATTGGGCCGGATCACTTGGGTGACCCTGCTGACGTATAGCGAAATACAACGCCGGTGCCTCCTGACCGCCACTGTTGCCTACAGTAGAGATCGACTCACCGGCTTTTACCACATCCCCCGCCGATTTAAGCAGGGTCTGGTTGTGCCCATACAAACTCAGGTAGCCGTTGCCGTGATCCAGGATCACCAGCAGGCCGGCACCCCGCAGCCAGTCGGCGAACACCACGCGGCCACCATGCACGGCATGCACCTGGCTGCCGGCGGCGGCGCCGATCATCACGCCGTCCCACTTGCTACGGGCGTCATCACCGCGGGTTTCTCCGAAGCGTGCCAACAATCGACCATCAACCGGCCATGGAAGTTTTCCGCGTGCTGCGGCAAAAGGGCCGCCGAAGGATTCGCCGGCACTGGAAACCAGTGGCCCGGGCGTGGAACGTGCCGGTTTGCGCGGGCTGTCGTCGTCACGATTGGCGAGGGACTGGGCCTCACGCTGGCGCTTTTTTTCGGCTTCCTGCTGGGCGAGCAGCGCTTTCTGACGCGCTTCCTCCGCCTCACGGGCCTGGCGTGCCAGGGTTTCCTCGATGGTTTTCAGGACTTTCGACAGGTCGGCCTGGTCCTGTTCACGGGCGGCGAGCTTCTGGTCGCGGTCCTTCACATCCTGGTTGAGCTTGGCCAGGGCGGCCTGACGTTCCTGGCGGACCTTGTCGAGTTCTTCACGCCGGCTGTCGAGGTTGCCTTTCTGCACCAGCAACTGTGCCTGTTGCAGGTTGATGTCCTTTTCGACATTGGCCAGTTGGCGCAGGGTCTCGTTGAAGTTCTTCAACTGTTGCAGGCGGGCCTGGCTGAGGTAGTCGTAGTAGGTGAGGGTGCGGGCGAATTTTTCCGGATTCTGCTGGTTGAGCAGCAGCTTGATGTATTCCTGGCGACCGCCCTGATAGGCGGCGCGGGCCTGGATGGCGATCAGGTGCTGCTGCTCAGTGCGCGCGCTCTGGAGTTTTTTTTTCTCCCCATCGAGCCGCTGCAGCTCGCTCTCGCTCTTCTTCAGCTCCTTTTGCAGGGCCTCGACCTGCTTCTCGAGCTTGCCCATCTCGGTTTCGGTGCCGCGCAGGTCTTTCTGTACGCCGGATTTTTCTTCCTGCAGCTTGCCCAGCAGTTTCTTCAGTTCGGCAATGTCCTGGCGCGTGGCCTCCAACTGCTGTTGGGTTTGCGCGCGCTCGTCGGCGAAGGCCGGTTGGAGGAGGCAGATCAGGGCTAGGGCGATAAGGGCGCGAAGCATGGGGCGGGCAGCACCTGGAAACGAGACGGCCTAGTATGCCCGCCATACGTTGTAAAAAAAACGTCCAAAAGCGGTTGCTTTCAGGCGTTTCCGATAAAGAGGTAGGCCGACAGCACGCTGCCGGCCGGATTTTCAGCTTTTAACGGTCAGTCAGGATCGAAGTACCGGTCATCTCTTCGGGCTGTTTCAGGCCCAGCAGCTTGAGCATGGTCGGCGCGACGTCCGCCAGTACGCCGCCTTCGCGGACCTTCAGGTCGCGCTTGCCGTAGTAGATGAACGGCACCGGCTCGGTGGTGTGGGCGGTGTGGGCCTGGCCGGTGCACTCGTCTTCCATCTGCTCGACGTTGCCGTGGTCGGCGGTGATCAGCGCTTCGCCGCCGACCTTTTCCAGGGCGTCGACGATACGTCCTACACACAAATCCAGGCATTCCACGGCCTTGACGGCCGCTTCGAACACACCGCTGTGGCCGACCATGTCGCCGTTGGCGTAGTTCACCACGATCACGTCATAACGCAGGTTCTCGATGGCCTCGACGATACGGTCGGTGACTTCCGGCGCGCTCATCTCCGGCTGCAGGTCGTAGGTGGCGACTTTCGGCGACGGGATCAGGATGCGTTCCTCGCCCGGGAACGGCTCTTCGCGGCCGCCGGAGAAGAAGAAGGTCACGTGGGCGTATTTTTCGGTCTCGGCGATACGCAGCTGGGTCTTGCCGTTTTTCGCCAGGTAGTCGCCCAGCACGTTTTCCAGGCTGCTGGGCGCGAAGGCCGAAGGCGCGGGAATGCTGGCGGCGTACTGGGTGAGCATGATGAAACCGGCCAGCTTGGGCTGGCGGGCGCGCTCGAAGTCCTTGAAATCGTCCTCGACGAACACCCGGGTCAGCTCGCGGGCGCGGTCGGCGCGGAAGTTCATGAACACCACGGCGTCGCCGTCCTCGACCTTGACCTGCTCGCCGATGCGGGTAGCCTTGACGAATTCATCGCTTTCACCGCGCTCGTAGGCGGCCTGCAGGCCTTCCTGGGCCGTGGCGGCATGGAATTCGGCCTGGCCATCGACGATCAGGTTGTAGGCCTGGGCCACGCGGTCCCAGCGGTTGTCACGGTCCATGGCGAAATAACGGCCGATCAGGCTGGCGATGCGGCCTTTGCCCAGGGTACGGAAGGTTTCATCCAGCAGTTCGATGGACGACTCGGCGCTCTTGGGCGGCGTATCGCGGCCGTCGAGGAAGGCGTGCAGGTAGATCTTCCGCGCGCCGCGCTTGAAGGCCAGTTCGGCCATGGCGACCAGGTGGTCCTGGTGGCTGTGCACGCCGCCGTCGGACAGCAGGCCGAGGATATGCACCGCCTTGTCGGCGGCCACGGCCTGGTCCACGGCCTTGCAGAGGGTCGGGTTCTCGAAGAACTCGCCGTCGCGGATCGCCTTGGTGACGCGGGTGAAATCCTGATATACCACCCGGCCGGCGCCGAGGTTCATGTGGCCGACTTCCGAGTTGCCCATCTGCCCGTCGGGCAGGCCGACATCCATGCCGGAGCCGGAGATCAGGCCGTTGGGCATGCTTGCGGTGAGGCGGTCGAGCACCGGTTTCTTCGCCGAGTAGACGGCGTTGTAGGCCTGGCTCTCGCTGTGACCGAAGCCATCCAGGATGATCAGGACCAAAGGTTTAGGCGTGGCAGTCATAGATCCCACTCGCGGCTGGATTGAAAGAACATGGAAAAAAGAGTCGCAGTTTAAAGGCAAGTTCCAACGCAGTCACCGCCGGGCGGGGTTTGGCCCACCCTGACGGCTGTGTATACTGGCCGACATTTTAACGCCCTGGAACCTCCTGATGGTCGATCATCTGCTTGCATTTGCCACTAACCACTACCTGCTGACCGGTGCCTTCGTCCTGCTGCTGGCCCTGCTGATCGCCCACGAGGCTAGCCGCGGCGGCGCGAGCCTGAGCACGGCGCAGTTGACCGCGCTGGTCAACAAGGACCAGGCCGTGGTGATCGACCTGCGCCCGAGCAAGGACTTTGCCGCCGGTCATATCGTCGGTTCACTGAACATTCCCCAGGACAAGCTGATGGCCCGTATCGGCGAACTGGAAAAGCACAAGGGCAAGACCCTGATTCTGGTCGACGCCCAGGGCCAGCATTCCGGGACTCATGCCCGCGAGCTGCTCAAGTCCGGTTT
This sequence comes from Pseudomonas fuscovaginae SE-1, assembly GCF_000364705.1. Lineage (GTDB taxonomy): Bacteria > Pseudomonadota > Gammaproteobacteria > Pseudomonadales > Pseudomonadaceae > Aquipseudomonas > Aquipseudomonas fuscovaginae_A. Next base: position 13,000 of record NZ_AQOH01000086.1, on the reverse strand, counting down.
CACCGCGGCCAAGCTGTCCGGCGGCATTTCCAGCTGGAAAGCCGATAACCTGCCATTGGTGAAGTGATATGACCCGGGTTGTCGTCTACTCCAGCGATTATTGCCCCTACTGCTCGCGCGCCAAGCAGTTGCTGGCGAGCAAGGATGTTGCCTTCGAAGAGATCAAGGTCGATGGCAAGCCACAAGTACGCGCCGAGATGGCCGACAAGGCCGGGCGTACGTCCGTGCCGCAGATCTGGATCGGCAGCCAGCACATCGGTGGTTGCGATGACCTGTACGCTCTCGAGCGCGCCGGTAAACTCGACGCATTGCTCAACGTCTGACTCTGAAACCCTTAAAGACCTGAAGATCAAGAAGGATCTGCCATGACTGACCAACAGAACACCGCTGCCGACGAAGAAAGCCAACCGCAATTCTCCCTGCAGCGCATCTATGTGCGTGACTTGTCCTTCGAAGCGCCCAAAAGCCCGGCGATCTTCCGCCAGCAGTGGGAGCCGAGCGTCGGCCTGGACCTGAACACCCGCCAGAAGGCCCTGGAGGCCGACTTCCACGAAGTGGTGCTGACCCTCTCGGTAACCGTCAAGAATGGTGAGGAAGTGGCTTTCATCGCCGAAGTTCAGCAGGCAGGTATTTTCCTGATCAAGAACCTCGACGCGGCTTCCCTGAGCCACACCCTGGGCGCGTTCTGCCCGAACATCCTGTTCCCGTACGCCCGCGAAGCGCTGGACAGCCTGGTGACCCGTGGTTCGTTCCCGGCACTGATGTTGGCTCCGGTGAACTTCGATGCGCTGTACGCGCAGGAACTGCAGCGTCTGCAGCAGGAAGGTTCGTCGACCGTCCAGTAAGGGCAGGTGAGAGTCGGCATGCTGACGATCCGCCGAAAGTGGCCATCCAGCAATGCTTCAGCGATAGCGAGAAGGCTATCGCCAGCAAGCCGGCTCCTACAGGATTGAATGTGTGCTCGACACACACAGATGAAAAAAGCGCCTGAAGGCGCTTTTTTTATACCGCAGCGGCAAAACCCAGTTGGCGCCAGCCCTCGTAGACCGCCACTGCCACGGTGTTGGACAGGTTCAGGCTGCGGCAGCCTTCACGCATCGGCAGGCGCAGGCGTTGCTCGCCTGGCAGGCTGTCGAGCACTTCGGCGGGCAGGCCTCGGCTTTCCGGGCCGAAAAGAAAGGCGTCGCCCTCGGCGAAGCGGGTATCGTGGAATGGCCGCGAACCCTTGGTGGTGAAGGCGAACAGGCGTGGCTGGCCGAGGCTTTCCAGGCAACTGGCCAGGTCCGTGTGGACCTTGAGCGTGGCGTATTCGTGGTAGTCCAGGCCGGCACGTCGCAGGCGCTTGTCATCCAGTTCGAAGCCGATAGGCTCGATCAAGTGAAGGTGGCAGCCGCTGTTGGCGCACAGCCTGATAACGTTGCCGGTATTCGGCGGAATCTCTGGTTGGAAAAGGATGACGTGAAACATGCACGGCTCCGAAGATGAAGATGGACAGCATTCTACCCCCGAAGAGGATCCGCGGCCGAAGCTAATGCTGCGAGTGATGGGCGCCCTGGCGATTTTCGGGGTGATGGTGGGGTTGATGATCGGCCGCCTGACCAATCCCGAGCCGGCGCAGTTGCAGCAGGTCGATGTGGCCGAGGATGCGTTGGTGGTGTGGTTCTCCAGCGAGCCCAGGGTCCATGGTGAGCAGGTGGATGGCACCGTGGCGCTGTTGTTCGCTGCCGGGGGCAAGGCTCAGGGTGGTCGTCTGAAGGTCTCCGGCAAGGACGCCAACTGGCGGCTGCGCCTGACCGACAAGGGGATATTGCTGACTCTGGTGGCCGCACGGCCCTTGCAGGGCGAGTGGGTCGGGGCCAAGGTCGATGGGCGCTGGAGACTGTCGATCAGTCTCCGCGAGGAATAAAAGAGGGAATCTCCGGCCTGCCTGTACCAAAGCTCCCTGAACGGTTCGGGATTCGTCTCCCTGGATGGGGCGAGTCCCGGCGGTTAAAGAGGGAATCCCTGGCCTGCCTGTACCAGGGCTCCCGAAACGGTCGGGGGCTCGTCGCTACCAGCGGTATGAGCCCCGGATGTAAAGGGGGGAGTCTCGGCCTGCCTGTACCGAGGTCCCCGAAACAGCTGGGACTCGCCACTTTGTGTGGGGTGAGTCCCGGATCAAAGATGGGGATTCCCGGCCTGCCTGTACCGGGGTCCCCAAAACGTGTGGGACTCGTCGCTCTGAGCGGTATGAGTCCCGGATGTAAAGAAGGGGATTCCTTGGCCTGCCTGTACCAAGGCCCCCAAAACTGGGTCTTGCCAGGGTTATTGCAGAGGGCGTGCCAGCTTTGGGAAAGTGCTTCAGGTTGTGTGCGATTTTTTTCTGAAGTGGCTGCAGGCCCCGGAATCCGGGACGTTTCACGCAAGAGCGCGCAAGAGCCTGCCAACTGCTGGGCCTTGGGGGCTGCCCGATCACGGGTCAGGGCGCATTCTCATGGTGCGTTGGTCGATGGTTGCCTGCGGTGGAAAGCCCTCAGATTGTTCCCACGCTTTGCGTGGGAATGCCTCCCCGGACGCTCGGCGGCCCTTGTGACGCGGAGCGTCACTGGCTGCATTCCTACGCAGAGCGTGGGAACGATCAGACGATCAGAGTGCTAATAAAAAGCCCTCGGCAGCCGGGCTACCGAGGGCTTCGTTCGACGCGGGGGGATCAGGCTTCTTCGCTGTCCTCGTCATCCCCACCATCGACCTTCATGCCCAGCTCCTTGATCTTGCGGGTCAAGGTGTTGCGGCCCCAGCCCAGCAGCACGGCGGCGTCGCGGCGGCGGCCGGCGGTGTGCTTGAGCGCGGTCTCGATCATGATCCGCTCGAAACTCGGCACGGCGCTGTCGAGCAGGCTCGACTGGCCCCGGGCGAGCGCCTGATCGGCCCACTGGCGCAGAGCCTGTTCCCAGTTGGTGACCGGTGCCGAGTCCTGCGGCAGGTTCAGCAACTCCGGCGGCAGGTCGCTGATATGCACCTCGCGCCCGGAAGCCATGACGGTGATCCAGCGGCAGGTGTTCTCCAGTTGGCGCACGTTGCCGGGCCAGGGCAGGTTCTTCAGGTATTCCTCGGTTTCCGGCTTCAGCAGCTTGGGCTCCACCGACAGCTCTTGTGCCGCCCGTCCCAGGAAGTGCCTGGCCAGGGTCGGAATGTCCTCGCGACGGTCCGACAGCCGCGGGATATGGATGCGGATCACGTTCAGGCGGTGGAACAGGTCTTCACGGAACTTGCCGGCGTGCACCAGGGTTTCCAGGTTCTGGTGGGTCGCCGCGATGATGCGCACGTCGACCTTGACCGGCGTATGGCCGCCGACCCGATAGAATTCACCGTCCGCCAGGACTCGCAGCAACCGGGTCTGGGTGTCCGCCGGCATGTCGCCGATCTCGTCGAGGAACAGCGTGCCGCCGTCGGCCTGTTCGAAGCGTCCGCGGCGCAGGTTGGCCGCGCCGGTGAACGCGCCTTTCTCGTGGCCGAACAGCTCCGACTCCATCAGGTCCTTGGGAATCGCCGCCATGTTCAGGGCGATGAACGGCGACGCTGCCCGTGGGCTGTGGCGGTGCAGGGCGTGGGCGACCAATTCCTTGCCGGTACCGGACTCGCCGTTGATCAGCACGGTGATGTTCGAGTGGCTCAGGCGGCCGATCGCACGGAACACCTCCTGCATCGCCGGTGCTTCACCGATGATTTCCGGGGTGCGGGTCAGTGTCGGCGGCGTATCCAGGCCCTGTTGCTCCTGGGCGTGTTGGTTGGCGCGCTTGACCAGCGAGACGGCTTCGTCGACGTCAAATGGCTTGGGCAGGTACTCGAAGGCGCCGCCCTGGTAGGAAGCGACAGCGCTGTCCAGGTCGGAGTGCGCCGTCATGATGATCACTGGCAGGCGCGGGTGCTGCTCGCGAATCCGCGCCAGCAGGTCCAGGCCGCTGGCGCCGGGCATGCGGATGTCGGAGATGATCACGTCCGGCTGCTGACGGGCCAGGCGGCTCATGACGCCATCGGCACTGTCGAAGCTCTGGGTGGTCATGCCTTCCTGTTGCAGGGCTTTTTCCAGGACCCAACGGATAGAACGGTCGTCATCGACGATCCACACGGTTTCACTACGGCTCATGTCGATGTGGCTCCTTGTTCCAGGGGCAGGAAGATCGAGAACGTGGTGTGGCCGGGATGGCTGTCGCACTCGATCAGGCCCTGATGCTGGCTGATGATGTTCTGGGTAATGGCCAGGCCCAGCCCGGTACCGTCGGGGCGACCGCTGACCATTGGATAGAAGATGGTTTCCTGAAGTTCGGCAGGAATGCCCGGGCCGTTGTCGATGATCTCGATCTTGGTCACCAGGCGGTGGCGGATGTGGCCGATGGTGAACTGGCGAATGGCCCGGGTGCGCAGGCTGATGCGGCCCAGGCGCAGTTCGTTCTGGCTGCTGATGGCCTGCATCGCGTTGCGCACGATGTTGAGCACGGCCTGGATCATCTGTTCGCGGTCGATCAGCAGGTCGGGGATGCTCGGGTCGTAGTCGCGCACCAGGGTGATGCAGCCCTGGCTCTCGGCTTCCACCAGGCTGCCGACCCGCTCCAGCACTTCGTGGACGTTGGTCATGGCCAGCGAGGGCAGCTTGTTCGAACCGAGCATGCGATCCACCAGGTTTCGCAGGCGGTCGGCTTCCTCGATGATGACGTTGGTGTAGTCCTTGAGGCTTTCTTCCGGCAGCTCGCGGGCCAGCAACTGGGCGGCGCCGCGAATTCCGCCGAGGGGGTTCTTGATCTCGTGGGCGAGGCCGCGCACCAGCATCTTGGTGGTTTCCTGCTTGGACAACTGGGCCTCTTCCTTGGTGATGCGCAGCAGTCGGTCGCGCGGATGGACCTCCAGCAGCAGCAGGGTTTCGCCCTGGCTGAGGATCGGTGTCACGGCATAGTCGACGGTCAGGGTCTGGCCGGTCAGGGCGGTCAGCATGGCTTCGCGTTTGGTGAACGGGTGCGCCTGCTCGACCGCCTGGCGCAGGGAGTTGAGGGCCTCGGTCGACTCGGTGAACAGCTCGCTGATGAACTGACCGTGGCTGCGCTGGCCGCTGATGGCGAGCAACATTTCGGCCGCGGGATTCATGTACTCGAGGCGCAGTTCGGCGTTGAGCAGAATGGTCGCGGTGGTCAGGTTGTCGAGTAACAGTCTGTGCAGGGCGTCGCTGATGGTCATGGGGACCTCTTTTGGAGCATGTCAAACGGGAGTGGACCCGTTTGTGCGCGAACAAGGCGCCGATAGGGGCAAAATGCAAAAAACAAACCAAGGCTCCGAAAAGAAGCGCAAACAGCCTGAAATGGGCGTTTCAGGCTCGATTGAGTGGCGTTCCTCCGGCTGTGGTGGGTTATTCCGAACCAAAATGGGATCGAAGCCGGATGGGGATGTAGTTTAGTGCACTGCTTTGGTGCTTTTGTGGCTCGGGTTACAGAAACGGCAGGATGCTGCTTTTTTCTTCCTCGGGCTTGTCCGCCAGCGGGCATTCCGGGCGTTTGCCGTAATCGGCCAGTTGGCAGGGCTGGGCCTGGCGTTTCTGGCTGAGGGACAGGCGCACCATGTGGAAGGGCTGGTTGGCGGTGCGTTCGGCAATGCGGCCTTGTTCGTCGAGGATCTCCACGGCGAGCTGGTGCGTGCCGCGGTCGATGTTGTTCAGGGCGAACACCGGGCTGGTGCCGGCGGAGCCAGTGGGCTTGCCATCGAGCAGCAGGCGATAGCCATGGCCGGGCCGCAGCCCGGGTTCGCTGGTGACGCTGACGATCAGGTTGCCCTCGGCGCTGCGCACCGTGGCGTCCGGGTCGGGCACCAGGACGCGGACCATCTGGTAATGAAAGACCGGGCCCGGGCCGGGGCTGGCCCTACCGGCGTCGGGCTTGGGAGGCTGGCTGCGCGGGTTGGCCGACATGCGGTTGCTGGGCGCCAGCGGCACGCGTGTCGCACCCTTGCGGGGCTGGTCGGTAAACACCCGGTTGCCCTGGCTGTCGATGTAGGTATAGACCTCGGCCGCCGCCGGCAGGGCGGCGAGCGCCAGCACCAGGCCCGATGCCCGGATGAATGATCCGCTCATGGACAACTCAAGGCTTGTGCACCCGCTGGACGGTGAAGGTCACGGCCGGGCTTTGCTGCGCGACTTCCTCTCCTTCCAGGGCCTGCACTGCAAGGGTGTGTTCGCCGCGGTCGACGTTCACCAACTGCAGGCGTGGGACGTTGCTCGGCTGCCCATAGGGCGCACCATCGAGCAGCAGTCGCAACAGGTGCTGGCGTTGCAGGCGCGGTTCGATCTTCACGCCGACGGTGAAGGTGCCGTTGTTGGCGCGCAGGGCTTCCTCGGTCGGGATATCCGTCAGTTCGAAGGTGTTGTAGGGCACGGCGCTTTCCTGCGCGACGGCCGGCCTGGGCGGTGTCGGGACGCCCGGCTTCTGCGTCTCGACGCTGTTGAGTGGTGGCAGTTCCACGGTCTGCGCGGCGATGCCGTCGGGCGGCTGGCTGCTATAGGCGGTGTTGCCATGGGCGTCGGTGTACTTGTAGATCTGTGCCGACACCGGCAGCGCCAAGGTCAGCAGCAGATAGAGCAGGGATCGACCCATGGCGGCTCCCGGTGAAGGTCCTGGTCGTGACAAGTTGTCAGCATAGAGCAGAACCGCCGGTCATTTCACTGTGGGCGCAGGCACAATTCGCCCACGGCGCGTACCAGGGCCAGGTCGTGGAGAGTGTCGGAGGCCAGGTCGCGACGTGCCTGGGCCAGCCAGGTCGGGCATTGCGGGTCCTGTCGATGAGGCGCGAACGCGGCGTATTGCTTGAGCAGCTTGATCTGCAGTTGATCCATGACCGGACGGATCTGGGTGACCAGGTCGGGGCGGGCGATCACCGGTGCCTTGCCGGCATTGCGCCATTTGGCCAGCAGGCCGTATTGCACCAGTTTGTTGGCTTCGATCTGTGCCGCGACGAACTGGCCGACTTCTTCCGGCTTGAGCTGATAGGCCTGCGCCTGCTCCCGGGCGTTGGCGATCACCTGCTGCTCGCGCAGGCTGTCTTCCACCGGTTTGCCGCTGTCCCACTTGGTCAGGGCCACCTGGTTGGCGATGGTCAGGCGCTCGCTGATGGTCTGCAGCAACGGTTCCAAGCTGTCCGGGGCGGGTGGGGTGGCGGCCAGGGCGCCGGTGCTCAGGCAGGCGGCAAGCAATAGGCTGGCAATACGTTTGTTCGGCGACATGGCGAGTTTCTACTTTTTCGAGGGGGAGGCAGGAGCCAGAGTTAACGTCACAAGGCCCTGCCCGCGCCAGTGCATTTTCATGAAAATGCGCCGGTGTCCGGTTTTTCCCTCGCCCATGAAAAACGCCCCGCATCTTTCGATGCGGGGCGTTTCCCCAAGCTGCGCCCGCGCAAGCAGGCGCGACCGGATCAGCAGCTGTAGTACAGCTCGTATTCCAGTGGGTGTACGAAGGTACGTACCTTGATTTCTTCTTCGCTCTTGAGCTCGATGTAGGCGTCGATGAAGTCGTCGCTGAATACGCCGCCCTTGGTCAGGAACGCACGGCCCTTGTCCAGTTCTTCCAGAGCTTCCTTCAGGCTACCGCAAACCTGTGGGATTTCCTTGGCCTCTTCAGGCGGCAGGTCGTACAGGTTCTTGTCGGCGGCATCGCCTGGGTGGATCTTGTTCTGGATACCGTCCAGGCCCGCCATCATCAGGGCAGCGAAGGCCAGGTATGGGTTGGCAGCCGGATCCGGGAAGCGAGCTTCGATACGACGAGCCTTGGGGCTGTTGACGTAAGGAATACGGATCGAGGCGGAACGGTTGCGAGCCGAGTAGGCCAGCATCACTGGAGCTTCGAAGCCTGGGACCAGACGCTTGTAGGAGTTGGTCGACGGGTTGGTGAAGCCGTTCAGGGCCTTGCCGTGCTTGATGATGCCGCCGATGAAGTACAGCGCGGTATCGGACAGGCCGGCATAACCTTCACCGGAGAAGGTGTTCTTGCCATCCTTGGAGATCGACATGTGAACGTGCATGCCCGAGCCGTTGTCGCCGTACAGCGGTTTCGGCATGAAGGTCGCGGTGCGGCCGTAGGCGTCAGCCACGTTGTGTACGCAGTATTTCAGGGTCTGAACTTCGTCAGCCTTGGCAACCAGGGTGTTGAACTTCACGCCGATTTCGTTCTGGCCGGCAGTCGCCACTTCGTGGTGGTGAACTTCGACGGTCTGGCCCATCTCTTCCAGCGCGTTGCACATGGAGGTACGGATTTCGTGGTCGTGGTCGAACGGAGGAACCGGGAAGTAGCCGCCTTTCACGCCTGGACGGTGGCCCTTGTTGCCGCCTTCCACGTCCTGGTCGGACATCCAGGAACCCTGTTCCGAGAAGATCTTGAACATGGAGCCGGAGATATCGGACTTGAACTTGACCGAGTCGAAGATGAAGAACTCGGGTTCAGGACCGAAGAAAGCGGTGTCGCCGATGCCGGTGGACTTCAGGTATTCCTCGGCGCGACGGGCGATTGCACGTGGGTCGCGGTCGTAGCCCTGCATGGTCGAAGGTTCGATCACGTCGCAGACCAGGATCAGGGTCGGTTCTTCGGTGAACGGGTCGAGCACGGCGGTGCTGTCGTCCGGCATCAGGATCATGTCGGAAGCTTCGATGCCTTTCCAGCCGGCGATGGAGGAACCGTCGAACATCTTGCCGATTTCGAAGAAATCTTCATCCAGCGCATCACGGGCCGGCATGGTCACGTGGTGCTGAGTACCTTTGGTGTCCGTGAAGCGCAGATCAATCCACTTAACGTCATGATCTTTGATGAGTTGAACCGACTTCGACATGGTGTCCTCCGGGTGGCTTCGGGCTGGATAGTGGAGTAGCCCTGAAATAGTAGTGATGCCGGCGCGAATACTCGGCCAAGGCAACCTGCCTCACAAGGGAGCAAATTGCATGCCAGTGCCCCGTGATGGGTTTTTTGCCCCAATCTCAAGCGTTCCAGCCAGCATAGGGGAACTTTCGGGCGTCGATCGCACCTTTGTGGTGCCAAAAATCGGCTGAGCGACCCGTTTTGGTGCGAATAAAACCGCCCGTACAATAACTGGTCAAACCTTGAGCAATTTCCGCTATAATCCGCGCCCCACTTTTTTCGGCCGGCCGTTCGCGCGCTGTTTTCATGAAACTAATCGTCAAAGTCTTCCCTGAAATCACCATCAAGAGCCGCCCTGTCCGGACGCGCTTCATTCGTCAGTTGGCGAAGAACATCCGTGCCGTGCTCAAGGACCTGGATCCGGCCGTGGTGGTGAATGGCGTGTGGGACAACCTCGAGCTGGAAACCGCGCTGACCGACCCGAAGGCCCTGCAGGCGTTCAAGGAGCGTCTGTGCTGCACGCCGGGTATCGCCCACCTGCTGCAGGTCGACGAGTACCCGCTGGGCGATTTCGACGATATCACCGCCAAGTGTCTGCAGCACTACGCTGACGTGCTGCCGGGCAAGATCTTTTCCGTGCGTTGCAAGCGCGGCGGCAAGCACAGCTTCAGCTCCATGGATGTCGAGAAGTATGTCGGCAGCCGCCTGCGCCGCGAATGCGGGGCCGCGGGGATTTCCCTGAAGGACCCGGAAGTCGAGGTGCGCATCGAAATTCGCGACCAGAGGCTGTTCGTCATCCATGGCCAGCACGAAGGCCTCGGCGGCTTCCCGCTGGGCTCGGTGGAGCAGACCGTGACGCTGATGTCCGGTGGTTTCGACTCCACCGTCGCCGCCTACCAGATGATGCGCCGCGGCCTGATGACCCATTTCTGCTTCTTCAACCTGGGCGGTCGCGCCCACGAGCTGGGGGTGATGGAAGTCGCCCACTACCTGTGGAAGAAGTACGGCAGTTCCCATCGCGTGCTGTTCATCAGCGTACCGTTCGAGGAAGTGCTGGGAGAAATTCTCGGCAAAGTCGATAACGGTCATATGGGCGTAGTATTGAAGCGTATGATGTTGCGGGCGGCTTCGGCGATGGCCGAGCGGCTGCACATCGATGCGCTGGTCACCGGCGAGGCGATCTCCCAGGTATCCAGCCAGACGCTGCCGAACCTGTCGGTGATCGACTGCGTGACCGAGAAGCTGGTGATCCGCCCGCTGATCGCCAGTCACAAGCAGGACATCATCGACCTGGCCGACCGGATCGGTACCGGCAACTTCGCTCGGCACATGCCTGAGTATTGCGGGGTGATTTCGGTCAACCCCAAGACCCACGCCAAGCGCTACCGCGTGGAACACGAAGAGAAAGCGTTCGACATGGCGATTCTCGAGCGTGCGCTCGAGCGCGCCAGGCTGGTCTCGATCGATCACGTGATCGACGAGCTGGGCCAGGATCTGCAGATCGAAGAGGTCAGCGAGGCGCTGGCGGGTCATATCGTCCTCGACATCCGCCATCCGGATGCGCAGGAAGACGACCCGCTGGAACTGGCTGGCATCGAGGTACAAACGATGCCGTTCTATGCACTGAATGCTCGTTTCAAGGAACTGGACCCTACTCGCCAGTACCTGCTGTATTGCGACAAAGGCGTGATGAGTCGCCTGCATGCCCACCATCTGCTCAGTGAGGGGCATGCCAATGTGCGCGTTTATCGACCGAGCTAAGTGCCCGGGGCTGTTTGCCTGTGGCCTGCGTCACCGGCCCCCCGACGCCGCCGTCAAGCTGTAACGGCCACGCCGGACACTACCGTCAATCGCTGCCAAGACTTGTCAGCAAACCGAATCCTCTGATCGAGATACACAAGTGATCGAAAATCTACGCAACATCGCCATCATCGCCCACGTTGACCATGGCAAGACCACCCTGGTTGACAAACTGCTGCGTCAATCCGGCACCCTGGAGCGCAACGAGCTCAACGACGAGCGCGTGATGGACTCCAACGACCAGGAAAAAGAGCGCGGCATTACCATTCTGGCGAAAAATACCGCCATCAACTGGAACGGCTACCACATCAACATCGTCGACACCCCCGGCCACGCCGACTTCGGTGGCGAGGTTGAGCGCGTGATGTCGATGGTCGACTCCGTGCTGCTGCTGGTCGACGCCCAGGACGGCCCTATGCCGCAGACCCGCTTCGTGACCAAGAAGGCTTTCGAAGCCGGTCTGAAGCCGATCGTGGTGATCAACAAGGTCGACCGTCCGGGCGCGCGTCCTGACTGGGTTCTGGACCAGATCTTCGACCTGTTCGACAACCTCGGCGCCACCGACGAACAGCTGGACTTCAAAGTCGTCTACGCCTCGGCCCTGAACGGCATCGCCGGTCTGGACCACACCGACATGGCCGAAGACATGACCCCGCTGTACCAGTCGATCGTCGACAACGTGCCAGCTCCGGCCGTTGACCGCGATGGTCCGTTCCAGATGCAGATCTCCGCGCTGGACTACAACAGCTTCCTGGGCGTGATCGGCGTTGGTCGTATCGCTCGCGGTCGCATCAAGCCGAACACCCCGGTGGTGGCGATCGATGTCGACGGCAAGAAGCGTAACGGCCGTATCCTGAAACTGATGGGTCACCACGGTCTGCACCGTGTGGACGTCGAAGAAGCCGCTGCCGGCGACATCGTCTGCATCAGCGGTTTCGACGAACTGTTCATCTCCGACACCCTGTGCGACATGAACCATGTCGAGGCGATGAAGCCCCTGACCGTTGACGAGCCAACCGTTTCCATGACCTTCCAGGTCAACGACTCGCCATTCTGCGGCAAGGAAGGCAAGTTCGTGACCTCCCGTAACATCAAGGAGCGTCTGGACAAGGAGCTGCTGTACAACGTGGCACTGCGCGTTGAAGAAGGCGACTCGGCCGACAAGTTCAAGGTTTCCGGCCGTGGTGAGCTGCACCTGTCGGTTCTGATCGAAACCATGCGTCGCGAAGGCTTCGAGATGGCTGTAGGCCGTCCGGAAGTGATCATCCGCGAAGTGAATGGCGTGAAGCAGGAACCGTTCGAAAACGTCACCATCGACATCCCTGAAGAGTCCCAGGGCAAGGTCATGGAAGAAATGGGTCTGCGCAAGGGCGATCTGACCAACATGGCGCCGGATGGCAAGGGCCGTGTACGTCTGGAGTACAACGTCCCAGCTCGCGGTCTGATCGGTTTCCGTAACCAGTTCCTGACCCTGACCAACGGTGCGGGCATCCTGACCTCGATCTTCGATCGCTACGACACCATGAAGCCAGGCCAGATGTCCGGCCGCCTGAACGGCGTACTGGTTTCGATCGAGACCGGCAAGGCGTTGACCTACTCCCTGGAAACCCTGCAGGCTCGCGGCAAGCTGTTCATCGAGCATGGCCAGGACATCTACAACGGCCAGATCATCGGTCTGAACAGCCGTGACAACGACCTGGGCGTCAACCCGACCAAGGGCAAGAAGCTCGACAACATGCGTGCTTCGGGCAAGGACGAGGTGATCGCCCTGGTTCCGCCCGTTCGCCACACTCTGGAGCAGGCCCTGGAATTCATCCAGGACGACGAGCTGTGCGAAGTCACGCCGAAGTCGATCCGTCTGCGCAAGAAAATCCTGGACGAAGGCGAGCGTACCCGCGCTGCCAAGAAAGCCAAGGCTTGATCTTCTAGCCCAGGCTGAATGAAAAACGCCCCCGGTCGAAAGGCCGGGGGCGTTTTTTTATGGATCGGAAAAGTGATGGAGCGGGGCGAGACAAACAGCTTGTCTAGCAAGCAGGCTTTTGCAACAAGCAGGCTGTTACAACAAGCAGGCTGTTACAACAAGCAGGCTGTTACAACAAGCGGACTGTTGTATCAAACAGACTGTTGTATCAGCAGACTGTTGTATCAAGCAGACTGTTGCAACAAGCGGACTGTTGTATCAAACAGACTGTTGCAGCAAGCACGCTGTTGTGGCGAGCAGGCTTGCCTGCGTTCGGCTGCAGGGCAGCCGCAAGCCCAGCGACCTCGTTGTGCCTGATACACCACGCCGACAGATTTCAGGGCCGCTTCGCGCCCCAGCGCGGGCAAGCCCGCTCGCC
>NZ_AQOH01000085.1 GCF_000364705.1 Pseudomonas fuscovaginae SE-1 | reverse complement strand
ACCCGTAGCTTCGGTGCATGGTTTGAGCCCCGTTACATCTTCCGCGCAGGCCGACTCGACTAGTGAGCTATTACGCTTTCTTTAAAGGGTGGCTGCTTCTAAGCCAACCTCCTAGCTGTCTAAGCCTTCCCACATCGTTTCCCACTTAACCATGACTTTGGGACCTTAGCTGACGGTCTGGGTTGTTTCCCTTTTCACGACGGACGTTAGCACCCGCCGTGTGTCTCCCACGCTCGGCACTTCCAGGTATTCGGAGTTTGCATCGGTTTGGTAAGTCGGGATGACCCCCTAGCCGAAACAGTGCTCTACCCCCTGGAGTGATACGTGAGGCGCTACCTAAATAGCTTTCGAGGAGAACCAGCTATCTCCGAGCTTGATTAGCCTTTCACTCCGATCCACAGGTCATCCGCTAACTTTTCAACGGTAGTCGGTTCGGTCCTCCAGTCAGTGTTACCTAACCTTCAACCTGCCCATGGATAGATCGCCCGGTTTCGGGTCTATACCCAGCGACTAAACGCCCTATTAAGACTCGCTTTCGCTACGCCTCCCCTATTCGGTTAAGCTCGCCACTGAATATAAGTCGCTGACCCATTATACAAAAGGTACGCAGTCACAGAACAAAGTCTGCTCCCACTGCTTGTACGCATACGGTTTCAGGATCTATTTCACTCCCCTCTCCGGGGTTCTTTTCGCCTTTCCCTCACGGTACTAGTTCACTATCGGTCAGTCAGTAGTATTTAGCCTTGGAGGATGGTCCCCCCATATTCAGACAAGGTTTCTCGTGCCCCGTCCTACTCGATTTCATGGCCAAGAGACTTTCGCGTACAGGGCTATCACCCACTATGGCCGCACTTTCCAGAGCGTTCCGCTAATCTCAAGGCCACTTAAGGGCTGGTCCCCGTTCGCTCGCCACTACTAAGGGAATCTCGGTTGATTTCTTTTCCTCAGGGTACTTAGATGTTTCAGTTCCCCTGGTTCGCCTCTTGCACCTATGTATTCAGTGCAAGATAACCAGCTTGTGCTGGCTGGGTTCCCCCATTCAGAGATCTCCGGATCAAAGTCTGTTTGCCGACTCCCCGAAGCTTATCGCAGGCTACCACGTCTTTCATCGCCTCTGACTGCCAAGGCATCCACCGTATGCGCTTCTTCACTTGACCATATAACCCCAAGCAATCTGGTTATACTATGAAGACGACATTCGCCGAAAATTTGCCGCTCAATTAAGAGTACTCACAAATTTTACCTTAGCCTGAATCCACACCAGTGAAAGTGCTTCATCAGTCTTCTTTCTATCACATACCCAAATTTTTAAAGAACGATTCTGATAAAGTTCAGAAATCAA
>NZ_AQOH01000084.1 GCF_000364705.1 Pseudomonas fuscovaginae SE-1 | reverse complement strand
TTACTCATGGTATGCCCGAACACAAAATTTCTGACAGTCTCCTGGCCGGTAACAGCCTGCCGCCAGGCTGGCCATGCTTTTACCAGGTCGGCCTGATAAATCGACCCCCGTACAGAATCGCAAATTGATTCATCGCGCTTTTCCGGTCATGTGCCGCCAAGCCCCATTCTGTGGAGAAACGGGGACGAATTTATTTTCTTTATCGCCGGGCGTGACGTCAGCCTGACCTCCGTTTCGGGTGATATCACCAACGAACGCACGGTCAGTACCTATGCCAACACCCTCGACGGTTATCTGTATCGCAATGATGTGGTGGACAGGGAAAAACGGGGACGTATTTATTTTCTACTCGACATCACGCACTTGACACGAGTTTATTCACGCTGGTGATTTGCTTGTTCCAAATCATTTCGTAATGGCTCGATTGGATGATCGAGGCAACGTGTCGAGGGGTGGTCAGCGCCCAGCAGATATTGCCCGGCGAACGAACGGAACGATAGCGTAGGCCTGAGGCCTTGGCCTTCTTCACATCACGGCCGAGCGCTCTGGAGGCGCTGTAATCATCTGGTGCGTAAATCGGGTTCGTCATGGGTCGCACAGTGGAGTCCAGTACACCCACCTCATCGAATTGGCAAGTAAGCCCACGAAAGACGAAGCGCTCGTAGTTCAGTTCCTGCACTTTGCTCCAGTACGCCTCTTGGTGATGGCGAACCTCGGCGATAGCCGTATCCATATGGTGTCAGCCAGGTACAGCATGCCGAACGATCCATCGCCGAAGCGGGATCCATCAGGGTTCAAGTGCGTAAATGGCGCGGTGGCATAGGAACAGCCGGTGATGCCAAAAGGGATTTCGCTGAGCGCAATCAGCTTGATGACGCCCACTTCGTTCTGCAGACGAGGATTCGTCAAGGCCTGAACTTGGTAAAGAATATCGAACTCGTCAGCGTTGGCCACGTCATCGAACAGAGCGATAGGAGGAAACTTGGAGTTCACCAGCCGATACGACTTGATGCTGCCCTCCCCGTGGAGCACGTTCAGATCAGCGGCGCTTACCACTGGCCGCCTCGCAATGCGTCAATTCGACGGAAAGTTTCGTACAGGTTGATGAACGAGCCGGTGGCCATGATTTCCAGCGGGGTTCTGTCTTCAAAAAATCGTTGTCGTTGGCCATCCGTGGAAAGCCATACACGTTTTCCGGGTTGTCGAAGATCGTTCTAAGCGCACCATGAACGTTCAGGATGAGGCTGATACGGGCGATCTGGCCATCGTCGGTGGCCTTGCACTGAACACCCTGCACTCCACCATGCAAGAGGACAAACTCAGCGAAATTCACTCCGTACTGGCCATGGCCGCCAAGCAGGTCGGCTATTTCCAGGGGCTGGAAAAGATCGGCAAGCTCAGCCGGGCCGATGCCCAGGCCAAGACCATCGAGGCGGCCCGTGCCGGCGAGCAGGGGCGTGGTTTCGCCGTGGTTGTCGAAGAAGTGCGCAATCTGGCGCGGCGCACCTCGCTGGCGACCGAGGAGATCACCAGCATGATCACCTCGATTCAAAATGACACCGGTTCGGTGGTGGTCAGCATGAACGCGGTCACGCCCCAGGTGATGCAAGGGGGTGCAACTGGCCGAGAAGGCGGTGGATGCCCTGCGTGACATCAACCGGGAGGCGTCGGCCACCCTGGTTCAGGTTCGCGAGGTTGCCACCTCCACCACCGAGCAGAGCCTGGCCAGTGCCAGCGTGGCGGAAAACATCGAGCGCATTTCCAATATGGTCGAGGCTACGGCGGAGTCGGTGACGCATGCCAACAGTAACGTACAATCGCTGGAGCTGAGGGCTTCGGTGTCGCGGTTCGTCCTGTAGGGCGCAACGGTCTCGCTTTCGCTGCCGCGTTGAGTACCTTTCGCGGATAAAACACGGCTCCCACGGACCGTGTTGCTCGACACGGAACTGTAGGAGCGTGGCTTGCCCGCGAACCGTCGAAGGCGGTCAGGGATGGAGTCAAAGACAGTTGGCTCCCACAGTTGCGCATCCAGGCTGATAGGTGTGCTTGTGGGAGTGTCTGTCAGCGCAGCCAGATCTCGCTGACCGAATGATCGCGGGACTTGCGCACCACCAGGTCGGCCCGCTCGCGGGTCGGCAGGATGTTCTCCAGCAGGTTGACCCGGTTGATGTCGTGCCAGATCTGCCGCGCGGCCTCCGGTGCTTCTTCGGGCGACAGGTCGGCCAGTTTGCGGAAGTACGCACCACGGGCCCGGAACGCGGTTTTCTGCAGCAGCAGGAAGCGGTCGACGTACCACTGCTCGATATCCTGCTCGTCGGCATCCAGGTAGATCGAGAAGTCGAAGAAGTCGGAGACGATGGTGTTCGGTCGCGCCCCGTCGTTGCCGTCGGTCTGCAGGACGTTCAGTCCCTCGAAGATCAGGATGTCCGGGCAGTTCACCGTCTGGTACTGGTCCGCGACGATGTCATAGCTGATATGCGAGTAGACCGGCGCCCGCACCTCGCCTTCGCCGGCCTTGATGTCCGCGAGGAATTTGACCATCTGCCGGCGATCGTAGCTTTCCGGGAAGCCCTTGCGGTGCATGATGCCGTCGGCCACCAGCTTGCTGTTGGGGTAGAGGAAGCCGTCGGTGGTGACCAGGGCCACGTTGGGGTGGTCCGGCCAGCGCGCCATCAGCGCCTGCAGCACGCGCGCGAAGGTGCTCTTGCCCACCGCGACGCTGCCGGCGATGGCCAGGATGTACGGGCCGCGCGGGCTGGCGCGGCCGAGAAAGGTGTCCTTGATGCCGGCCAGGTTGCGGGCCGCGCCGACATGCAGGCTGATCAGCCGCGACAGCGGCAGGTAGACATTGGCAACGTCCTCGAGGGAAATGTCCTCGTTGACTCCGCGCAGGGCCGCCAGGTCGTCTTCCGACAGCGTCAACGGCGTGCTGGCGCGCAGGCCGGCCCACTCCGTGCGGCTCATTACCAGATAGTCATCAGCGGTCATCGGTTGTTGTCCCACGTCTTGTTCGATCGGCTGATTATCCAACGAGTTGCCCCTGTCTGTCCGAAGGTCAGAATAATCTTTTGAATCCATTGGATATTCTGTAGCCTTGCGGCGCTGAAAAGCACTCCATGCCTGATGGATTCACCCTCCCGGTCGCTGTGCGCTTCACCTAATATCCCGTTTCGGAAAGAGGCGGGGGCCGGGGTATACTCGACTTTCGCGCTCACGCGCCTGCAGGTCTTGCGAACATGACGCAGATTTCCGAACGCCTTCTGGTTCAAGCCCACCTCGACGCCAAGCAACCCAAACCGTTGAGTGCCGAGCAGGAGGCGACGCTCCGTGCCGAGATCGCCGCCGAGCTCAAGGCTCAGGACGCGGTGCTGGTGGCCCACTTCTATTGCGACCCGATCATCCAGGCCCTGGCCGAGGAGACCGGTGGTTGCGTCTCCGACTCCCTGGAAATGGCCCGTTTCGGCGCCGCGCATCCGGCCAAGACCGTGCTGGTGGCGGGCGTGCGTTTCATGGGCGAGACGGCGAAGATCCTCACCCCGGAAAAACGCATCCTGATGCCGACCCTGGAGGCGACCTGCTCGCTGGACCTGGGCTGCCCGGTGGATGAGTTCTCCGCCTTCTGCGATCAGCATCCGGAGCGCACCGTGGTGGTGTATGCCAACACCTCGGCGGCGGTCAAGGCGCGGGCGGACTGGGTAGTCACCTCAAGCTGCGCGCTGGAAATCGTCGAGAGCCTGATGGACAACGGCGAGAAGATCATCTGGGCGCCGGACAAGCATCTGGGCCGCTACATCCAGAAGCAGACCGGTGCCGACATGCTGCTGTGGGACGGTGCCTGCATCGTGCACGAGGAGTTCAAGTCCCGCCAGCTGGAGGACATGAAGGCGCTGTATCCCGATGCGGCGATCCTGGTGCATCCGGAGTCGCCCGAGTCGGTGATCGACCTGGCCGACGCGGTCGGCTCCACCAGCCAGTTGATCAAGGCGGCGCAGACCCTGCCGAACAAGACCTTCATCGTCGCCACCGACCGCGGCATCTTCTACAAGATGCAGCAGCTGTGCCCGGACAAGGTGTTCATCGAGGCGCCGACGGCCGGTAACGGCGCGGCTTGCCGCAGCTGCGCGCACTGCCCGTGGATGGCGATGAACACCCTGGAGCGCACGCTGCAGTGTCTGCGTGAGGGCAGTAACGAGATTTTCGTCGATCCGTCGGTCATTCCGCGGGCGGTGCGGCCGTTGAAGCGGATGCTGGACTTCACCCAGGCGGCGCGGATGAAGCTGAGCGGCAACGCCTGAGCCGTAGTGGCTCTGTGAGGTGTGCGGGCTTTGCGTGAGGCTTGGCGGCCTCTTCGCGGCGCTTCGGCGCCCCGACAAGCCACGCTCCTACAGTGGGCGGTGTCGTACGCAAAATAACCTGTACCGATCGTTCCCACGCTCCGCGTGGGAACGCCTCCCGGGACGCTTGGCGTCCGCCCTGGTGACGCGGAGCGTCACGGGCTGCATTCCCACGCGGAGCGTGGGAACGATCATTTGAGGGTGATGCCTCAGCCGCCCATCATGTCCTTGACCAGGCGTTCCTGGTCGATCATTTCCTTCTGCCGTGCATCGATCCGCGAGGCCAGCTGGAAGTTCGGCGCCCGGCGCTTGGCGAAGTCCAGTTGCTGGATCGCCTGCTTGTAATCGCCCACCAGGGCGAAGTACTCGGCGCGCGCCTGGTGCAGGCCGATGATGTTGCCTGACTGGCCACGGGTTTCGGCGATCTGGTACCAGATGTCCGGGTCATCCGAGCGCGTCTTGAGCAGGTCGACCAGCACCTTCTCCGCTTCGGCGGGCTTGTTCTGCTTGCCCAGCAGGTCGACCTGGAGCTGCTTGAGCGGATAGTTGCCCGGGTACAGGGCCAGCATCCGGTCGGTCCGTTGCGCGGCATCCGGCAGGCGGCCGCTGCTGATGTCGAGTTCTATCTGGGCCAGGTTGTAGATGATTTCGTTGGGCGACTTGGCCAGCAGCTGCTTGAGGTTCTCTCGTGCGTCGTTCAACTGGCTGCCTTTGATCTGGGCGATGGCCAGGCCGTAGCGGGCGATGTCGGACTTGGGGTTCTCGTCCAACTGGGCGCGGAAGCGCTTGGCCGCCAGGCCCGGTGAGTCCTCATAGGAGAGCATCACGCGAGCACGGATCAGTTGGTAGCGCAGGCTGTCCTCGATGCCGCCGGGCTTGGCCTGTTCGGCGCGGTTGCGGGTGTCGGCGATCCGCGACTCGGTGACCGGGTGGGTCAGCAGGAATTCCGGAGGCTTGGCATCGAAGCGGTAGATGCGCATCAGGCGTTCGAACATGGTCGGCATGTTGCGCGGGTCGTAGCCGGCCTTCTCCAGGTTGAGAATGCCGATCCGGTCGGCCTCCTGCTCGTTCTGCCGGGAGAAGCGCTGCTTCTCCTGGAAGGCGGCGGCCTGGGTCCCGGCAATGGTGGCGATCCCTGCATCGCCACCGCCAGCCGCGGCGATGACTATACCGGTCAGCAACGCTGCCATCATCGGCAGTTGCATGCGTTGCTGGGCTTCGACGCCACGGGCGAAGTGGCGTTGCGACAAGTGTGCCAGTTCGTGGGCCAGTACCGAGGCGTATTCGCCTTCGGTCTGGGCGTTGAGGAACAGGCCGCCGTTGATGCCGATGATCCCGCCCGGCGCGGCGAAGGCGTTGAGCTGGTTGCTGTCGATCAGGATGAATTCCAGGCGCCGGTCCTGCACCTGGCTGGTTTCGACCAGCTTGTAGACCGTGGTTTCCACGTAGTCCTTGAGCTGCGGATCGTTCAGTTGCTTGACCTGGCTGCGCAGCAGGCTCAGCCAGGCACGCCCCAGCTGGTACTCCTGCTGGGGGGAGACAATGGCGGAGCTGGCGTCTCCGAGCGAGGGCAGGTCATCGGCGAAGCCGGGGGAGGCGAGCAGGCAGGCGAGCGTCAGCAGGGTGGGGCGCAGAAATGTCATGCACGGGGCTCTGGTTCGGCAAAAGCCTTACTGTAGCCGCACACCACGTCGACGACCAGAGGTGGCACCGCTTGGGGTATCCTAGACGGCTTGAACCTTCCGATCCGATACGCCGCCAGGAGTGAAGCAATGACCGACGCTGTAGAGTACGACGCCGAGCTGGATGCCAGTGGCCTGAATTGCCCGCTGCCACTGCTCAAGGCCAAGCTCGAGCTCAATCGCCTGGCCAGCGGCGCGGTGCTCAAGGTTATCGCCACCGATGCCGGTTCGCAGCGCGATTTTCGCACCTTCGCCAAACTGGCCGGGCATGCGCTGTTGCGCGAAGAGGAAGACGCCGGGGTCTATCGCTACTGGCTGCGCAAGGCCTGAAGCGCCAGCACTGAAATCGTTAGGGATTATTGATGTTCAAAGTGTTACGTGACTGGATCCAGCGCTACTTCTCCGATGAGGAGGCGGTGGTTTTGGCGGTCCTGCTGTTCCTGGCCTTCACCGCTGTGCTGACCCTGGGCAAGATGCTCGCGCCGGTCCTGGCGGGCATGGTCCTGGCCTACCTGATGCAGGGGCTGGTATTTGGCCTGGAGCGCATGCGCCTGCCCGGTGCGGCGGCGGTTGGCCTGGTGTTCGCGTTGTTCATGGGCTGTCTGCTGCTGTTCATGCTGGTGGTGGTGCCGCTGCTCTGGCACCAGTTGATCACGCTGTTCAATGAGCTGCCGGGGATGCTTGCCAAGTGGCAGTCGCTGCTGCTGTTGTTACCCGAGCGTTATCCACACCTGGTGTCCGACGAGCAGGTGCTGCAGGCAATCGAAGTGGCACGGGGCGAAATCGGCAAATTCGGCCAGTGGGCGCTGACCTTCTCGCTGTCCAGCCTGCCGCTGCTGGTCAACATGATGATCTACCTGGTGCTGGTGCCGATCCTGGTGTTCTTTTTCCTCAAGGACCGGGCGAAGATCCGTGACTGGGTGCGCGGCTACCTGCCGCGCGAGCGGGCGCTGATCACCCGGGTGGCGGAGGAAATGAACCGGCAGATCGCCAACTACATCCGGGGCAAGGTGATCGAGATCATCATCTGCGGCGGGGTCACCTACATCGCCTTCGTTGCGCTGGGCCTCAACTATGCCGCCTTGCTGGCGCTGCTGGTGGGGCTGTCGGTGGTGGTGCCGTATGTCGGCGCGGTGGTGGTGACCGTGCCCGTGACGCTGATCGCGCTGTTCCAATGGGGCTGGAGCGACCAGTTCATCTACCTGATGGCGGTCTACGGGATTATCCAGACGCTCGACGGCAACGTGCTGGTGCCGCTGCTGTTTTCCGGCGCGGTGAACCTGCACCCGGTGGCGATCATCTGCGCGGTGCTGTTGTTTGGTGGGCTGTGGGGTTTCTGGGGCGTGTTTTTCGCCATTCCGCTGGCGACGCTGTTCAAGGCCGTACTGGATGCCTGGCCGCGCAAGGAACCGGTGGTGGCGCCGCTGCTGTAGGGGGATTGGCTTTTTTGTGGGAGCGGGCTTGCCCGCGAAGCGTTTGGCGGGCTTGCGGGCCTCTTCGCGAGCAAGCCCTGCTCCTACAGTTCGGTGTCGATCACAACATTTACGTATTACACCAACCTTTAGGAGCAGGCGGTGCGGCGATCCGACTTGCCCGCGAAGCTTCTAGCGGCCCAACCGGTCAGGCCTTGTCCAGCGCCTGGGCCGCCGCCAGCACTGCGTCGACGTGGCCGGGTACCTTCACGCCACGCCATTCCTGGCGCAGCACGCCTTTCGCATCGATCAGGAAGGTGCTGCGGTCGACACCCAGGTATTCCTTGCCGTAGAGCTTCTTCAGCTTGATCACGTCGAACAGTTGGCAGACCGCTTCATCCTTGTCGCTGATCAGCTCGAAGGGAAACGCCTGCTTGCACTTGAAGTTCTCGTGGGACTTCAGGCTGTCGCGCGAGACACCGAAAATCTCGGTGTTGGCCGCCTGGAACGCCGCGTACTGGTCGCGAAAGCCCTGGCCCTCGGTGGTGCAGCCGGGAGTGCTGTCCTTGGGGTAGAAATAGATCACCACCTGCTTGCCCTTCAAGTCGGACAGGCTGACGGTCTTGCCGCTGGTGGCAGGTGCCTGGAAATCGGTTACGGCTTCATTGAGGACGACGGCCATGCGGGCTCCTTACATGGGGTTCTGTGGGCGCCAGGGTTCGATCAGCGCATCGAGGTTCATCGCGTCGGCGAAGTCCAGGAACTGGTCGCGCAACCAACTGATCTGCACGCCGGGCGGCAGGGTCACGGTGAAGGTGGCGTTGAGCATGGTCCCACCGGTGTGCGGGGCCAGGTAGGTGTCGCAGGTCAGGTTCTCCAGCTCGACATTGTGGTCGATGAAGAACTGGCACAGTTCGTTGATGATGTCCGAACGGTAGGCCGAGCTGACATAGGCGACGTAGGGCAGGGCCTGGGGACGGTTCTCCAGGGCGCCGCTGCGCACCACGTTGATGGTCAGGTTGTGCTTCTTCGCCAGGTTCGGCAGGGCGGCCTCGAGGCGCGCCAGGGCGTCCCAGTTGCCGGAAATCTGCAGGACCAGCGCGCTGTACTCGCCATGGCGGGTCAGGCGCGAGGTCACCACGGCGCAGCGGTTTTCATGGCTGGCGCGGCACAGGACGTTGGTCAGCTCCATGGGATTGGCGCCGAGGGCACTGATGACAAGGAATTGTTCGCGGACAGTGGGGGTGGACATGCAGCATTCCTAAAGCGATGAGCGGTCGGTACGTCGGGGTGTCATGGTTCGGGTCCTGTTCGGCACGATTCTCGACCGTCGAGAAACGCATCGACCCCCCTGCATCGGCCCCTCAGGCACGGGCGAGAGCGGGCGGCGGCAAGGCTGGAGCGGGTTTCGGGCAGCGAAAAGGGAGTCTGGAACCCGGCACATGACTGACTCAGTACCGATCAAAGTCTGAAGGGTAGCGAAAACCGGCGCCAAGGGGAATGCTCATGGCGAGTACTTCGCTTGTACAAGGCTGATGGCGCCAGTACCATTACCGCTCTCTTTTTCCGGCAGGAGCGGTTGCATGATTGCGGGCAGTATGGTGGCACTGGTCACACCCATGGATGCACAGGGTAATCTTGACTGGGACAGCCTGACCAAGCTGGTGGACTTCCACCTGCAAAACGGCACCAATGCCATTGTCGCGGTCGGCACCACGGGTGAGTCGGCGACCCTCGACGTGCACGAGCACATCGAAGTCATCCGTCGCGTGGTCGACCAGGTGGCCGGGCGCATTCCGGTGATCGCCGGCACGGGCGCCAACTCCACGCGTGAAGCGATCGAGCTGACCACCAACGCGAAAAACGCCGGCGCCGATGCCTGCCTGCTGGTGACCCCGTACTATAACAAGCCGACCCAGGAAGGCCTCTACCAGCATTTTCGCGCGATCGCCGAGGCGGTCGACATCCCGCAGATCCTCTACAACGTGCCGGGCCGTACCGCTTGCGACATGCAGGCCGAGACCGTGATCCGCCTGTCGAGCGTGCCGAACATCATCGGCATCAAGGAAGCCACCGGCGATCTGGCACGTGCCAAGGCGATCCTGGCCGGTGTGAGCGGCGATTTCCTGGTCTACTCCGGTGACGACGCCACCGCGGTCGAGCTGATGCTGCTCGGCGGCAAGGGCAATATCTCGGTGACCGCCAACGTCGCCCCGCGTGACATGAGCGAACTGTGCGCCGCCGCGCTGCGTGGCGATGCCGACAGCGCCCGCGCGATCCACCAGAAACTGATGCCGCTGAACAAGACTCTGTTCATCGAATCCAACCCGATCCCCGTGAAGTGGGCGCTGCATGAGATGGGCCTGATGCCGGACGGCATCCGTCTGCCGCTCACCTGGCTCAGCAGCACCTGTCACGAACCGCTGCGGCAGGCCATGCGCCAGTCCGGCGTCCTGGTTTAATTGAGGAAACACACCGCATGAAGCGATTGGCCGGACTTTCCGCACTTGCCTTGATTATCTCCAGTACCAGCGGCTGTGGCTGGCTTTGGGGCCCGGAAGGTTATTTCCGCGACCGTGGCAGCGATTACCTGGAGGCGCAACAGACGCCAGCCATGCAACTGCCGCCGGACATCACCACGGGCAAGCGTCTTGACCCGTTGTTGCCGATCCCGCGCAACGTCGCCAGCGAAACCGTCAAGGGTCCGTACGAGGTGCCGCGTCCGCAACCGTTGCAGGTCGCGGCCAGTGCCAGCGACTACAGCCTGCAGAAGAGCGGCGATTCGAGCTGGATCCTCGGCCAGCACCCGCCAGCGGAAGTCTGGTCGGTGGCCATGCAGTTCTTCCAGGACAACGGCTTCCGTATCGACTCGCAACGTCCGCAGACCGGTGAGTTCACCACCGCCTGGCAGCACTCCGACGAACTCTCGGCGAGCCTGGCCAAGCGCCTGGGCAGCAGCGGCGCGGCCGGCAACGAAACCCGCGTGCGGGTCCGTATCGAGCCGGGTGTGCAGCGCAACACCAGCGAAATCTACGTGGTCAGCGCCGAGCGTCCGGTGGGCAGCACGGCCAATGTCGACTTTACCGCGCGTTCGGTCAACACCGGCCTGGATTCGGCCCTGGTCGACGAGATGCTGTCGAGCATGAGCCGCAGCGCCGAGAAGGGCGGTTCGGTGTCCCTGCTGGCCGCCCGCGACTTCGATACCCCGAGCCGCGTCAGCCTGAGCCAGGACGGCAGCGGCAACCCGATGCTCAACGTCGGCGAAGACCTCGACCGCGCCTGGTCCAGCGTTGGCCGTGCCCTGGAACAGGGGCCATGGCGTGTCGAAGACATCAACCGCAGCCTGGGCCTGTACTACATCAACCTGGCGGAAAAAGCCGAGCGCAAGAACGAAGAGCCTGGCTTCTTCGGCAAGCTGTTCGGCAGCAAACCGGCCAAGGAAGAGATCGAAGCCCGTGCCGAGCGTTACCAGGTTCGCCTGAGCAAGGTCGGCGACAGCGTGCAGGTCACCGTCGAGAAAGACATCAACACCGTGGCGCCGGCTGACGTGGCGCGTCGTGTGCTGGGCGTGATTCAGGACAACCTGGGCTGATTGCAGATGCGTTTTGCCGTTCTCGGCAGTGGTAGCCAAGGGAACGGCACACTGATAGCCAGTGGTGAGACCTGTGTACTGGTCGATTGTGGGTTCTCCCTGCGGGAAACCGAGCGACGCCTGGCGCGCCTGGGTGTGCACCCGGCGCAACTGAGCGCGATCCTGGTGACCCACGAACATGCCGACCATGTGCATGGCGTGGGTATGCTGTCCCGGCGCTACAATCTACCGGTGTACCTCAGCCGCGGCACCTTGCGCGGGATGCGCAAGCCGGTCGAGCCGGCGGGCTTCGTGGCCGGGGGAGAGACCTTGCGGATCGGTTCGCTGGCGATCGACGTCGTCGCCGTGGCCCACGATGCTCTGGAACCGACGCAGTACGTGTTCAGCGACGGCCAGCGGCGTTTCGGCCTGCTGACCGACCTGGGTTCGTACTGTGCGACCGTCATGGACAGCTACAGCGGCCTCGATGCATTGATGATCGAGGCCAATCATTGCCGCGACCTGCTGGCACGGGGGCATTACCCGTACTTTCTCAAGCAGCGGGTGGGTGGTGAACAAGGACATCTGAACAACCACCAGGCCGCAAGCCTGGTGGCCGAGCTGGGCTGGCAGGGCCTGCAGCACCTGGTGCTGGCCCACCTGAGCAGCAAGAACAACCTGCCGCAGCTGGCCCGGCAATGTTTTGTCGACACCCTCGGGTGCGACCCGGACTGGCTGCAACTGGCCGATCAAGATTCAGGGCTCGACTGGCGACACATCGCCGGGCCCAACAACTTAACAAGCGGAGCCCATCATGGAAAAACGTGAAGAACTCTACCGCGGCAAAGCCAAGTCGGTTTACAAGACCGACGACGCCGACCGCTTGATCCTGCTGTTTCGCAACGACACCTCGGCGTTCGACGGCAAGCGTATCGAACAGCTCGATCGCAAGGGCATGGTGAACAACAAGTTCAACGCCTTCATCATGCAGAAACTCGAAGCGGCCGGCGTACCGACCCAGTTCGACAAGCTGCTGGGCGACAACGAGTCGCTGGTGAAGAAGCTCGACATGATCCCGGTGGAATGCGTGGTGCGCAACTACGCGGCCGGCAGCCTGGTCAAGCGCCTGGGTGTGGAAGAGGGCATGAAGCTCAACCCCTACACCTTCGAACTGTTCCTCAAGGACGACGCCAAGGGCGACCCGTTCATCAACGAATCCCACGTCGTGGCGTTCGGCTGGGGCACTGCCGAGCAATTGGCGCGCATGAAGGAGCTGTCGCTCAAGGTCAACGAGATCCTGAGCAAGCTGTTCGATGACGCCGGCCTGCTGCTGGTCGACTTCAAGCTGGAATTCGGCGTGTTCAGCGACGGTTCCATCGTCCTGGGCGACGAGTTCAGCCCGGACGGCTGCCGCTTGTGGGACAAGGACACCAAGAAGAAGATGGACAAGGACCGCTTCCGCCAGGGCCTCGGTGACGTCATCGAAGCCTACGAAGAAGTCGCCCATCGCCTGGGGGTACCGCTGTAATCGACGCAAGCATCTGATAGCACGGAATTTTTTTGCTTCAGGGGGTTCGCTTCCGGCAAAAGTGTTGATATGATGCGCGCCATTGGAGAGATGCCAGAGTGGCCGAATGGGACGGATTCGAAATCCGTTGTACCTTCGCGGGTACCTAGGGTTCGAATCCCTATCTCTCCGCCATACATGAAAAGCCCCTGAAGTCGCGAGACTCCAGGGGCTTTTTCATTCCCGGCACAAAGGTCTTCTGCTTCCTCGTAGCTGCGACGCGATACCGCGCCTCGAACCCTTTCAGGTTGTCACACCCGACCACAGGATTGACTGTGGCGAGACTGGGCTAGTGGCGGCGATGCCAATCTAATAGTCAGGTATCGGCTACGCAATGGAAGTGCGGGTCTTATTGTTTTGTAGGAGTTTTCGCGTTGCGGGGCAGTTGTCCCCCTTCATCGATCGGCCTGTTACGGATTCACCTGGTGTCCGTTGCACGCCGCATGGGGCTTCGCGTTTTCTGCTGGCGGGCCTGAGCGGTGAGAGATCACCTTTGACAGGCCCACTCCCAGGGCCCGCAGCACCCGCAGGACAGTCGACAGTTTCGGGTCGCCGCCGGTCGCCAGGGACCGGTAGAGATTCGGCCTGGCCAGGCCGGTGTGCTGAGAGAGGCTGCTCATGCCACCTCTTGCCTCTACCAGGCGACGGATGGCGATGAGAAACGCGTCTTCCCCTCCGGCTTCATCGATTTCCTCGAGGGCGACAGACAGGTATTCAAGGGCAAATGTTTCGTCGTCTCGAAGCATCTCAAGAACGCTGGCTTCGTGAGAGCGGGTCCGGGTTGTCATTTTCCTTTCACCTTGTGAGTTATCCAGAGAGCCTTGGCTTGATTGATGTCGTTCTGCTGTCTGTCCTTTGAGCCTCCACCCAGCAGCAAAATGACCTTGCGACCCGCTATTGCGTAATAGATTCGATAGCCCGGGCCCCAATCGAGCTTCATCTCAAAAACGCCATCGCCTACCGGCTCGGTGACCCCGAAGTGACCGAGGGAGGCCCGGTCGACCCGGGCGGTGATTCTTGCCCGGGTTCGGACATCACGCACGCTATCGAGCCAGGCCTGGTAGATATCCACGCCATTGGCAGACAGTAAGTGTTCCACTTCGTACATGCCGATTGTACCTTAAAAGATACACTTGGGTGATTGGATTTTTGTATGGGTGGCGGTGAGCGGCTGAGGTGATGACCCCTGTATTGGCATCGTCGCGAGGTGTTCTGCTGGTGGCCTTGCAAGGCCTGGACGTGTCAGGGACGAGGCTCGAAGGGGCAGTGATGAAGTCAGGCTAGCGCTGGCGGTATTGGCCTGGCAGTCAGGCGCAGGCTCCACGTCATCCAGTGCGACTCTTGTTGCTTCGTAGGTTTTTTCGCCGTGCGAGCGCTGTGCGGGTCCGCGCGCCCTTTACTGTGCGGGATTTCCTCAAATACCCCTTGTACACTGGGTGGTGTTCCGGGGAGAGGGGAGTAACGGATGAATCGCAACGAGCTGCGCAAGGCCGACATCAACCTGATGGTGGTGTTCGAGGCGCTGATGCTGGAGCGTAATGTCACGCGGGTGGCGGAAAAGCTCTTTCTGGGCCAGCCGACCATCAGCTCGGCGCTCAATCGCCTGCGGGCGATGTTCAACGATCCGCTGTTCATTCGTGTCGGCCATCGCATGGAGCCGACCGCCCGGGCCGAGGAGCTCATCCAGTACCTGTCGCCGGCCCTCGACTCGTTGTCCAATGCCCTGAGCCTGACCCACGATTTCGACCCGGCCAGCAGTACCATGACCTTCCGCATCGGGCTGTCGGATGACGTCGAGTTCGGCCTGTTGCCCAACCTGTTGCGCGCCCTGCGCCAGGAGGCGCCGAATGTGATGATCGTGGTTCAGCATGTCGACTACTGGCGTATCCCGGACCTGCTCGCCTCCGGCGATATCACCGTCGGTATCAGCCAGACCCGCGGCCTGCCGGCCAACGCCAAGCGCAAGCTGCTGCGGCATATCCGGCCGATGCTGCTGCGCGCCGATGCCTCGTCGACGCCCATGAGCCTGGATGAGTACTGTGCCCGTCCGCATGTGCTGGTGTCCCATACGGCGAACGTCAGCAGCCTGGCCGATGAATGGCTGGCGGAAATCGGCCGCAAGCGCCATGTGGTGCTGTCGGTGCCGCAATACAGTGCCTTGCCGGCCTTGCTGGCGGGGACCGACCTGATCGCCGGCCTGCCGGACTACGCGGCGTTGGCCATGGCCGCGTCGGGCTCGGTGTTCGCCGAACCGCTGCCGTTCAAGACGCCGACCCTCGACCTGTCGATGGTCTGGCTTGGCATCGTCGACACCGACCCGGCCGAGCGCTGGCTGCGCTCGCGTCTGGAGAAATTCATGAGCGACCGCTTGCCCCCGGCGCTTGCGTGAGGTTTTTCTGACCGCTTCGACAGGTCGCGTGCTATACCTTTCGCTTTGTCCACCGACCTTCGGAGCTAGCGCATGCCTCACGTTTTCCTGGAATACACCTCGAACCTGACCGATTTCGAGCTCGACAACGCCTTGTTGCGGATCAACCGTGTGTTGGTGGCGTCCGGTCAGTTCGCGGCGGAGTCCACCATCAAGAGCCGGGCGACCCGGGTGGAGAGCTTTCGCGTGGGCACCGGCCTGAATGTGCGTGGTTTCGTGCATGTGAAACTGGCCCTGCTGAGTGGGCGCTCTGCGCAAGTCAAGGCGCAACTTTCCGAGAGCCTGCTGGCCGGCTTGAAAGAACTCGGCAATTGGCCGGCATCGGTCGAAGTGCAACTGTCGGTGGAGGTGGTGGATCTGGATCGTGAGTCCTACGGAGAAATCACGCTCTGACCTGGCAATGTTTAGTCGCTGGGCAACCGAGCATCATGAAAACTGTATTGAATGGCTGATTCTGGCATGTGAGTCTGCAACTCCTCTGTTTACGGCGGCATGCCCATGCACGTGAGTCTGGCCGACAGGGAAGGGAACAACCTGTTCGCCAGCGATGCGGCCGAGGGCACGCCGCTGCTCAGGCAGGCGGTGGGCGGTCAGCTCGCGATCCTGCTCGATTCGTTGCTGCTGTTCTGTCCCAATGCCAATTCCTACCGGCGCTTCCAGAGCAACAGCTACGCGCCGCTGGCGGCGACCTGGGGGATCGACAACCGCACCGTGAGCCTGCGGGTGCCGGGCGGGCCGGCGGCATCGCGGCATATCGAACACCGGATCTGCGGCGCCGATGCCAATCCCTGCCTGGCGGCGGCGATCCTGGCGGGTATCCACTGCGGGATCACGGCGCGACTGGATCCCGGCGCGCCGATCGAAGGCAATGGTTATGCCCAGGCCGGCGAGCGCCTGCCCACCGACTGGTTGACCAGCCTGCGGGCGCTGGAGGGTTCCCGCTGGGCTCGCGAGACATTCGGCGGCGAGTTCCTTGGCGTTTATCTGGCGGTCAAGCGTGCCGAGTATCGGCAGTTCATGGGCGAGGTCGGCGAGCAGGACTGGCGCTGGTACCTGCACCAGGCCTGAAAGTCTCGGATTGATGCAGTGGCGGCGTATTTTTCACGAAATGTTGATGCCTGCCTGACTAAGGTTCGAGAGCTGTCGGGAGAGGGCTCCAGGCTTGCGACAGCGCTCCCGATCGTCGGTCAATGCAACAGAGTCCGTCATAAATGTCAGTGCCATCGCCTTCACTCGTCGAGCTCGAGTTCGTCCGCCAGCATGCGCGCGAGCATGCACGGGTGTGTCGCAATGCTCACCCCCAGGGCGTATTGGCGCGCATTGGGCATTGGCGCGAGGAGTGCCTGGTGCGCCAGGCGCTGAAGCTGGCTGGCGAACCGGGTCTGCTGCTGGACTTGCCCTGCGGTGCCGGGCGCTTCTGGCCGGTACTGGCACAACGTGGCAATCGGGTGGTCCTGGCAGCGGATTCGTCGCGGGAAATGCTCGAACACTGCGCGGAGCATCATTCGCCCGAACTGCTCAGGCGGATCAGGACCTTCCACGGCTCGGCGTTCGCCATCGGCCTGCCGGAGAATGCGGTGGACTGCATTTTCTGCGTGCCGTTATTCGCCCACGTCGTCGAGCGGGAACACCGCCTGGCAATCCTGGGCGAGTTCCACCGGGTCAGTCGCGATACGGTGATTCTCTCCGTGTGCCTGGGCGGCAATCTCATGGCCTGGCGGCGTCGCCACGCAACCGTTCGTCCGGATCTGCAAAGCTGGCCGGTCCTGCTGGGCAAGACGCAGATCGAAGCCGAGTTCCGTGCGGCCGGTTTCGAGATCGTCGGCCATCGCGATTTCCTGCCGGGATGTGCCATGCGTCGGGTCTATGTGCTGCGCAAGGACAACTGACACCTTGCGGCGTCTGCGAACCTGGTGAGTAAGACTATTCTTTCAGCCCAGCGAGGCATTCGCTCACGCACTTGCAGCGCGGATGCTCGGAAATCGCCTGTGGCGATATATACTGCGCGCCATTCTTCAAGGGAGAGCCGTGTGGCCATCGATATTCACTGGATTCGCGACAACGATAGCCTCGGTCGGCATTGCACTGAATGGCAGCAACTACCTTTCGTTGCCCTCGATACCGAATTCATGCGGGTCGACACCTTTTATCCCATCGCCGGGCTGATCCAGATCGGTGATGGCGCGCGCGCTTACCTGATCGACCCGTTGACCATCGACGACTGGCAACCCCTGGCCGCGCTGCTGGACAACCCGGCGGTGGTCAAGGTCGTGCACGCCTGCAGTGAAGACCTCGAAGTGCTGTTGCGCCTGACCGGCAGCCTGCCGACGCCGTTGTTCGACACCCAGCTGGCTGCGGGCTACCTCAACCTGGGCTTTTCCATGGGCTATTCGCGGTTGGTCCAGGAGGTGCTCGGTATCGAGCTGCCCAAGGGAGAAACCCGCTCCGACTGGCTGCAGCGCCCGTTGTCGGAGACCCAGGTCAGCTACGCCGCCGAGGACGCGCTGCACCTGGCCGAGGTTTTCAGCCGCCTGCGCCCGCAACTGTCCGACGACAAGTACGCCTGGGTACTGGAGGATGGCGCCGAACTGGTCGCCAACCTGCGCCGGGAAGTCGACCCCAATGAGATCTATCGCGATGCCAAGCTGGCCTGGAAACTGTCTCGCGCGCAACTGGCGGTACTGCGCGAACTCTGCGCCTGGCGCGAGCGCGAGGCCCGTGCCCGCGACCTGCCGCGTAACCGGATCCTCCGCGAGCATTCATTGTGGCCGTTGGCCAAGAGCCAGCCGGACAACCTGGTGACCCTGGCCCGCATCGAGGACATGCACCCGCGCACCGTGCGCCAGGACGGCGAGTTCCTGCTCGAACTGATCAAGCGCGCGGCCAGCCTGCCGATGGACCAATGGCCGCCGGCGGTGCCCGAGCCCTTGCCGATCGAGGCCGGAGCGCTGGTCAAGCGCCTGCGCGCCGTAGGCCAGGCCGCTGCCGAGCGGATGAGCATCGTGCCGGAACTGATGCTGCGCAAGAAAACCCTGGAAGCGCTGATCAAGAGCGGCTTCCCTGACGGACCCTATCAATTGCCCGATTCGCTGCGTGGCTGGCGCCGCGAATTGCTGGGCCAGGCTCTGCTCGACAGCCTGGCGACTGCCGGAGAACAGCCTTGAAACACATCTGCTCGATCTATCGCAGCCCCCGCAAGAACGAAATGTACCTCTACGTGCTCAAGAGCGAAGCCCTGGAGCGCGTGCCGGAAACCCTCCTGCAGGCGTTCGGCAAGCCGCAGCATGCCTTCGACCTGGTGCTGACCCCCGAGCGCAAGCTGGCGCGCGAAGATATCCACAAGGTCCTGGAAAACCTCGACAAGCAGGGTTATCACCTGCAGATGCCACCGGCCGAGGACGAGTACATCGAGCACCTGCCCGAAGAGTTGTTGCGGCGCAATGACCCGGTCTGAGCCACACCCTTGAGCGCCCCGGCCTGTTCGGGTTGATTCGAATCAGCCGCACAGGCCACCTGGGCGCTCCATTTCAATGGAATGCATTTCCGGCGGTCGCCGAGCACGATGGAGAGCGCTTCACGGCGACCGTCTGTACCGTTTTTGAAAGGTTTGAACCATGCGCGTTCTGATTGCCGAACACGACCACGCTGTGTATGCCCGCCTGCTGCGCCAGGCGCAGCCCGAACTTGAAGTCATGACCAGCGGCGATTCGGCGGTACTGTCGGCAATGGCAGCCGATTGCCCGGTCTGGCTCGGCCAGCCGGACCTGATGGCCAGCCTGTTGCGCCAGGGGCACCGGCCGCAGTGGCTGCAGTCGACCTGGGCGGGGATCACGCCGCTGCTGGCCGAAGGCCTGCCGCGTCACTACCGGCTGACCCGGGCGGTGGGCATCTTTGGCCAACTGATGGCCGAGTACGTCCTGACCTACATGCTCGGGCATGAGCGTGAGGTGCTGGCGCGGCTGGTCAGCCAGGTCGAGCGCAAGTGGGATAACCGCACCGGGCTGGGGCTGGCGGGGCGCAAGGTGTTGATCGTCGGCGCGGGTGATATCGGCCAGAGCGTGGCGCAATTCCTGCAGCCATTCGGCGTCGAGTTGTACGGGATCGCCAGCGAGCCCCGCGAGCAGGCGCCGTTCATCCGGGTCGATGGCCTGGAGGCGTTGGGCGAGCGGGTAGGCGAGGTGGACTACGTGGTCAATCTGCTGCCCAACACGCCGGCGACCCATGACCTGTACGACGCGGCGATGTTCAAGCGTTTCAAGCCGACCGGCCTGTTCATCAATGCCGGGCGCGGCGTGTCGGTGGTCGATGCGGACCTGGTGGAAGCGTTGAAGGAAGGCCATCTGGCCGGTGCGGTGATCGATGTCTGTCGCCAGGAGCCGTTGCCGCAGCGCCACCCGTTCTGGACGGCCTGGGGACTGCTGTTGACCGGCCACAGCTCGGCGCCGACGTCTGCGCCGATGATGGTGCAGTTGTTCGTCGAGAACCTGCGGGCGTACCAGTCGGACGAGTCGCTGCGCGGCGAAGTGCGGTTCGAGCGCGGTTACTAGGCCTGCGATTGCCGTCTCCCACATTTCGATCGTTCCCACGCTCTGCGTGGGAACGATCGAAATGTGGCGAGCGGGCTTGCCCGCGTTGGGCCGCATGGCGGCCCCAAAATCAGAGAACGCGGTGCATCTGACTGAGCGAGGTGCCTGGCTTCAGGGCTGCTACGCAGCCCAGCGCGGGCAAGCCCGCTCGCCACGGTCTGCTTGTCGCAGGCAGATGCCTACAGGCTGAAATCACCTTCGGCTGCCAGCGCGCTCACCGGCTCGCGTGGGCTCGGTACTTCCCGTGCCTGCAGGTATTCGGCGAGGCTGGACTTGTCGCCCAGTTTGCCGACGGCCACGGCCGCGTGCAGCGCGTAACCTTCCGGAATCTTCAGTTCCTTGCGGGTCAGTTCCTGGTCGAAGCCGGCCATGCCATGGGTGTGCCAGCCGCTCTTGCTGGCTTGCAGGGCCAGGTAGCCCCAGGCCGAGCCGGTGTCGAAGGTGTGCCACAGGGCCGGGGTTTCCTCGGCCGCGCCGGGCACCTTGAAAGTGGTTTTCGAGATCACGATCACCAGCGCCGACGCATGTTGCGCCCAGTTGCGGTTGAACTCGTTGAGCAGGCCGAGGAAACGCTCCCAGTTCGGCGTGTCGCGACGCGCGTAGAGAAAGCGCCACGGCTGCGAGTTGTAGGCCGATGGCGCCCAGCGTGCGGCTTCGAAGAAGCTCAGCAGGGTTTCCTCCGGGATGGCTTCGCCGGTGAAGGCGCGTGGCGACCAGCGTTGGGTGAACTGGGCATCGATGGGATAATCGGCGACACGTGGGTTGGCGCTCATGGGAAATTCCTGCTGGAGTCCGAGTTGAAGGGGTGGGGTCGACCCTGGCCGCTGGAGCGGTGACCGGTCGTGATAGCGGGCCCGTCTACAGTCTGCTTCGTGCGGCGCGGTGGAGCGCTAATGGCAGTTGGCTAGCGGGTTGCAAGGCCAACAAAGCTACTGCGCGCGGGCGCGCCTGACAAGCCTTCACCAACCGGCAGTCGCCAATGCTTGGCCCTTTGCGGCGCGGGCACTAGACTGGCGACCTTTCACTACCCGATGCAGATGTCTGAACCATGGCCGCAAGAGTCGAACCCTTCTGGATACGCAAGACCCTCGATCAACTCGATCAGGAGGAATGGGAGTCGCTGTGCGACGGCTGTGGCCTGTGCTGTCTGCAAAAGCTCGAGGATGAAGAGGACAACAGCGTCTACTACACCCGTATCGCCTGCAAGCTGCTGGACCTCAAGACCTGCCAGTGCACCGATTACAGTAACCGTCGCGCTTCGGTCCCCGACTGCATCCAGCTCACCCCGGGCAGGGCCGACGAGTTCAAGTGGCTGCCGCCGACCTGCGGTTACCGGCTGGTCAGCGAGGGCAAGGATCTGCCGCTCTGGCACCACCTGGTCTGCGGCGACCGCGACGCGGTGCACCACGAGCGTATTTCCCAGTCCGGGCGGATGCTGGCCGAGGGCAGCGTGCCCGAGGACGACTGGGAAGACCACCTGATTTTCCGCGCTGGCTGATCGGCGGGTCCGAGGGTATGTTTATGCCGGTGCGTTGCCGACTGTTGGCAGGGTCGCTATTGTTGATGCTGGCCGGCTGCGCCTGGGCCGGGAAGAAGATCGATCTGGATTATCACCTGCGCCTGTTGCCGCAGAGCGACCAGGTCGAGGTGCGCCTGACCCTGGCCCAGGGTTCGGCGGTGCGCAGTCTGGATTTCGACCTGGGTGCCCAGGGCTACTACACCGACTTCAAGGCCGACGGCCAGTGGCTGACCCGACCGGACCAGGCTGGCACCAGCAGCCGCGGGGTCTGGCGTCCGGCCTCCGGCAAGGCGAGCCTGAGCTATCGGGTAAGCATCAGCCATCCGCGTCGCAATGGCACCTTCGATACCCGCATGACCAGTCACTGGGCCCTGCTGCGGGGCGAGGAACTGGTGCCGCCGGCGCACCTGGACCAGCAGGATGGTACCGAGCTGGTGTCGCGCCTGGAGGTGGAACTGCCCAACGGCTGGAAAAGCGTCGAGACGGCCTGGCCGCGGATCGGCAGGAACCGCTTTCGCGTCGACAACGTCTCTCGTCTGTTCGACCGCCCGACCGGCTGGCTGCTGGCCGGCGATCTCGGCAGCCGACGCACGCGTCTGGGCGAAACCGAGGTGACGATCGCCGCGCCGAAGGGCGAGGGCATGCGGCGGATGGACGTGCTGACGTTGCTGACGTTCGTCTGGCCGAAGTTGCAGGAGGTGTTCCCGCGCACACCGCCGAAGCTGCTGGTGGTGGGGGCCGGGGAGTCGATGATGCGTGGCGCCCGGGCGGGCCATGACTCGATCTACCTGCACAGTACCGGGCCGCTGATCGGCGAGTCGGGGGCCAGCCCGCTGGTGCGTGAGCTGGTGCACGTGTTCGGTCGCATCAACGACAGCCATCACAGCGACTGGATCGGCGAAGGCCTGGCGGAGTACTACGCCATCGAGTTGGTGCGACGTGCCGGGGGCATGAGCGAGGAGCGTTACCAGGCGGTGCAGGCCAGGCTGGCGCGGCTCGGGCACAAGGTGGTGAGCCTGCGTGGTGATCAGGTCGGCGGCGCAACGGTGGCCCGGGCGGTGTTGCTGCTGCAGGAACTGGACCGGGAGATCCGCCAGCAGACCGGCAACCGGCATTCGCTGGATGACGTGAGCCGGGCGGCGATGCGCCTGGACACGGTGACCACCGAGGAGTTCGTCCAGTTGAGCGAAAGCGTGCTGGGTGGTCCGTCGAAGGTGTTGGCGACGGATCTGCTGAAGTAGCTGGCGCGCTACCGATCTTTGATCGTTCCCACGCTCTGCGTGGGAACGCAGCACGTGAGGCTCTGCGTCACCAGAGCGGGCGCTGAGCGCCCAGAGAGGCATTCCCACGCGCAGCGTGGGAACGATCAGTATGGGTTGCCCGCGAAGGCGTGCTCAAGGGCGCTATCAGGCCTTCGGCGTTTCCAGCGAGTCGTTCCCCGTCACCGTCGCGGTACGGGTTGCCATCTCGGCATTGGCCTTCATCTGCCGCAGTTCATCCGCCGCACGCTCGACCTTGCTGCGCACGCTGTGCAGGTCCTGGCGCCCCTTTTCCAGCAAGCTCTTGGCCGAGCTGTGGCCGGTGATGCCTCGGGCCAGCGCCACACCACCAATGGCGACCTGGATCAGGCCGAACACGCCACCCCGGCGCAGGCCCTTGCCGACCATCATCACGCCGCCGGCGAGGGAGCCGATCCGTTCCCAGCCCTGGACGTTCTGCTGCGCCGCCGGGGACTGGAAGGGGGTGGAATCGATGCGCTGCACGATTTTGCTGTCGCTCATGATCTGTCTCCAAAGTGGCTGGTGGATAGACTGCAGACTGCCAGGCAGTCCGGCTTGTTCCGCCCAATACTCAGAATTTGGGCCCCGAACGGGTGTTGTTGCCCTTGGCCAGACGGTCATAGAGCACCACGTTGACGGTGGCGGCCAGGTTCATGCAGCCGGTGGTGGGGATGTACACCACGTCCTCGCACCAGTCGCGGATGTCCTTGTCCAGCGAGCCGTCTTCCGGGCCGAAGATGTACAGCGCGCGATCGGGGTGGGTGTATTCCGGCAGCGGGCGGGCGCCTTCCACCAGCTCGACGGCGACCGGGATGCAGCCCAGGGGCAGAATCTTCTTCAGGTCGTCGATGCCGATCAGCGGGATGTCCTGGTGAACCTTCTTGGTGTCGGTGACGAAGTCCCGGGCCCGCTCGTAGCGCTTGCCGGTATAGAACACCGAGGCCACACCGTAGCAGCCAGCCGCACGCATCACCGAACCGACGTTCTCCGGTGACTTGGGGTTATACAAACCGATGCAGCTATACCTTTTGTTTGCCACGAGCCGGGTGCCTTCCAGGAAAAAGACGCGAGTATACCGGCAACTCTGCCGGGCGTGATGCCTGTCGCGATCGGGGCTGGAGGGCTGCCGGCGACGGGGCGGGCAGCGGGGCAGGTGGCTACTCGTCTTTCTTCAGCATCCCGGCCAGGGCGGCGAACGGGTTGTGGGTGGCCTTGGCGATCTTCGGGCTGCTCAGCGAGCTGTCGCCGAAATACTGCTGGTCGGTGTAGCGCGAGTGCTCGTTGTCGTGACAGAACAGGCAGAGCAGTTCCCAGTTGGAGCCGTCCTGCGGGTTGTTGTCGTGGTTGTGGTCGCGATGGTGCACGGTCAGTTCGCTCAGGCGCTTGCCGGAGAATTCACGGGCGCAGCGGCCGCAGACGTGCGGGTACATCTTCAGCGCCTTGTCACGATAGCCCATCTCCTTGTCGCGTTTGGCATCGGCGAGGATGCGATCCAGCTTGGCGGTAGGGGAGGGTGGGTTGGCCGAACTCATGGGTTCACCTTGTCGAATGGGTTGATGACGGTCATGCCGTCAAGTCTAGCGCAGTTCCCCTGCTTTTCGGTGAATGGCGCCGTCGAGGTGAGGGTGGGGCTCAGCGGGATGTCATTGAGCGAGGCAAAATGTTCGCGTTGCGAGTAGCCTGTAGCAGACAGATTGCTGGAGCTATCGATGAAAGGCATTACCCTGGCGGCCGTTGTGTGGGCCGCGCTGACGATGACGACGGCATGGGCCGAGGACATGGCACCGGCTCCTGTGACGCCGGCCCCAGGCTCCCCGGGTACCGCCACCCCGACGCCGTATCCCCAGGTCACTCCGCGCACGCCACCCAAGCCGGGCGAAGCCCTGCCGAGCATCGAACTGCCGTCACCGCCCAAGGATCAGACGCTGCCGGGCCTGGAGCAGAACGACAGGGCCGACAAGGCCAAGCCGGGTTCGAGTTAAACCTGCTGCGAGAGCAACTGTCCGTCGACCATGCGCAGGCGCCTGGACATCGCGATGGCGATGGCGCGGATGATCTTGGCGGCGATTTTCGGCGCGTCGTTGAGCATCTTTTCCAGCGAGTCCTTGCCCAGGTTCAACAACTGGCAGTGGCTGGCCGCGACGCAACTGGCCGAACGTCGCTCGCCGTCGAGTACCGCCATCTCGCCGAAGGCCCGGCCGGCGCGCAGGGTGGCGATCACCACCGGCTGGCCGGCCTCGTTGAGCTTCTGCACGTTGACGCTGCCGTGATGGATGATGCACATGAAGGTGCCGGCATCGCCTTCGTGGAAGATTTCCTCGCCCTTGTCCACGCTGCTGATGCTGAAGTAGCCGGCGGCCGCCTGGCAGTCGGCGGGCAGCAACTGGCTGAACAGACCGCAGTCCATCAGCATGTCGCGAATTTCGTTATTCAGTGAAGTCGGTTCTGACATGTTTCACGATCTATCGTTGTTGTTCGTTCCCGGCCCGGCGGCCCAGCGTCATGCTCTATGACCATGGCGCCGGGCAGAGTTCCTCAGGCGATGCCCAGAACCTTGAACACGAAGCCATATTCGAGTGCTACGTCACGCAATCCCTGGTAGCGTCCGCTCATGCCGCCATGGCCGGCACCCAGTTCGGTCTTGAGCAAGAGTAGATGCTCGTCGGTACGGGTCGCGCGCAATTTCGCCACCCACTTGGCGGCTTCCCAGTACTGCACGCGGCTGTCGTTGTAGCCGGCGATCACCAGCATCGCCGGGTAGTCCTGGGCGCGGACGTTCTCGTAGGGCGCGTAGGCCTTGAGCCGGGCGTGCACCCCTGGCTCCTGCGGGTTGCCCCACTCGTCATACTCGGTGACGGTCAGCGGCAGGTCGGGGTCGAGCATGGTGTTCAGCACATCGACGAATGGCACCTCGGCGATCGCCGCCTGGAACAGCTCCGGGCGCTGGTTGAGCACGGCACCGATCAGCAGGCCGCCGGCACTGCCGCCGCTGATCACCAGTTGCCCGGAGGTGGTCAGGCCCTCGGCGATCAGGTGTTCGGCGCAGGCGATGAAGTCGTCGAAGGTGTTCTGCTTGTGCTCCTGCTTGCCGGCGCGATACCAGGCCTCCCCCAACTCGCCACCACCGCGCACGTGGGCGATGGCGAAGGCCACGCCGCGTTCGAGCAGGCTCAGGCGGGCATGGGAGAACCAGGGGTCGAGGCTTTCGCCATAGGCACCATAGCCGTAGAGGTAGAGCGGGGTGGCCTGGCCGAGCAGATCGCGCTTGACCACCAGGCTGATCGGTACCCGGGTGCCGTCCGGTGCGCTGGCCCACAGCCGCTGGCTGACGTAGGCGTCGGCATTGAACGGGCCGAGTACCGGCGTCTGCTTGAGCACGCTCTGTTCGCCAGTGGCCAGGGTCAGTTGGCGCACCTGGGCCGGGCGGTTGAGGGCTTCGTAGCGCAAACGGATACAGTCGCTGGTGAACTCCAGGCTGTCCTGCACGTAGAGGCTGTAGGCCGCATCCGGCAACTGCACGCGGTAGGCCGGCAGGCCCTCGGGACGTACCTCGATGATCGGCAGGCCGCCTTCGCGCAGGCTCAGGCACAGGGCCTGGGCGTTGAGGGTGACGCCTTCGAGCATTACCTGCTCGTCATGGGGCACCAGTCGCTGCCAGTCTTCTCGACGGGGAATGCCAGTGTCGGCGGCATGGAACAGGGCGAAGTTGATGCCGTCCTGGTTACTGCGGATGAACCACTGCCACTGGCCCTGGTAGCGGCCGTGATCGACGGAGTATTCGTGGCCTTCGACCCGCGTCGCCAGGCAGGTGAAGGGCTGTTGCGGCGTGTCGGCATCGAGCACCCAGGCCTCGCTGGTGGTCTTGCTGCCCAGCAGCGCCACCAGTTGCCGTTCGGAGCTGCTGCGGTAGCAGTGCAGGAAGAAACGCCCGTCCGGCTCATGCAACACTTCTTCGGCGCCGTCCCGGCCCAGCACATGGCGATACAGCTTGTGCGGGCGGTGGGTGTCGTCCAGTTCGCCGAAGAACAGCGTACGGCTGTCGTTGGCCCAGGTCATGCTGCCGTCGCAGTCGTCGAAGGGCAGCTCGCTGACGCTGCCGCTGGCGAGTTCCTTGACGTACAGGCGGTAGATCTCGTCGCCGCTGGTGTCCAGGCTGTAGGCCAGGCGCTGGTGGTCCGGGCTGACGCTGAAGCTGCCGAGGGACAGGAAGCCGCCAGCGGCCAGCACATTGGGGTCGAGCAGCAGTTGTTCGGCACCTTCATCCACCGTCAGGCTGCCATCGGCGGGGCGTGGGCAGCGGTAATGGCGGGCGTACTCGTCGCCGGCGCTGGTGCGGGTGTAGTACAGGAACGGTCCCCAGGGTGAGGGCAGGGACAGGTCGGTCTCCAGGATCCGCCCCTTGATCTCCTCGAACAGCGTTTCGCGCAGCTCGGCCTGGTCGGCCAGTTGTGCCTGCTGGTAGCTGTTTTCGGCCTTGAGGTAGTCGAGTACCGCTTCGCTGTCGCGCTCCTGCAACCAGGCGTAGGGATCGGGGCCGGGGCCTTTGTGGGCAATCGGGGCGCTGCTGAAGGCGGCTTGGCGGGGCATGGGCAACTCTCTGTCTTGAGGATCGCTGACGGCGGTGCAGCCGGGCCGGCGAAAAGCCGTTATCATAAGCCTCTCTTTGCCAGCCTTGCCATGGACACCATGACCGAGAACGACTATCTGATCGCCTGGGGTTGCTACGCCTTTGCGGCCTTGGGCTGCCTGTTGGTGTGGTTTCGCCTGACCCGCTGGACCTGGCGCTGGCTGCGCGAGCCGTTGCGCCTGCTGATGGCGGTGCTGCTGTTCAGCCCGACCATTCTCGACCCGGTGAAGGAGCGTTTCGCCCCGGCGGTCGCCATCACCGCCCTGGACCTGCTGTTCAAGGTCGGCAACAACGCCTGGCGCGCAGTCTCCGACCTGTTCATGTACCTGGTCATCGCCGCCGGCGTTTACCTGGTTTTCGTGCTGATCCGCTGGCCGCTCGAACGATCGAGCAAGGCTCGCAAGTTGCAGGCCGAAGCCGCCGCCGCCGCGGCCCGCGCCGAAATCGAGGCCGACGACCAGCCGTTCGCCGCCGAGCGTCAGGAGCGTCCACGGCGTCCGCCACCGGCCAGCGG
Source organism: Pseudomonas fuscovaginae SE-1 (assembly GCF_000364705.1). GTDB lineage: Bacteria > Pseudomonadota > Gammaproteobacteria > Pseudomonadales > Pseudomonadaceae > Aquipseudomonas > Aquipseudomonas fuscovaginae_A. The sequence continues at coordinate 5,134 of NZ_AQOH01000084.1, read as the reverse complement.
TGCCGGCCGCCAGCGGGTCGAGCCGCGTCTGTAAGCGTGCAGCCTTGAAGCGAGAGTCCGAGCATGTGTGAATTGTTGGGCATGAGCGCCAATGTGCCGACCGATATCGTTTTCAGCTTTACCGGGTTGATGCAGCGCGGTGGGCGCACCGGCCCGCACCGCGACGGCTGGGGCATCGGCTTCTACGAGGGGCGTGGGCTGCGGGTGTTCCAGGACCCTGCCGCGAGCTGCGATTCGGAAGTCGCGCAACTGGTGCAGCGTTATCCGATCAAGAGCGAAGTGGTGATCGGGCATATCCGTCAGGCCAATGTCGGCAAGGTCTGCCTGTCCAATACCCATCCGTTCGTCCGTGAGCTGTGGGGGCGCAACTGGTGTTTCGCCCATAACGGCCAACTGGCCGATTTCAAGCCCGGGCACAGCTTCTACCGTCCGGTCGGCGATACCGACAGCGAGGCGGCCTTCTGCGACCTGCTCAACCGTGTCCGCGAAGCCTTTCCCGAGCCCGTGGAAGTGGAGCAACTGTTGCCGTCGCTGGTGGCCGCCTGCGCCGAGTACCGTGGCAAGGGCGTGTTCAACTGTCTGCTCAGCGACGGTGACTGGCTGTTCTGCTACTGCTCGACCAAGTTGGCGCAGATCACCCGTCGTGCGCCGTTCGGCCCGGCGCGGCTGAAGGATGTCGACGTGATCGTCGACTTCCAGGCCGAAACCACGCCCAACGACGTGGTCACGGTGATCGCCACCGAACCCCTGACCGAAAACGAGACCTGGACTCGCTACGAGCCCGGTCAATGGAGCCTGTGGCGGCGCGGTGAATGCGTCAGCCAGGGGCGGACTGAATAAGGACACCTGTCATGTGGTTGAGTTACCTGCGCTTGATTCTGTTTACCCTGGGGTTGCTGCTTGGCGTCCAGGTGCCCGGTTTTCTCAGTGACTACACCAAGCGGGTCGAGGCCCACCTGATCGAGGCGCAGACCAGTCTGCAGGGCTTCCAGAAGACTGCCGAGCAGTTCTTCGACGGCGACCTGCAGAAACTGGTGGCGCATTACCGTGCCAGTGACGACCCGGTGTTCCGCAGCGATGCCGACAGCCTCGGCAACCTGCTCAATCGCCAGCGCCTGCTCGACGACCAGTTCCAGGCGATGCAGGGGCCCTGGTACAAGCGCGCCTTGCAGGTGGCCTATGCCGCCGACCCGGCGATCCGCCAGGAAACCCTGCAGGGCTACAGCTACCAGGTGCTGCTGTCGCCCGAGGCGATCGGCTGGGCGATGGGCGGGGCGTTGCTGTTCTCCTTCTTCATCGAAGGCTTCTTCCGCCTGGTGGACTGGGTGGTGCTGGGCGGCAAGCGCCAGCGTGAGCGCCTGGCGCGGCGCGAGCGCGGCTGGTAAAGCCTGTGCCTGTGCGGGGTGAGTCCCCTGTGGGAGCCAACTGTCTTTAGCCTCTCATCAGCAAGGAGCCAAAGACAGTTGGCTCCCACGGTTATGGCGCACACAAGATTTGCGTTCGACACAAACAGGGTGGGAGCCGGCGGTCCGGCGTCCCGGTTTATCCGCGAACAGGCCTTCAAGCCTTGCCGCGTGGCTTCAGACCCTGCTCAACACCACGTGGTGCTCCCCCACCTTGCCGGCATAATCGTGCAGCACCTGTTGGCACAGTGCGACGATCTCCTCCACCAACTCCTCCCCGATTCGCCAGGACACCACCACCTCCAGATTCGGCGGACGCACCGGTAGCGAAAGCAGGGTCAATTCGCCACGGGCCAGTTCCTCGCTGACCAGCGCCAGCGGCAGCGCGCCGATACCGAAACCGTCGCGTAGCAGGCGGGTGATGGCCGACACCGAGTTCACGCAATTGAGCCGTGGTGCGGCGACGCCATGGGCCTGCAGCAGGGCGAGCAGTTCCTGATGCGGCCGGGAATTCCTGGAAAAGGTCACGATCCGTTCCTGCGAAACATCCGCCAGGCTCGCGTACTCACGGTTGTGGATCGAATGGCTCGCCACCACCCAGCCCATCGGGTAGCTGGCCAGTTCCAGGCTGCGGATGGATTCCTGGCGCAGCGGGTCGGTCTGCAGGATCAGGTCGACGAAACCCTTCTGCAACTGCTCGGCGAGGTTCAGCGCGGTATCGGCCACCAGCTCGATTTCCACCAGCGGGAAACGCTCGGTCATTTCCGCCACCAGCGGGCTGAGCCAGGTGTGGATCACCGTGTCCATCACGCCGATACGCAGGCGTCCGACCTTGGTCGAGCCGGGTTCGATCGAATGCTTGAGGGCCTGCAGGGTGTCGAGCATCCGCTCGGCATGGTCGAGCACCTTGAGCCCTTCGGGGGTCAGCTTGACCCCACGTGAATCGCGCAGGAACAGCTTGACCCCGAGTTCTCCCTCGAGCACGGCGATCCGGCTGGAAATCGAGGCCTGGGTGGTGAACAGCTTGTCCGCGGTGAGGCGGAAACTCTTGAGCCGGGCGACCCAGACGAAGGTTTCGAGAAACTTGAGGTTCATGCAATCAACTTTTCTTATGTCTGGGAACGGCTTTTATTAGTTGGACGGGCAGGGTAGGCGCAATCGAGAATGGCCCTCGACCGACGAATCACCATAAGCATTGCCGACCACCAAGGCAATGTCACCTGTTCATGACCGCCCACAGGAGCAGCCAACCGTGAGCCGCCTGCTACTCAACTGCGATATCGGTGAAAGTTACGGCAACTGGACCATGGGTCTGGATGCCCAAGTCATGCCTTTCATCGACTGTGCCAACATCGCCTGCGGCTATCATGCCGGCGACCCGAGCATCATGCGCAAGACTGTCAGCCTTGCGCTGGCCAATGGGGTGAAGATCGGCGCGCATCCGGCCTATCCGGACCTGGTCGGCTTCGGTCGCCGTTCCATGGCCTGCACGCCGCAGGAGATCCAGGACCTGCTGCACTATCAGATCGGTGCGCTGGATGGCATCTGCCGGGCCCAGGGCGCCCGAGTCAGCTACGTCAAGCCCCATGGCGCGTTGTACAACGACATGATGGCCAACCCGCAGCAACTGCGTTCGGTGATCGAGGCGATTGCCGCCTACGACCGTGAGCTGCCACTGATGCTGCTGGCGATGCGCGACAATAGCGCGGCTCAGGCCCTGGCCGACGAGTTCGGCGTGACCCTGTGGTTCGAAGCCTTTGCCGACCGCGCCTACGACCCCGAGGGGCGCCTGGTTTCCCGGCAGTTGCCGGGGGCGGTGCACCATGAACCGGAGCGGATCATCGAGCAGGCCCTGACCATCGCCCGTGGCGACCCACTGACCGCCAGCGACGGCAGCGCCTTGCGCCTGCACGCCCACACCCTGTGCGTGCATGGCGACAACGCCAGCTCGGTCGAGGCTGTGCAGCGCATTCGCGAGGCCCTCGACCGGCAGGCGCAGCCATGAGCCCATCGCCGATGAAACCGCGCATCGAAGTGGTAGCGATCGATTGCCTGATGGTGCGCCTGTTCGAGCTGATCGCCGAAGAAAACATGCCGTGGATGCTCGCCGCCAGCGAACGCCTGCGAGTCGCTTTCGCCGGGTATCTGGTCGACCTGGTGCCGTCCTACACCACCCTGATGGTGCATTACGACCTGGCGCACCTGAGCCCAACCCGGGCCCGGGAACTGATCGCTGAAGCCCTGGCCGATCTGCAGCCCAATGCCACCACCACCGGTCAGTGCCATGTGCTGCCGGTGTGGTACGACCCGAGTGTTGGCCCGGAACTGCGCCTGTTGTCCGAGCGCAGCGGCTGGTCGGTGAGCGAGGTGATCCGCCGCCACAGTGAACGCGAGTACCAGGTGTTCGCCCTCGGCTTCGCGCCGGGTTTCGCCTTCATGGGGCTGGTGGTGGAGCCGCTGGCGGCGCCACGGCTGGACACCCCGCGCAAGAAGGTCGCGGCGGGCAGCGTCGGCATCGCCGAACGCCAGACCGCGGCCTATCCGGTGGTGTCGCCGGGGGGCTGGAACCTGATCGGCCGTACGCCGAGCAGGCTGTTCGACCGCGAGCGGGATGGCTACAGCCTGATGCAGCCGGGCGATACGGTGCGTTTCGCGGCGGTCGAACATGCCGAATTCATCAAGTTGGGTGGCGACGATACGCCTCTGGAGGCCCTGGCATGAGCCATCTGTCGATCGAGGCCAGCACCCGCCTGTGCCTGTTGCAGGACCGTGGGCGGTTCGGCGTGCGTCATCTGGGCGTGACCCAGGGCGGCGCGCTGGACTGGGTGGCGATGTCCTGGGCCAACCGCCTGCTGGGCAATTCGCTGGATGCACCGGTGGTGGAGATCACCCTGGGCGGCTTCGCCGTGGTGGCGCGGGAAACCTGCTGCCTGGCCCTGGCCGGTGCCGATCTCGGCGCCCAGGTGGACGGCCGGGCGTTGGCGCCCTGGCGCAGCTTCATCCTGGAAGCCGGGCAGCGCCTGCAATTCACCCAGCCGCTGCTGGGCGCGCGGGCCTACCTCGCGGCGCCGGGCGGTTTTCTCGCACCGAAGGTTTTGGGCAGCAGTGCCTGCGTGGTCCGCGAGGAACTGGGTGGCCTGGATGGCCTGGGGCAGCCGTTGAGCAAGGGCGATAGCCTGCGCCATGCGGGGGCGGCGGTGACGCCGGCGGTGGTGCCGGCCGCGCAGATTCCCGATCTCCAGGCCGATGCCGCGCTGCAGGTGGTGCTGGGTGCGCAGATCGGCGAGTTCAGTGGGCAGAGCCTGTTCGATGCCTTCAACACAGCCTGGACCCTCGACAGCCGGGGCGACCGCATGGGCATTCGCCTGCTTGGCGCTGAACTGAAGTACCAGGGGCGGCCGATGATTTCCGAGGGGATTCCCTTGGGGGCGATCCAGGTGCCACCGGATGGGCAGCCGATCGTGCTGCTCAATGACCGGCAGACCATTGGCGGTTATCCGCGCCTGGGGGCGTTGACGCCGCTGTCGCTGGCGCGATTGGCGCAGTGCCTGCCGGGCAGTGTGGTGCGATTGGTACCGACGGTGCAGGAGTCGGCGCACCGGCAGCATGTCGAGTACATCAGCCGGTTTGCCTGAGCGTGGCTTTTGTGTGGCGAGCGGGCTTGCCCGCGCTGGGCTGCAAGGCAGCCCCAGAACGGGCAAGCGCATCATACTCGTGCGCAGGTGCCTGAC
>NZ_AQOH01000083.1 GCF_000364705.1 Pseudomonas fuscovaginae SE-1 | reverse complement strand
AGGGCCGCTTCGCGCCCCAGCGCGGGCAAGCCCGCTCGCCACAGAGTCGCTTGTCACTTGGACAGGAACCGCATCCCTTCTTCCAACCCCCGCAGGGTCAACGGATACATCTGGTCCTCGATCAGGTCGCGAACGATATTGGTCGAAGAGGTGTATCCCCAGGTGTCCTTCGGATACGGGTTGATCCAGATGAGCTTCTTGTACTTCTCCATGAAGCGCTGCATCCACACGTAGCCCGGCTCTTCGTTCCAGTGCTCGACGCTGCCGCCGGCCTGGGTGATCTCGTAGGGCGCCATCGCCGCATCGCCGACGAACACCACCTTGTAGTCGGCGCCATACTTGTGCAGCAGGTCCTGGGTCGAGGTCCGCTCCGAACTGCGACGCAGGTTGTTCTTCCACACCGACTCGTAGATGAAGTTGTGGAAGTAGAAGTACTCCAGGTGCTTGAACTCGGTCTTGCAGGCCGAGAACAGTTCCTCGCAGATCTTTACATGCGCATCCATCGAGCCGCCGATATCGAACAGCAGCAACAGCTTGACGGTGTTGCGCCGCTCCGGCCGCATCTGGATGTTCAGCAGGCCGGCATCGCGGGCGGTATGGTCGATGGTGCCATCGATGTCCAGTTCCTCGGCGGCGCCCTGGCGGGCGAACTTGCGCAGGCGACGCAGGGCCACCTTGATGTTGCGCGTGCCCAGTTCGACCTGATCGTCGAGGTTCTTGTACTCACGCTGGTCCCAGACCTTGACCGCCTTGCCCTGGCGCTTGCCGGCATCGCCGACGCGGATACCTTCCGGGTTGAAACCGCCCGAGCCGAACGGGCTGGTGCCACCGGTGCCGATCCACTTGTTGCCACCGGCATGGCGTTCCTTCTGTTCCTCCAGGCGTTTCTTGAATTCCTCGATCAGCTTGTCCAGGCCACCAAGGGATTGGATCTGCGCGCGTTCCTCGTCGCTCAGCGAACGTTCGAACTCCTTGCGCAGCCAGTCCTCGGGGATCAGCGCCTGCAGGTGGTCGTCGAGCTTTTCCAGGCCGTTGAAGTAGGCGCCGAAGGCCCGGTCGAACTTGTCGAAATGCCGTTCGTCCTTGACCAGGATCGCCCGCGCCAGGTAGTAGAACTCGTCCATGTCGGCGAAGGTCACCCGCTGTTTCAGCGCGTTGATCAGGTCGAGCAGCTCGCGCACCGACACCGGTACCTTGGCCGCGCGCATTTCATTGAACAGGTTGAGCAGCATGGCTATTGCCCTTCAATGGTTTAACGGCTGCCGCGACGGCTCATGAAGGCGAGACGCTCCAGTAGCTGTACGTCTTGCTCGTTTTTCACCAGGGCACCGGCCAGCGGCGGGATGGCCTTGGTCGGATCGCGTTCGCGCAACACCGCCTCGCCGATGTTGTCGGCCATCAGCAGCTTCAGCCAGTCCACCAGTTCCGAGGTCGACGGCTTCTTCTTCAGGCCCGGCACCTTGCGCACGTCGAAGAACACGTCGAGGGCTTCGCTGACCAGGTCCTTCTTGATGTCCGGGTAGTGGACGTCGACGATCTTCTGCAGGGTTTCGCGATCGGGGAAGGCGATGTAGTGGAAGAAGCAGCGACGCAGGAAGGCGTCCGGCAGTTCCTTCTCGTTGTTGGAGGTAATGATGATGATCGGGCGCTGTTTCGCCTTGATGGTCTCGTCGATTTCGTAGACGTAGAACTCCATCTTGTCGAGTTCCTGCAACAGGTCGTTGGGGAACTCGATATCGGCCTTGTCGATCTCGTCGATCAGCAGGATCACCCGCTCCTCGGACTCGAAGGCCTCCCAGAGCTTGCCCTTTTTCAGGTAGTTGCGCACGTCGTGGACCTTGTCCACGCCCAGTTGCGAGTCGCGCAGGCGGCTGACCGCGTCGTACTCGTAGAGGCCCTGGTGCGCCTTGGTGGTGGACTTGATGTGCCAGGTGATCAGCTTGGCGCCGAAGGACTCGGCCAGTTGTTCGGCGAGCATGGTCTTGCCGGTGCCGGGCTCGCCCTTGACCAGCAGGGGACGCTCCAAGGTAATGGCGGCGTTGACGGCCAGCTTCAGGTCAGCGGTGGCGACGTAGGCCTGGGTGCCTTCGAACTTCATCTGTGTTTCCTCGAACGGTAGCGCCGGCCCGGCAGCGGGGCGGCGGGGAAATCCCATGTCCCGACTATAACGCGGTGCCCGGTCGAGTGTGAACGCAGACGGCTTATTCAGTCTCTGAATGGAGCGTCACCTCCTGACCTGGTCAGGACTACTGGCCGGTATCGGGCTTGGGCCGTTCGTAGCGGGCATTGAAGGCCTGGATGAAACCATTGCGCAATATCTGCAAAAAGGCGGCGAACGCGCTGACATCCTGCTGGTGAACGCTGCCACTGAGTTCGACGCGGGTAGCGAACTGGTTTTTCTCCTGGTTCTTGAGCAGGGTTTCGCCGGCACCGACGATGGCTTCCCAGACCGAGCGCAGCAGGCTCTTGTCCTGATTCTCGACGTCCTGCTGCCAGTCGAATACCTCGACATCATGCAGCAGCGGCTTGATGTAGCCGGTGAGCCGGCCCTTGTCGGCCTGGGCCTCGATCACCACGTCGCCGCTGCCGCCATTGAAGTCGAACTTGCCGTAGGCGGCGGCGAAGTCGTTGACCTTGCGCAGCTCGATGCCGGTGGCCCGCAGGCGGAATTCGAAGTCCTCGAAATTGCTCAGCGGATCGAAAGTGGCCGTGGTCTCCAGGGGCGCATGGCCGAGCAGCAGGGCCTTGCCTTCAAAGCGGGCATCGCGCCGGCCCTTGAGGTCGACGACGTTGGTCAGGTTGTAGAGGCTGGCATCGACCTGGGTCGCCTGCAGGTTGACCGGCGGCTGGGAGTTGAAGTTGCGGAAGGTGATGCGCCCGTTGTCGATCCGCACTTCGTTGAGGGTGATCGGCAGCAGCTTGCCCAACTGGGCGCGCCAGTCGGTGCCCCGGCCGGTCTGCGAGGCCTGGCGATTGTTCGCGCCGCCGTCGACGAAGTTCAGCTCCGGTTCGACGAACTGCACCTCGGCCACCACCGCATGGTTGTCCCACAGGGCTTTCCAGCTCACCGACAGGTCGATCAGCGGTGCCTTGAGGAACGGCACCGGCACCTTGCCGGCGACCTTGACGATTTCCAGGCCGTTGATCCGGTAGGCACCGCGCCACAGGGCCAGGTCGACGTCGGTCACCTGGCCGCGATAGTCACCCATGTCGGCGAGCTTTTCATTCAGGTAGTTGCGCACCAGGTAGGGCAGGGCCAGATTCACCGCCACCACCAGCAAAACCACGACTGCCAGGCCCCACAGCGGCCAACTGTAACGACGTTTCATCGACGTGCCCCACAGACTGTCATAAGGCGATGGACCCCCGGCGACGCGAGACGTTCGCATGACTGGACGCCTGTCACCTCGGGGCATACCCTTGTGGGCTAATTCTCAATTGCTCGAAGGATCCGTCATGAGCCGTATTTTCGCCGACAACGCCCATTCCATCGGTAATACGCCCCTGGTTCAGATCAACCGTATCGCGCCCCGCGGCGTGACCATCCTGGCCAAGATCGAAGGGCGCAATCCGGGGTATTCGGTGAAGTGCCGGATCGGCGCCAACATGATCTGGGACGCCGAAAGCAGCGGCCGTCTCAAACCGGGCATGACCATCGTCGAGCCGACCTCGGGCAACACCGGCATCGGCCTGGCCTTCGTCGCCGCCGCCCGTGGTTACAAGCTGCTGCTGACCATGCCGGCGTCGATGAGCATCGAGCGGCGCAAGGTGCTCAAGGCGCTGGGGGCCGAACTGGTGCTGACCGAGCCGGCCAAGGGCATGAAGGGCGCGATCGAGAAGGCTGGCGAGATCGTCGACAGCGACCCGGCGCGGTATTTCATGCCGGCGCAGTTCGACAACCCGGCCAACCCGGCGATCCATGAGAAGACCACCGGTCCGGAAATCTGGAACGACACCGATGGCGCGGTCGACGTGCTGGTGGCCGGCGTCGGTACCGGCGGCACCATCAGCGGCGTTTCGCGCTACATCAAGCAGACCCAGGGCAAGCCGATTCTCTCGGTGGCGGTGGAGCCGGTGACTTCGCCGGTGATCAGCCAGACCCTGGCCGGGCAGGAGGTCAAGCCGTCGCCGCACAAGATCCAGGGCATCGGTGCCGGCTTCGTGCCGAAGAACCTCGACCTGTCGCTGGTCGACCGGGTCGAACTGGTGTCCGACGAAGAGTCCAAGGCCATGGCCCTGCGCCTGATGCAGGAGGAAGGGATCCTCTGCGGCATTTCCTGTGGCGCGGCGATGGCGGTCGCCGTACGTCTGGCGGAAACCCCGGAGATGCAGGGCAAGACTATCGTGGTGGTGCTGCCGGACTCCGGTGAGCGTTATCTGTCGAGCATGCTGTTCAGCGACCTGTTCACCGAGCAGGAAAACCAGCAGTAAGGCGCGGGCCGACCCCGGTATTTTCCCTCGTAGGCCGGCTCCCACGGAGGCTGGCTTACGAGGCATCCTGCATTCAGCTGACCTGCATCAGTCAGCATTCCGGCGCCTTATGCTAATTAACGCTTTGTTGCACGGCTCTTAACACTGATTGTTGAGTCGCGCGGGTTTTTCCTGCGGTCGGTAATGTTTATCATGGCCGGCTGCCACGTCTCGTGGATTTTTCCTACCCGGACGTCGCCCACTTTCAAGGAGTGCTGAATGACCTTTTCCTTCGCCGCCAAGGCCGCCGTCTTGCTGCTGTTCGTAGGCAGTACGCTCTACGTGCACCTGCGGGGCAAGGCGCGTTTGCCGGTATTGCGCCAGTTCGTCAACCACTCGGCGCTGTTCGCTCCGTACAACGCCCTGATGTACCTGTTTTCCGCGGTGCCGTCCAAGCCGTACCTGGACCGCAGCAAGTTCCCCGAGCTGGACGTGCTCAAGGACAACTGGCAGGTGATCCGCGAGGAAGCCATGCACCTGTTCGACGAGGGCTACATCCGTGCCGCCGAGAAGAACAACGACGCCGGTTTCGGTTCGTTCTTCAAGAAAGGTTGGAAGCGTTTCTACCTGAAATGGTACGACAAGCCACTGCCGTCGGCTGAAACGCTCTGCCCGAAGACCGTCGAGCTGGTCAGCCGCATCCCCAACGTCAAGGGTGCGATGTTCGCCCTGTTGCCCGGCGGCAGCCACCTGAACCCGCACCGCGACCCGTTCGCCGGTTCGCTGCGTTACCACCTGGGCCTGTCGACACCGAACTCCGACGACTGCCGGATTTTCGTCGATGGCCAGGTCTACGCCTGGCGCGACGGTGAAGACGTGATGTTCGACGAGACCTACGTGCACTGGGTCAAGAACGAAACCGAGCAGACCCGGGTCATCCTGTTCTGCGACGTCGAGCGGCCGTTGAGCAACCGCCTGATGACTTCGATCAACCGTTCGGTCAGCGCCTTCCTGGGGCGTGCCACCGCGCCACAGAACGTCGATGAGGAACGCGTCGGCGGGATCAACCAGGCCTATGCCTGGAGCAAGAAGTTCAGCGACAGCTTCAGCAGCGTGGTCAAGCAGTGGAAGCGCAAGCATCCCAAGGCCTACCGGATCATGCGTCCAGTGCTGGCGGTCGTGGTGGCCTGGGCCCTGGGCTACTGGCTGTTCGGCTGACCTGTTGCAATTGATGTCGAGCGCTGGTTATAGTCGGCGCTCGGTGCATCGCCTGATCCACCGTTGTTTCCCTTCACAGAAAATCTGCCTATGCCAGCTTCCTCCCTCAACGCGGTCGTCGTTCCAGCGCTCAACGCTGGCGTAGTGCAGTGCGGGAGCCAGCAACCGGTGCAGATCAGTCATTACCCACCACCTGTCAGTAGCACGCCGGTGTACGCCGTCGTATCACCGCCAGGCGTTGGCATCCAGGGTTGATCAGCGAAGCTTGCTGCTCTCCTTCCTGCCCGCCTGAAAAAACCTACTGAATCTTCAGCTTCACAGCTGGGTTGGCATTTGCCTGAATTACAGGTGGTATCCATGTTGGTCATTTCAAAGCAATCCGCGACCGCGGCGGCTTCGACGAGTCTGTTCGTGCTGCTCTGGAGCAGCGGGGCGATCTTCTCCAAGTGGGGCCTGGCCCATGCCTCGCCGTTCGCCTTTCTGCTGGTACGTTTTTCCATAGCCCTGTTGGGCCTGTTGCTGCTGGGGCCGTTGCTCAAGTTCAAGTGGCCCAGGCGCGGCAAACCGTTGCTCTATGCCGCGGTGACCGGGCTGGTGCTGCTTGGCGCCTACCAGATCTTCTATCTGCTGGCGCTGGATCTGAAGGTCACGCCGGGCGTCATGGCGACGATCATGGGCGTGCAGCCCATTCTCACGGCGGTGCTGGTGGAACGCCAGCGCTCCTGGAGCCGGATGTTCGGCCTGGGGCTGGGCCTGGCCGGGCTGGTCCTGGTGGTCTACCAGGGGATCGGTCTGGCGGGCATGTCGCTGGCCGGGATGCTCTTCGGCCTGCTGGCGCTGGCGAGCATGACGTTCGGCTCGATCATGCAGAAGCGCATCACCGACAATCCGCTGGGCACGTTGCCGGTGCAGTACCTGGTCGGCCTGTTGCTGTGCGGGGTGTTCGTGCCGTTCCAGCCGTTTCATGTCGAAACCGGTAGTGGCTTCATCATCCCGGTGCTGTGGATGGGGCTGGTGGTATCGGTACTGGCGACGTTGCTGCTGTATCGGTTGATCGCCCGGGGCAACCTGGTGAACGTCACCAGCCTGTTCTACCTGGTACCGGCGGTGACGGCGATCATGGACTACCTGATCTTCGGCAATCGCCTGGCGTCGCTGAGCATGCTGGGGATGGGGCTGATCATCGTCGGCCTGGTGTTCGTGTTCCGCAAGGCGGGCTGACGCGTCCTTGAGGCGGGTGCAGCAGCGCAGTGCTGCTGTGCCTGTTCCGGCCTCTTCGCGGGCAAGCCCGCTCCCACAATGTCCGTGTCGGTCACAGGACTTATGTTCGCCCTGGAACCTGTGGGAGCGGGCTTGCCCGCGAAGAGGCCATCAGATTCCCTGCAAGGCTAGCGGTCCGCCACGGCGCTGGCCTTGACCACCGCCGGCTTGAGCACCAGCCACAAGGCCACCGCAATCAACACCCCGCCATACAGGTGCGCCATCGACAACGGCTCGTCGAGAAACAGTGCGCCCCACAGCACCCCGAACGCCGGGATCATGAAGGTCACGGTCATCGATTTCACCGGCCCGATATTGCTCAGCAGCTTGAAGTAGATGATGTAGGCGAACGCCGTGCAGAGCAGGCCGAGCCCCAGCAGGGCGCCCCAGACTTCGAACCCGCCCCAGCTGGCTGGCGGTTGGGTGATGGCGCTGGTGGCAAAGAACGGCAGGATCGCCAGGGTGGCCCCGCACATGCTGCCCAGGGCCGACAGCCGGGGATCGAGCCCACCCTGGTGATCGAGCCAGCGTCGGGTCAGGAATCCGGCGAAACCATAGCTGGTGGTGGCCAGCAGGCAGGCCCCGGCGCCCATCAGCAGTTGCAGGTCGAAGGTCACCGGGCCGGCACGGGTCAGCACCGCGACACCGAACAGCCCGAGGAAAATGCCCAGCAGTTTGTTCAGGCTGAGTTTCTCATGGAAGAACAGGCCGCCAATCAGTACGCCCATCAGCGGCGTGGTGGCATTGAAAATCGACGAATAGCCGGCCGGCAGCACCTTGGCCGCCACCGAGTACAGCGTCGCCGGCAGCCCGGAGTTGATCACCCCGAGCATCAGGCAGACCCGGAACTTGCCCTTGAAGTCCCACTTGACCCGCATCAGCGCGAGCATCACGAGCAGGCCGACAGCGGCGATCGAGACACGAAAGAACGCAGTGGGAAACGCGCCCAGCACGGGAGCAATGATACGCATGAACAGGAAACTGGCGCCCCAGACGGCGGCCAGGCTGAACATGCGAACGATATCGGCGGGATTCACGGTGGGACGTCCTTGGCGGGGGAAGGCGAGCAAGTGTGTCGGGATGTTACGTTCAGGGCAAGGTTGCACAACACGATGACTGGCTTCTAAGCTCAACGGGCTCGCGACCAGAACAATGATCGAAAAATCCCGCAGAGGTTTGACTATGCCGCAGCAATGGCCGGCCGCCGATATCGCCCGCATGATCCTTGATGGCTTCGATAACTATCGCGAGCATTTTCGCCAGATCACCGATGGCGCCCGCGCCCGTTTCGAGGGGGCGCGCTGGCAGGAGGCGCAGGCGGCGTCGGCGGCCCGGATCAATCTCTACGAGGAAAAGGTCGCCGAAGTCAACGCCCGCCTGCGGGCCGCCTTCGATGAGGAGTCGTTGCTCGACGTCGGCATCTGGCCGCTGGTGAAAAGCGCCTACATCGGCCTGATCGATGTGCGTTTCGACGATGAGTTGGCGGAAACCTGGTACAACTCGGCCTTCTGCAGTCTGTTCAGCCACGACCTGATCAGCGACGGCTGCATGTTCATCCACACCACCCGGCCGTCGCTGCGCCGCGCCCGGGGCGCGCAGACCCGGACCTATCGCCCGCAAGGCGAGTTGTCGGGCATGCTCGAAAGGATCTTCAGCGACTACCGCTTCAGCGAGGACTACGCCGACCTGCCCGGTGATCTGCAACGGATGGAAGCGCAACTGCGCGAAAGCCTGCCGGACTGGGTGTGCAAGGATCCGGAACTGTGCCTCGAACTGTTTTCCTCGGTGCTCTACCGCAACAAGGGGGCTTACCTGGTCGGGCGCATCTACACCCATGACGAGCAGTGGCCGCTGGTGATTCCGTTCCTGCACCAGGAGGGCCGCGGGATCCGCATCGATGCGTTGATCACCGACGAGGCCGAGGTGTCGATCATCTTCTCCTTCACTCGTTCCTATTTCATGGTCGACATACCGGTGCCGGCCGAATTCGTCGGCTTTCTCAAGCGTATCCTGCCGGGCAAGCACGTGGCCGAGCTGTACACCTCGATCGGCTTCTACAAGCACGGCAAGTCCGAGTTCTACCGCGCACTGATCGACCACCTGGCCAACACCGACGACCGTTTCATCATGGCCCCGGGCGTGCGCGGCATGGTCATGAGCGTGTTCACCCTGCCGGGCTTCAACACGGTGTTCAAGATCATCAAGGACCGTTTCTCGCCGTCGAAGAACGTCGACCGCGCCACCGTGATCGAAAAGTACCGCCTGGTGAAAAGCGTCGACCGGGTCGGGCGCATGGCCGATACCCAGGAGTTCGCCGACTTCCGTTTCCCTCTGGGCAAGTTCGAGCCGGCCTGCCTCGAGGAATTGCTGGAGGTGGCGCCGTCCACCGTGCAGGTCGAGGGCGAGACGGTACTGATCCGCCACTGCTGGACCGAGCGGCGCATGACCCCGCTCAACCTCTACCTCGACAATGCCAACGAAGCCCAGGTGCGCGAGGCCCTGGATGACTATGGCCTGGCGATCAAGCAACTGGCGGCGGCGAACATCTTCCCCGGCGACATGCTGCTGAAGAACTTCGGTGTCACCCGCCATGGCCGGGTGGTGTTCTATGACTACGACGAGATCTGTTTCCTCACCGAAGCCAACTTCCGGCATATCCCGCCACCGCGTACCCCCGAGGACGAAATGGCCTCCGAGCCCTGGTACTCCATCGGTCCGCTGGACGTATTCCCCGAGGAGTTCCCGCCATTCCTGTTCGCCGACATCGGCCAGCGCCGGCTGTTCGCCCAGTTGCACGGCGAGCTGTACGACGCCGACTACTGGAAGGGCCTGCAGGAGGCGATTCTGGCCGGCAAGGTCATCGATGTGTTTCCGTATCGGCGTCGGGCGCTGGACAACGACTGATGTGATTGTGGCGAGCGGGCTTGCCCGCGCCGGGCTGCAGAGCAGCCCCAAATCCTGTCACCCTGTTGTACCTGGTTCACCGCATCCACCGGGTCAGGGGCCGCTTCGCAGCCCAGCGCGGGCAATCCCGCTCGCCACAAGCGGCCCCAGCTCGCCACAGAGGGGGGCAAATCTGCGACAATCCGCCCCCTGCCCAAATAGACGACCCTTGCCGAGCCGATGACCGACGAATCGCCCACTATTGACCAACTGCTGAAAAACCTCGACCTTGCCATGATTGCCGACCGCCACCGCCTGCGGCGGCAACTGCTCGACCTGCGCAAGAAACCCGATGAGGCCAGGTTGGCCCAGTGGGTCGAGAGAATGCAGGCCTCCTGCGCCCTGGTCACGGCGCGGCGCCAGAGCGTGCCGACGATTCGCTACGACGACAGCCTGCCCATCGCCGCCAAGCGCGACGAGATCAAGGCGGCGCTGCTCAAGCACCAGGTGCTGGTCATCGCTGGCGAGACCGGCTCGGGCAAGACCACCCAGTTGCCGAAGATCTGCCTGGAAATTGGCCGCGGCCAGCATGGCCTGATCGGCCACACCCAGCCCCGGCGGATCGCCGCCCGCAGCGTGGCCAGCCGGGTCGCCGAGGAACTGGCGACGCCGCTGGGCAGCCTGGTCGGCTACCAGGTGCGTTTCGAGGACCAGAGCGATGCCAATACCCTGGTCAAGCTGATGACCGACGGCATTCTGCTGGCGGAAACCCAGAACGACCGCTACCTCGAACGCTACGACACGATCATCGTCGACGAGGCCCACGAGCGCAGCCTGAACATCGACTTCCTGCTCGGCTACCTCAAGACCCTGCTGCCGCGGCGCCCGGACCTGAAGGTCATCATCACCTCGGCGACCATCGACCTGGAGCGTTTCTCCAAGCACTTCAACGATGCGCCGATCGTCGAGGTCTCGGGACGTACCTTCCCGGTGGAAACCTGGTACCGGCCGATGACGTCCGAGCAGGACGAGGAGGGCAACCGGGTCGAGGACGACCTCACCGTCGACCAGGCGATCCTCGCCACCCTCGACGAGATCGCCGCCCATGAGCGCAGCGAGCGCAAGAGCCCCGGCGACGTGCTGGTGTTCCTGCCGGGCGAGCGCGAGATCCGCGATGCCGCCGAGATGCTGCGCAAGGCGCAGCTCAAGCACACCGAGATTCTTCCTTTATATGCGCGGCTGACACCGGCCGAGCAGCAGCGGATTTTCCAATCCCACGCGGGGCGGCGCGTGGTGCTGGCGACCAACGTCGCGGAAACCTCGCTGACCGTGCCGGGCATCCGCTACGTGATCGACAGCGGCACCGCGCGCATCAGCCGCTACAGCTATCGGGCCAAGGTCCAGCGGCTGCCCATCGAGGCGATTTCCCAGGCCAGCGCCAACCAGCGCAAGGGCCGTTGCGGTCGGGTCGAGCCGGGGATCTGCGTGCGGCTGTACAGCGAAGAGGATTTCAACGGTCGGCCGGAGTTCACCGACCCGGAAATCCTGCGTACCAACCTGGCGGCGGTGATCCTGCAGATGCTGCACCTGCGCCTGGGCGAAATCACCGCGTTCCCGTTCATCGAACCGCCGGATGGCAAGGCCATCAGCGATGGCTTCAACCTGCTGCAGGAGCTTTCGGCGGTCACCCGCGACAACCAGCTTACGCCGCTCGGTCGGCAACTGGCGCGCCTGCCGGTGGACCCGCGCATGGGCCGCATGCTGCTCGAGGCGGCCAGGCTCGGCAGCCTGCAGGAAGTGCTGATCGTCGCCAGCGCCATGTCGGTGCAGGACCCGCGCGAGCGGCCGCCCGAGCGCCAGCAGGCCGCCGACCAGGCCCATGCGCAATGGAAGGACGCCGATTCGGACTTCGCCGGGCTGATCAACGTCTGGCGCGGTTTCGAGGAGCAGCGCCAGGCCCTCGGTGCCAGCGCCTTGCGCAACTGGTGCCGGAAGAACTTCCTCAACTACCTGCGCATGCGCGAGTGGCGCGATTCGCATCGCCAACTGGCGCTGATCTGCCGCGACCTGCAGTTGAACATCAACAAGGAGCCGGCGGATTATCCCAAGCTGCACAAGGCGGTGTTGTCCGGCCTGCTGAGCCAGATCGGCCAGAAGACCGAGGAAGGCGACTACCTCGGCGCGCGCCAGCGGCGCTTCTGGGTCCACCCGTCCTCGGGCCTGGGCCGCAAGCGTCCGCAGTGGCTGATGACCGCCGAACTGGTGGAAACCACCAAGCTCTATGCGCGCATGGTCGCCAAGATCGAGCCGGACTGGATCGAGCCGCTGGCCGGGCACCTGATCAAGAAGAACCACTTCGAACCGCACTGGGAGAAGAAGCGCGGCCAGGTGGTGGCCTTCGAGCAGATCACTCTGTTCGGCCTGATCGTGGTCGGCCGGCGACCGGTGCATTTCGGCCCGGTCGACCCGGTGGTCTCGCGCGAGCTGTTCATCCGCGAGGCGCTGGTGCGGGGCGAGATCCAGTCCAGGGCCAAGTGCCTGGGCGCCAATACGCGCCTGCTCGAACAGCTCGACGAACTGGAGGCCAAGGCCCGTCGGCGTGACATCCTCGCCGACGAGGAAACCCTGTTCGCCTTCTACGACGCGCGCCTGCCGGCGGAGATCCACCAGACCGCGACCTTCGACAGCTGGTATCGCATCCACAGCCAGAAGAACCCGCAACTGCTGATCATGCGCGAGGACGACGTGCTGGCCCGCGAGGCCAGCGAAGTCACCGCCGCGCAGTACCCGGATACCCTGCATCTGGGGGACCTGACCCTGGACCTGAGTTATCACTTCGAGCCCAACCACCCCCGCGACGGCGTGACCCTGCGTGTGCCGGCGCCGTTGCTGCCGATGCTGCCCGCCGAGCGTCTGGAGTGGCTGGTGCCCGGCCTGATCGAGGCCAAGTGCATCGCCCTGGTGCGCAACCTGCCCAAGGCCCTGCGCAAGAACTTCGTGCCGGTGCCGGACTTCGTCAAGGCGGCGTTGCAGCGCATCGACTTCGCCGAAGGCTCGCTGCCCCAGGCGCTGGGACGCGAGCTGTTGCGCATGACCGG
Source organism: Pseudomonas fuscovaginae SE-1 (assembly GCF_000364705.1). Lineage (GTDB taxonomy): Bacteria > Pseudomonadota > Gammaproteobacteria > Pseudomonadales > Pseudomonadaceae > Aquipseudomonas > Aquipseudomonas fuscovaginae_A. Next base: position 20,225 of record NZ_AQOH01000083.1, on the reverse strand, counting down.
GGCGCGGGTCAGCGACGAGGCCTGGGGCGAAGCGGCGCAGCAGGTGGAAAACCACCTGAAGATGAACCTCGAAGTGGTCGATGCCCAGGGCAAGTTCCTCGGTGAAGGCCGCGACCTGGCGGAACTCACCGCCCGCTTCGCCCAGGCCAGCCAGGCGGCGTTGGCCGTACCGCAGAGTGCGAAGAGCCAGCAGCCGGTGGAAGCCAAGGGCTTTGCGGCGGTCGCCGAGACTACCCAGCAGAAGATCGCCGGACTGTCGATGACGGTCTACCCGGCGCTGGTGGAAGAGGGCGGCACGGTCAAGGAAGGGCGCTTCTCCACCCCGGCCGAAGCCGAGTACCAGCATCGACGGGCGTTGCAGCGGCTGTTGTTGCAGCAGTTGGCGGAGTCGGCGAAGTTCCTGCGGGGCAAGCTGCCGGGGTTGACCGAGCTGGGCCTGCTGTACCGCGAGCTGGGGCGCGTCGAGGCGTTGGTGGAAGACATCCTGCTGGCCAGCCTCGACAGTTGCATCCTTGAGGGCGAAGATCCGTTGCCCCGCGACGGCGCCGGGCTGGCTTCCCTGGCCGAGCGCAAGCGTGGCAACTGGACCGAGCATGCCGAGCGCCTGGCGCGTCTGACCCTGGAGATCCTCAAGCTCTGGCATGGCCTGCAGAAGCGCTTCAAGGGCAAGATCGACCTGGCCCAGGCGGTGGCGCTCAACGATATCAAGCAGCAGTTGAGCCAGTTGGTCTATGCCGGTTTTGTCCGCGAGACGCCGGGGCTGTGGCTGAAGGAGCTGCCGCGCTATCTCAAGGCGATCGAGCTGCGCCTGGAGAAACTGCCGGCCCAGGTGCAGAAGGATCGGGTCTGGAGCACCGAGCTGGCTGGCCTGTGGAGCCAGTACCAGACCCGTGCGAACAAGCATGCCCAGGAAGGCAAGCGCGACCCGCAACTGGAACTGTATCGCTGGTGGCTGGAAGAGTACCGGGTCTCGTTGTTCGCCCAGCAGTTGGGGACAAAGGCACCGATCTCGGACAAACGCCTGAACAAGCAGTGGAGCCAGGTCGAAGCCTAGCCATATGGGCAGGCCCATTGATCTTCACAATGGGCCAAACTCCCGTGTTTATGGCACACTTCGCCGACATAAATGCCCGGTTCAGCGATTGAGCCGGAAGAAAGCCACACGGAGTCATCCTCGTTGTCGGGGGGTGGCCTTTTTACATGTTGGTACGACTGTACCAATGCCTTCTGCCTGAACAGAACCTAGAGGAACGACCGTGCATAACGTCGTCATCAGTGGCACCGGCCTGTACACCCCGGCCAACAGCATTTCCAACGAAGAGCTGGTGCACTCTTTCAATACCTATGTACAGCAGTTCAACGAGGAAAATGCGGCAGCCATCGAGCGCGGCGAGGTTCAGGCCTTGACCGAATCCAGTGCCGCCTTCATCGAAAAGGCTTCCGGCATCAAGAGCCGCTTCGTCATGGACAAGGACGGCATTCTCGATCCGCAGCGGATGAAGCCGCGCCTGCCCGAGCGCAGCAATGACGAATGGTCGATCCTCTGCCAGATGTCCGTGGCCGCCGCCGAACAGGCGTTGCAACGGGCCGGCAAGACCGCCGCGGACATCGACGGGGTGATCGTCGCCTGCTCCAACCTGCAGCGACCGTACCCGGCGGTGGCGATCGAGGTGCAGGAAGCCCTCGGCATCCAGGGTTTCGGCTTCGACATGAACGTGGCCTGTTCCTCGGCGACCTTCGGTATCCAGAACGCCTGCAACAGCGTGCAACTGGGCCAGGCGCGGGCGATCCTGATGGTCAACCCGGAAATCTGCACCGGCCACCTGAACTTCCGCGACCGCGACAGCCACTTCATCTTCGGTGACGCGGCGACGGCGGTGATCATCGAGCGGGCGGACCTGGCGACCTCGCCCTACCAGTTCGACATCGTCAGCACCAAGCTGCTGACCCAGTTCTCCAACAACATCCGCAACAACTTCGGCTTCCTCAACCGTGCGGGAGAAGAGGGGATCGATGCCCGCGACAAGCTGTTCGTCCAGGAAGGGCGCAAGGTGTTCCGCGACGTCTGCCCGATGGTGGCGGAACTGATCGGCCAGCATCTGCGGGAGAACCAGCTGAATGTCGGTGACGTGAAACGCTTCTGGCTGCACCAGGCCAACCTCAGCATGAACCACCTGATCGTCAAGAAGCTGCTGGGCCGCGATGCCACCGAAGAGGAGGCACCGGTGATCCTCGACACCTACGCCAACACCAGTTCGGCCGGTTCGGTGATCTCGTTCCACAAGAACCAGGACGACCTGGCGGCCGGCTCGCTGGCGGTGCTCAGCTCGTTCGGCGCCGGCTATTCGATCGGCAGCGTGCTTCTGCGCAAGCGTTGATCGACGGCGGCGACATGTGGAAAAAGACAGCGTCGCAATAGTCTCAAAAAGCCATTATCTAAAGCGCAAAGCCCCGTAGACCGGAGCTTTGCGCTTTTTTATGCCAGCTCGAAAAAGTTCCGCTGTCATAAAAGCTTTATATAAAAGCAACGGTCCTGAAATAACCCCACGCCAAGATTCCCTCCCAACAAAGCGGGTCAGTCCCCGGCAACAGCCGTGCCCCCGCACGATGACAGCGGACGTCGCAAAAAGACCCGAAGCGTTTGAATCCAGAGGAGCGAAACAATGAACAAGTGCACCTTGGCCCTGGCAGTGGCCGTAGGGGTTTTGTCCCAACAGGCATTTGCCGAGAGCCAGGCTGACGCCAAAGGTTTTATCGAAGGTGCTACGTCGACCCTGGGTCTGCGTAACTTCTACATCAACACCGATAACCGTAGCGGCAAGCCGGCCCAGAGCCTGGTTTCGGAATGGGGCCAGGGCTTGGACCTGCGTTTCAACTCCGGCTACACTCAGGGCACCGTCGGTTTCGGTCTGGATGTGATCGCTCTGGAAGGTATTCGCCTGGATTCCGGCCGTGGCACCAACGGCGCCACCACCACTTCCTACGGCACCACCATGTTCCCGGCTGAGTCCACCGACGGCAAGAACGCCAAGGCCGTCAACGATTTCGGTAGCCTGGGTGTGACCGGCAAGGTCCGCGTTTCGCAGACCGAACTGAAAGTCGGTACCCTGATGCCGAGCAACCCGGTCATCAAGTACAACGACGGTCGCCTGCTGCCACAGACCTTCACCGGTGGCGAGCTGAAGTCGAACGAAATCAAGGATTTGACCCTGGTCGCCGGCCAAGTGGAAGCGGCCAAGGGCCGTAACTCCAGCAACGACGAAGGCCTGTCCCTCGCCGGTGCCAACAGCCCGACTTCGAGTGGCCGTCGCAGCAACAAGTTCTACTACGGTGGTGCCGACTACAAGATCACCAAGGACCTGACCGCGTCGTTCTACCACGGTGAACTGAAGGACTTCTACTCGCAGAACTTCCTGGGCCTGGTGCACAACTGGGCAATCGGCCCGGGCGTACTGAAGAGCGACCTGCGCTACTACCGCAGCCGTGACAACGGCGCCAACGGTGACACCAGCGCCTACTTCACCACTGGCTACTACGATGACAAGCCAGCCAACAGCCGTACCAAGGGCAAGGTCGACAACGACCTCTACAGCTACCTGGCCCTGTACTCGGTTGAAGGCCACACCTTCGGTGCCGGCTACCAGTACACCCGTGGCGACAGTGACTTCCCTTGGCTGAACCAGGGTGACGGTTCGTCCAACAGCACCATCACCGACGCCCAGATCCAGAAGTTCGCCCGTGCCGGCGAGCGCACCTGGCAGGCTCGCTATGCCTACGACTTCGCCAAGGTTGGCGTACCTGGCCTGACCGCCGGCGTGACCTACCTGCACGGCGACAATATCCAGAACGCCGCGGGTGACCAGAGCGAGTGGGAACGCGACATCAGCCTGGCCTACGTCATCCCGCAAGGCACCTTCAAGAACCTGGGCTTTGCCTGGAAAAACGCCATGTGGCGCACCAGCTCCGCCGTGGCTTCCAGCACCCAGGATGAAAACCGCCTGATCGTCAGCTACTCGATTCCACTGCTGTAAGCGCTGTTTCGTAAGCTCTTTTTCACTTCACGCCCTGCCTGGCGCAATGCCTGCGGGGCGTTTTTTTGCCTTTTGCGCTGTCATTACGGGCGTCGTCGCGGCGGTTCGGCGCCCCGACAGGCCCTGCTCCTACAGGGCAGTGCCGTGTGCAGGACTCGTGCGGGACGCGACGTTGTAGGAGCAGGGCTTGCCCGCGAAGAGACCCGCACAATCGCTACAAATCCCGTTAGCCAATCATCTTCGCAGTGCCTGTCTGAACTCGTGGCACCATGGTGTTCCCGCGCCCGTCCCCCGTCCAATGAAATAGTTTTTAATATCCTCTCCCTGCGCGATACTGCCCCGGCGAATGCACTGCCCTGGGGATATCAATGCCGCTACAACGCCTGCAAAGCCTCCGTGAGATCGCGCCCGAGGATTGGGATGCGCTGGTGCCTCCAGGCCAACCCTTTCTGCGTCACGCCTTCCTCGGCGCCCTGGAGGACAGCGGCAGCCTCGGCGAGCGTACCGGCTGGCAGCCGGAGCACCTGCTGCACATCGAACAGGGCCGGCTGATCGCCGCGCTGCCCAGCTACCGTAAATGGCATTCCTACGGTGAGTATGTGTTCGACCACGGCTGGGCCGACGCCTGCCAGCGTGCCGGCATCGCCTATTACCCCAAGCTGCTTACCGCCGTGCCGTTCAGCCCGGTCGGTGGCCCGCGCCTGCTGGCGGCCAGCGCCGAGGACGGTTTCGAGTTGCTGGCGGCACTGCCGGGCTACCTGGAGATCGAGGAGCTGTCCAGCGCCCACATCAACTTCACCGATGCCCTGGCCGATGTTGCCCTGGCCGAGCAACCGGGATGGCTGCAGCGCCTGGGATGCCAGTACCATTGGCAGAACCGCGATTACCGTGACTTCCAGGATTTCCTCGACGCCCTGAGTTCACGCAAGCGCAAGCAGATGCGCAAGGAGCGCGAGCAGGTCGCGGCCCAGGGTTTCGAGTTCGAGTGGCTGGAGGGCAGGGCGCTGAGCGAGGCGCAATGGGATTTCGTCTACGCCTGCTATGCCAACACCTACGCGGTACGACGCCAGGCGCCGTACCTGACACGGACGTTCTTCAGCCTGCTGGCCGAGCGCATGCCGGAGGCGATCCGCGTGGTCATGGCGCATCACGGGGGGCGGCCGGTGGCCATGGCCTTCAGCCTGGTCGGTGGTGACAGTTTCTACGGGCGCTACTGGGGCTGCCTGGCCGAGTTCGACCGCCTGCACTTCGAGACGTGCTTCTACCAGGGCATGGACTACGCCATCGCCCATGGTTTGAAACGCTTCGATGCTGGCGCCCAGGGCGAGCACAAGCTGATTCGCGGCTTCGAGCCGGTGATCACCCATTCCTGGCACTACCTGCGTCATCCCGGGCTCAAGGCGGCCGTGGCGGACTTCCTTGAGCGGGAGCGGGTTGGCATCCTGGAGTATGCCGAAGAGGCGAGGGCGGCGCTGCCTTACCGGCAGCCCTGAGGCTTTTGTGGCTGGTAGGCTTTATGACTGCCATGCGTTTTTGGGACGGCTCTCTTTCCTGTAGCGAGCGGGCTTTTTGTGGCGAGCGGGCTTGCCCGCGCTGGGCTGCATGGCAGCCCCTGGACCAGCTACCTCGGTACGTCAGGTAGAGCGGGGTGGTCGGTTTCAGGGCCGCTTCGCGCCCCAGCGCGGGCAAGCCCGCTCGCCACAGGAGGTCTGCTCCCCAAGACAAGAGGTCTGCTTCCCGCAACAAGAGGTGTGCTCGCCATAAGAGGCCTGTTCGTTACAAGAGGTTCGCTCGCCGCAAGAAAACCGCTGGTCACAAACCTCTGCCTGTACAGGCCTCAGTCAATGCCGACGAAACCGCCGGTCTGGTGCTGCCACAGACGCGCATACAGGCCACCCCGTGCCAGCAGTTCGGCATGGCTGCCGGTCTCGGCGATCCGGCCATGCTCCAGTACCACCAGCCGGTCCATGCGGGCGATGGTCGAAAGGCGGTGGGCGATGGCGATCACGGTCTTGCCCTCCATCAGCGTTTCCAGGCTTTCCTGGATCGCCGCTTCCACTTCCGAGTCCAGTGCCGAGGTCGCTTCGTCCATGATCAGGATCGGCGCGTTCTTGAGCAGCACGCGGGCAATGGCGATGCGCTGGCGCTGACCGCCTGAGAGTTTCACCCCGCGTTCACCGACATGGGCATCGAAGCCGGTGCGCCCCTCGGCATCCGACAGCAGTGGGATGAACTCATCGGCACGCGCCTTGAGCACCGCCTCGTAGAGCTGCGCGTCGCTGGCGTCGGGCTTGCCGTAGAGCAGGTTGTCGCGAATCGAGCGGTGCAGCAGCGAGGTGTCCTGGGTGATCATGCCGACGCTCTCGCGCAGGCTCTCCTGGGTGACCTGGGCGATGTCCTGGCCATCGACCAGGATCCGCCCGCCCTGCACGTCGTACAGGCGCAGCAGCAGGTTGACCAGGGTCGACTTGCCGGCACCGGAAGGGCCGATCAGGCCGATCTTCTCGCCCGGGCGAATGGTCAGGTTGAGGTCCGAGATCACCCCGCTGCGCTTGCCGTAGTGGAAGTCGACATGCTCGAAACGCACCTCGCCACGGCTCACGGCCAAGCGTGGCGCCTGTTCGCGGTCGGTGACGGTAAGGGGTTGGGCGATGGTCTGCAGGCCGTCCTGGACCATGCCGATGTTCTCGAAGATGCCGTTGACCACCCACATGATCCAGCCGGACATGTTGACGATACGGATCACCAGGCCGGTGGTCAGGGCGATGGCGCCGACCGACACCAGCGACTGCGTCCACAACCACAGCGCCAGCCCGGTGGTGGTGACGATCAGCAGGCCGTTCATGCTGGTGATGGCGATGTCCATGCTGGTGACCACCCGTGCCGCCAGTTGGGTCTTCTCGGTCTGCTCCACCAGCGCCTCGCGGGCGTACTGCTGTTCGAAACGGGTGTGTGCGAACAGCTTCAGGGTGGTGATGTTGGTATAGCCGTCGACGATCCGCCCCATCAGTCTGGAGCGCGCGTCGGAGGACTCCACCGAGCGCTGCTTCACCCGCGGCACGAAGTAGTAGAGCGCGCCGCAGTAGCCGGCGAGCCACAGCAGCAGTGGGATCATCAGGCGCCAGTCGGCCTCGACGAACAGCACCAGGGCGCTGATCACGTAGATCAGCACGTGCCACAGCGCGTCGACCGCCTGCACGGCGGAGTCGCGCAGCGAGTTGCCGGTCTGCATGATGCGTTGGGCGATGCGCCCGGCGAAGTCGTTCTGGAAGAAGTTCAGGCTCTGGCGCAGCACGTAGCTGTGATTCTGCCAGCGGATCAGGCTGGTCATGCCGGGGCTGATGGTCTGGTGCACCAGCAGGTCGTGCAGGCCGAAGAAGATCGGCCGCAGCACCAGCGCGACCACCACCATCCACAACAGCTCGCCGCCATGTACCGAGAAGAACTCGGTATTGGGCGTGACCTGGGCCAGATCGATGATCCGGCTCAGATAGCTGAACAGCGCCACTTCGATCAGCGCGGCGAACAGCCCGACGATCAGCAGGGCGACGAAGCTCGGCCAGACCTGGCGCAGGTAATACAGGTAGAAGGGCAGGACCTTGTTCGGAGGCGCGGCGGTAGGGGCGTCGCGGAAAATGTCGATCAGTTGTTCAAAGCGACGATAGAGCATGGGGTCTGGTGCCCGTCGAGCGGGCTCTCCTTCAGAGTGGGGTCGCGCCGGCCGGGGCCTGTTGCCCACGGCCGACAGCCACCGTTAGTCGATGCGCTTGGCCGATTTGATGTAAACCGGGTCCGCCGGTACGTCCGACATGCCGCCGCGGTTGGTGGTTCGCGAGTTGACGATGATGTCGACCACGTCCATGCCCTTGACCACCTTGCCGAACACCGCATAACCGGCATCGCGGCCCGGGTCGAGGAAGTCATTGTCCTTGACGTTGATGAAGAACTGGCTGGTGGCCGAGTTCGGGTCGGAGGTCCGGGCCATGGCCAGGGTGCCCCGGACGTTGTGCAGGCCGTTACTGGCTTCGTTCTTGATTGGGTCGTTGGTTGGCTTCTGGGTCATTTGCGCGGTAAAGCCGCCACCCTGGGCCATGAAACCTGGGATCACCCGGTGGAAGATGGTGTTGTTGTAGAAACCGCTGTCCACATAGGACAGGAAGTTCCTGGTACTGATCGGCGCCTTGACCGGGTCCAGTTCGATCTCGATGGTGCCGTTGGTGGTCACCAGTTGCACGTGAGGCGCCTTGGTTGCCTCGGTGGCGGCCATCAGGTTGGCGGCGAACAGGACGGAGCCGGTGAACAGGACGATTTTTTTCAGCATGGTTCAGTGATCCTGGGTGGTGGTTTCGACTGCCCTCAGAAATTCGAGCAGGGTCCGGTTGAAGACCTTCGGTTGGTCCAGTGGGGTAGCGTGACGGGAGTCGTTGATAACTACCAGTCGGGCATCGGGAATAAGTTTGACATAGCTTTGCTTGAGCGAGACCGGCGTGTAGTCGCGGTCGGCGCTGACGATCAGGGTTGGACAGGTGATGGCCGAGAGTCGTTCCTGAACGCCCCAGCCGACGATGGCGTCGAAGCTGGCGAGATAGGCGCGCTTGTCGTTCCTGGCCCAGCGTTCGGCCATCTTGCGACGCAACTCGGCCTGCTCCGGCTTGGGGAACAGCATGGAGCCGAGGGCCTTGCCGATGCTGTTCAGGCTCAGCAGGCGGGCCAGACTCCAGCGCTTGGCCCACTGCCAGTAGTCGTTGGCGCTGCGCACCTTGACCTCCGGGGCACTGTTGACCACGCACAGGCTGCGCAGCAGCCGGGGTCGTTCCACCGCCAACTGGAAACCGATCATGCCACCCATCGACAGGCCCACCAGGTGCGTCGGGCCCAGTTCCAGGTGTTCGATCAGCGCCACCACGTCGGCGGTGAAACCGGCGATGCTGTAGCGCTGGCGCGGCTTGTCGGAGCGGCCATGGCCGCGGACGTCGACGACGATCACCCGGTAGTGCTCGGCCAGTACCGGCACCTGCAGCTCCCAGTCCAGACCGCTGGAGCCCAGGCCGTGGACCAGCAGCACCGGCGTGCCCTGGCCGTGCTCCTCATAGTGCAGCATGCAACCGTCGTGTTCGAAATAGGCCATCGGTCAACGTCCTGTCAGGCTTGCAGGGGCGCGGCGAACGGCGCATCCAGCGGTGCGGTGTCGAAGGTGCGCAGCAGTTCGACGAGAATCTGCGTGGCCGGCCCCAGGGGTTTGTCCTTGTTCGAGTACAGGTAGAACGCCGGGTGGCGACTGCCGCCCTGGTCCAAGGGTAGTTGCTTGAGCAGGCCTTCGCGGATTTCCCGTTCGATCAGGTGGCGCGGCAGCCAGGCGAAACCCAGGCCGTTGCCGACGAAGCTGGCGGCGGTGGCCAGGCTGCCGACGGTCCAGCGCTGCTCGGCACCGAGCCAGCCGACGTCCCGTGGCTGTTGGCGGCCGGAGTCACGGATCACCACCTGCAACTGGCTTTCCAGGTCCTGGAAGGTCAGTTGTCGTTGCAGGCGGTGCAGGGCGTGTTCCGGGTGGGCGACGGCGACGAACTCCACTGTGCTCATTTCCGTGCCCAGGTAGCCGCGAATATTGACGCTGCTGATGGCGAGGTCGGCGACGCCCTCGAGCAGTACCTCCTCGACCCCTGACAGTACTTCTTCACGCAGGCGAACGCGGCAGCCGCGGCTCTGCGGCATGAACGCGGTCAGCGCCCGCACCAGCCGGGCGTTGGGGTAGGCGGCATCGACCACCAGCCGCACCTCGGCCTCCCAGCCCTGCTCCATGTGGTGCGCCAGGTCCTCGAGCTGGCTGGCCTGCTTGACCAGTTGCCGCGAGCGTCGCAACAGCACCTCGCCGGCTTCGGTCAGCACTGCCTTGCGCCCGTCGATGCGCAGCAGCGGCACGCCGAGCTGGTCCTGCATGCGGGCCACGGTATAGCTGACGGACGACTGCGAGCGGTGCAGGGCTTCGGCCGCCTGGGCAAAGCCACCATGATCGACCACGGCCTGCAGCGTTCGCCATTGATCGAGGGTCACGCGGGGCGCTTTCAAGTTGGGTTCCTCTTGTCCTAAGCTGGCGGTCCACATTGGAGACCGCCGAATGAGAAAGTTCTGTTGTGTGTTGCTGGCCCTGCTACCGCTCGGCGCCTTTGCCTACCCGATCGATGTCGAGAAACAGCTCAATGGCCTGAGCATCGACTACACGGCCCATGACACCGACCAGGACATCGGCTCCCTGCAGTTGAACAACTACGGCAAGACCGACGCGGTGTGCAAGGTGGTGTTCAGCAACGGCCCGGAGGCGCCGAAGACCCGTCAGGTAGAGGTGTTGGCCGGTAAAACCGTGAACGTTACCGCCAAGTTCAACCGCAAGATCATCCGGTTGCGGATGAACCTCAGTTGCACGACGAAATGAAAACACGGGCGGGTTACCGACAAGCATGCGCCTTCCATGAACAAATTTATAGATAGATTGCAGCAGATTTTTCCGCTTTTTAATCGATATAATCCTGTTTAGTCTTCGCTCCATCGACTTAACGCCTTTACCGATGGAGCACTTCCCATGTCCCGCGTACTGATCATCGAAAGCAGCGCCCGCCAGCACGACTCGGTTTCCCGTCAACTGACCCAGCAATTCATCAGCCAGTGGAAAGCCGCGCACCCCGCCGACGAAATCACCGTACGTGACCTGGCGCAGAACCCGGTGCCGCACCTGGACATCAACCTGCTGGGTGGCTGGATGAAGCCGCAGGAACAGCGCAGCGCGATCGAACAGGCGTCCCTGGAACGCTCCAACGAACTGACCGACGAGTTGTTGGCCGCCGACGTGCTGGTGCTGGCCGCGCCGATGTACAACTTCGCCATCCCCAGCACCCTCAAGGCCTGGCTGGACCACGTACTGCGTGCCGGCGTGACTTTCAAGTACACCGAAACCGGCCCTCAGGGCCTGCTCAACGGTAAGCAAGCCTACGTGCTGACCGCCCGCGGCGGGCTGTATGCCGGTGGCACCCACGACCATCAGGAACCCTACCTGCGCCAGGTACTGGCCTTCATCGGCATCCATGACGTGGACTTCATCCATGCCGAAGGCCTGAATATGGGAGGCGACCTTCACGAGAAGGGCCTGAACCAGGCGAAAGCCCGCCTGGCCCAGATTGCCTGAGGTCTTAATCTTCAGCTAATCGCGAAGGGGTTAACTGTCTGCAAGTTCTTCAAGCAGCCCCTTCAAGTTGTTTGCGCATCGAACCTCCCTTTGCACTGGTTGCTCCTGAGTGCATGTAACCCGATCCGGCCCCAGTGCCCGATCGGGTTTTTTTATGGCCGCCTGGCGCAAAAGCCGTTAAGGTCGCGGCCATTCATTTTGTGCGAAATTCTTCATTCCCCTGGGTTGACACCACTGCTGTAGGAGCAGGGCTTGCCCGCCAAGCTTTTAGCGGCCTTGAGGGCCCATTCGCGGGCGAGCCCTGCTCCTACGGAGGTTGTGTTTGGCCACAATATCTACGAGGCCTCATGGGTTACCTGCTTATCGTCACGCTGATCCAGGCGTTTTCCTTCAACCTGATCGGCGAATACCTCGCCGGCCACGTCGACAGCTACTTCGCGGTGCTGGTACGGGTGGTGCTGGCCGGGCTGATCTTCATCCCGCTGACCCGCTGGCGCCAGGTGCCGCCGGCCTTCATGCGCGGCATGCTGCTGATCGGCGCCCTGCAGTTCGGCGTCACCTACGTCTGCCTGTACCTGAGTTTCCGCGTTCTGAGCGTGCCGGAAGTCCTGCTGTTCACCATTCTCACCCCGTTGCACGTGACCCTGATCGAGGATGCTCTCAACCGCCGCTTCAACCCCTGGGCACTGGTCGCGGCCCTGGTGGCGGTCAGCGGCGCCGCGGTGATCCGTTACGACCGGATCAACCCGGACTTCTTCATGGGCTTTGTGCTGTTGCAACTGGCCAACTTCACCTATGCCGCCGGCCAGGTCATGTACAAGCACCTGGTGGCGCGCCACCCCAGTGACCAACCGCACTACCGGCATTTCGGCTACTTCTTCCTGGGTGCCCTGGCGGTGGCCTTGCCGGCCTTCCTGCTGTTCGGCAAGGCCCGCTATCTGCCGGACGGTATCCCGCAATGGCTGGTGCTGGGCTTCCTCGGCGTGATCAGCACCGCGCTGGGCATGTACTGGTGGAACAAGGGCGCCTGCCTGGTCAACGGCGGCACCCTGGCGGTGATGAACAACCTGCACGTCCCGGTGGGCCTGCTGATGAACCTGCTGATCTGGAACCAGCACGAAGACCTGGTGCGCCTGTTCGTGGGCGCTGGCGTTATCCTCGCCGCAGTGTGGATCAGCCGCCGGGGTGCGCGTCGCCACGCCAGCCCCTGACACGCCTTGTAGGAATCGGCTTGATGGCGATGTGGTATTAGTTTCTGGGCAAGTCGTTTCCGGATTTTGCAGCGGTATTTGAAGGCGTGCAGACGGCGGAAAATTGCCTATCGTAAAGATTCTCTACCGGACGAAGAGACCCTTGCCATGGATATCGATACGCTGTTTGCGGAGTTGCACAGCCTTCCCAGCATCCCCAAAGTCGCCCTGGAACTGGTCCAGCAATTCGACAACCCTCACGAAAGCCTCGAAAACGTGGCGCGCAACATCGAGCGCGACCCGGTCATCGCCGCCAAGGTACTGCGCCTGGCGAACTCGGCGCGCTTCAAGGGCGCCCGCGAGTCGGCCAGCATCGAGGACGCCGCCATGCGGTTGGGCTTCAACGTGCTGCGCACCCTGGTGCTGGCTTCGGCCGTGACCGGAGCGTTCAAGTCGGCACCGGGCTTCGACCTCAAGGTGTTCTGGGGGCGCAGCTTCCAGGTCGCCAGCGTCAGCCGGCTGCTGGCCCGCCAGGCCGGGCTCGATGCTGAAGTGGCGTTCACCTGTGGGGTCATGCACGACATCGGCGAGCTGCTGATCCAGACCGGTGCCCCGGACTACGCCGCGCGGATCAAGGGGGCCAGTGGCACCACCAGTCGTGCCGCCAGCGAAACCCAGCAGTTGGGCTTCGGCTACCCGGAAGTCGGCGCGGAGCTGGGCAAGCGCTGGAACCTGCCGCTGACCCTCCAGTCGGCCATCCGCTACCAGGCCCAGCCGCACCTGGCCCCCGAGGGTCAGCCCTACGCACGGGTCACTGCCCAGGCCATGGAAATCTGCGATGCCCTGGAACAGCACGGCGGGCCGAATGCCGAGGCGCGCAATGCCCTGGGTGGGCCCTTGTTCGACGGCGTCGACCTCGACGCGCTGTTCGACAAGCTGCCCCTGGTGCTGGAGCAGGACAAGGCCTTCGCCGACTTCCTCGCCTGACTTCGAGGGCCAGGGCTGGCGAGCGCAGCGTCAGCCCTGGCCATGGAGGTAACGCTTGGTCAGCCAGTAGCACGGCTCTGCGAACCGTTCCTACAGCGCCCGGCTCTGCGGCTCCGGCACATGGCTGGCCCCCAGCAGCGCCGGCAACATGCCCGCGCGCAGGTCACCGCCGCTCGGCTGCTGGTACAGGCTCAGGCCGAACTCCGGCAGCACCGCCAGCAGGTAGTCGAAGATATCCCCCTGGATCCGCTCATAGTCGGCCCACACGGTGGTGCGGGTGAAACAGTAGATTTCCAGGGGCACGCCCTGGGCGGTGGTCTGCATCTGGCGGACCATGCAGGTCATGTTCTGCTGGATCTCCGGATGGTTCTTGATATAGGCCAGCGCGTAGGCGCGGAAAGTGCCGAGGTTGGTCATGCGCCGGCGGTTGGCCGACATCTCGGCGACGTTGCCCTGGGCCTCGTTCCAGGTTTTCAGCTCGGCCTGTTTGCGACCGATGTAGTCGGTGAGCAGGCGCACCTGGCCCAGGCGCTGCTCCTCGTCGTCGTGCAGGAAGCGGATGCCGCTGGCGTCGATGAACAGGCTGCGCTTGATCCGCCGTCCACCGGACTGCTGCATGCCGCGCCAGTTGCGGAACGACTCGGACATCAGGCGCCAGGTCGGGATCGAGACGATGGTCTTGTCGAAGTTCTGCACCTTGACCGTGTGCAGGGTGATGTCGACCACGTCGCCGTCAGCCCCGACCTGCGGCATCTCGATCCAGTCGCCGACCCGCAGCATGTCGTTGCTGGTCAGTTGCACGCTGGCGACGAACGACAGCAGGGTGTCCTTGTAGACCAGCAGGATGACTGCCGACATGGCACCCAGACCGGACAGCAGCAACAGCGGCGAGCGGTCGATCAGGGTGGCGACGATGACGATGGCACCGAGCACGAACAGCACCATCTTCGCCAGTTGCACGTAGCCCTTGATCGAGCGGGTGCGGGCGTGTTCGGTGCGCGCGTAGATATCCAGCAGGGCGTTGAGCAGGGCGCTCAGCGCCAGCATCTGGAACAGGATGGTCACCGCCAGGGCGAGGTTGCCGAGGAACAGCAGGCCGGTCTTGCCCAGGTTCGGCACCAGGTACAGGCCGAACTGGATCACCAGTGACGGGGTCATCTGCGCCAGGCGGTGGAACACCTTGTTCTGGCGCAGGTCGTTGAGCCAGTGCATCGCCGGTTGCCGGCCCAGCAGGCGGGTGGCGTGCAGGATCAGGTAGCGTGCGACGCGGCCGAGCACCAGCGCGACGAGCAGCAGCAGCGCCAGGGCCAGCCCGGTGTGCAGCAGGGGATGTTGGTCGAGGGCGCCCCAGAGGTCCTGGGCGCCGATCCAGAGCTTTTTGATTTCCATGGGGATACGGATTCTTCTGCAGGAAATGGCGGGGAGGGATTAGAGCATTTAACCGGGTGAAGATGACCGTTGAAGACACGCCCGTTCACAAAAACGTCACTGTTTATCGGCGGTTGTGCAAAGAAACTCGGCCTCGGCGCCGGAAACCGTTAACCTATGCAGCTGATATTTTGCATTTCTTCGAGGTCAGCCCCCGTGTTTTCCCAATTCGCCCTGCACGAACGCCTGCTCAAAGCCGTGGCCGAGCTTAAATTTGTCGAGCCCACCCCCGTGCAGGCCGCGGCCATTCCGCTCGCGCTCGAAGGGCGTGACCTGCGGGTGACGGCGCAGACCGGCAGTGGCAAGACCGCCGCGTTCGTGCTGCCGATCCTCAACCGCCTGATCGGCCCGGCGAAGATCCGCGTCAGCATCAAGACCCTGATCCTGCTGCCGACCCGCGAGCTGGCCCAGCAGACGCTGAAGGAAGTCGAGCGCTTCTCGCAGTTCACCTTCATCAAATCCGGCCTGATCACCGGCGGCGAAGACTTCAAGGTGCAGGCCGCGATGCTGCGCAAGGTGCCGGATATCCTGATCGGTACCCCGGGCCGCCTGATCGAGCACCTGAACGCCGGCAACCTGGACCTCAAGGAAGTCGAGGTGCTGGTGCTCGACGAGGCCGACCGCATGCTCGACATGGGCTTCGCCGACGACGTGCAACGCCTGGTCGACGAGTGCGCCAAGCGCCAGCAGACCCTGCTGTTCTCCGCCACCACCGGCGGTTCCGGCCTGCGCGAGATGATCGCCAAGGTACTGAACAACCCCGAGCACCTGCAGCTCAACGCCGTCAGCCAACTGGCCGAGAACACCCGTCAGCAGATCATCACGGCCGACCACGACCACCACAAGGAACAGATCGTCAACTGGCTGCTGGCCAACGAGACCTACGAGAAGGCGATCATCTTCACCAACACCCGGGCCATGGCCGACCGCATCTACGGCCGCCTGGTCGCCCAGCACTACAAGGCGTTCGTGCTGCACGGCGAGAAGGACCAGAAGGACCGCAAGCTGGCCATTGACCGTCTCAAGCAGGGCGCGGTGAAGATCCTCGTCGCCACCGACGTCGCCGCCCGCGGTCTGGATGTGGACGGCCTGGACCTGGTGATCAACTTCGACATGCCGCGCAGCGGCGACGAGTACGTGCACCGTATCGGCCGTACCGGCCGCGCCGGTAACGATGGCCTGGCGATCTCGCTGATCTGCCACAACGACTGGAACCTGATGTCGAGCATCGAGCGCTACCTCAAGCAGAGCTTCGAGCGCCGCACCATCAAGGAAGTCAAGGGCACCTACAGTGGGCCGAAGAAGGTCAAGGCGTCGGGCAAGGCCGCCGGCACCAAGAAGAAAAAGACCTACGCCAAGGGTGACAAGAAGAAGTCGGCGGCCAAGACGCCGACCAAACGCAAGACCGCCAACCGGCCCAAGAGCGATGCGCCGAAGCTGGTCAGCCAGGATGGCATGGCGCCACTGAAACGGCGCAAGCCG
Organism: Pseudomonas fuscovaginae SE-1; assembly: GCF_000364705.1. Taxonomy (GTDB): domain Bacteria; phylum Pseudomonadota; class Gammaproteobacteria; order Pseudomonadales; family Pseudomonadaceae; genus Aquipseudomonas; species Aquipseudomonas fuscovaginae_A. The sequence continues at coordinate 3,930 of NZ_AQOH01000083.1, read as the reverse complement.
GTCGTACCTGCCGCCGAGTAGACGTCGCACCGGGCGGTTGAAAATGCCGCTATTCTCCAGACAACGCCTCGATTTATCGGGGCGTTGTCGTTTCCGCCCGACGGTCGTTACGCTTGGCCAATCCGGCTGAACGGCCACGATTGTCGCCTGTCACTACAGATGAGGGAGCTTTTTCCTGTCTACAGTGGGAGGTTGCATCAGGATGACGACTTACAACTGGGAACTGATCGAACGTCTGCTCCATGAGGTGCAGAACAGCGCCGGGCACAACTTCGCCCCGCGGGCCTATGCCGAGCAACATGCCACGGCCCAGGCGGCAGCGGGGGAGCCGCCGGAGAACCTCGACGCGCTCAAGGCCCTGGCGGCCGATTACGAACGGTTGCTGCTCAAGAACGGCTTCATCGCCCCACGACCGGAAGAGGAGGGGGGCAATGGCGAGAACTTTGTCCTGACACCGAGGGGATCAAGCCTGCTGAGCCTGATCGACAGCAGCATTCCGGGAAATGACCATCCGCGCCTGGTGCTGGATGAGCAGCAGGATGCGCTGGACCCGCGGGTGTTCGATGAGCTGGCGTCGAAGGCGCAGATTGCCTGACACTTCAGCTGATTCGTTGTCTGGGAGGCCTTCTTCGCGGATTTATCCGCGAAGGGCCCTCAAGCCATGCACCTAACCGTCCTGCAGGCACTTCAACTCACTGAAGTCCCGCCGTAGATCGGCAATCCGCTTCAACAGCAGTTCCCGCTGGGTCGGGCTGCTCTCGGCCACCAGGTCCACCAGCAGGCTGCGGGTCGCCCGTTCGGTGCGCTGGTAGGCGCGGCGGTACTCGTCCGTCCATAAGCTGTCCTGGTGCTGCAGCAACTGCGCGATCCGCTGTTCGAACCCGGCACTGTGGCGCTCGGCCACCGCCTCACTCAGTTGCGTCTGCCAGTAGGCCCGGTTGGCGATCCACAAGCGGTTCTGCTCGCCGAGCTCCGTCGACCAGGCGATGACCCGCTGCTGTTGGCTCAGGCTGAGGGGGCCGATCCAGGCCTTCAGGCGCTTGCTCATGCGTTCGCCACGATCACGGATCTGTTCCGGCAGCGGCGGCGCGACATACTCGGCCTGGCGCTCGCGCTGCTCCTTGGCGAAGGCCGCGTCCATCTCCGCGACTTGCCGGTCGTCCAGGCCCTTGAGCAGTTCGATGGCCGAGGGGGTGATTTCCCGGGCGACCTGGGCAATCGCCGTCCGGGCTTCGGCGGTACGCGCCTGCAAATGGGCGTCGTCGACCTGGCCGTTCTCGACCATGGCCTGCACGCGGTCCAGCCATTGCAGGTAGTCCGGCAACTGGGTGGTGCAATGCCATTGCAGGTGTTGCTTGAGGCGCTCGTTGAGCCAGCCTTTCTGCTCGCGATGCATCTCGATGTAGTCGCCGAGGGTCCAGGGGATGATCACGTCGAGATTGCGGTAGGCCAGGCCGATCCGGGTACAGGCGGCGATCGCCAGGCTCAGGATCAGGCAGCAGAGCAGTAGGGCGCGTCGACACGGCATGAGCGAATCCTTGCTGGGGCGGTATCCCCATAGAACACCGGATGGCCTGGCGGTTCAATGCAAAGATGCAGAGGGGCAAGGCGTGCGGGCCTCTTCGCGAATGAATCGGCTCCCACGGTTTGGCGGCGTCTGCCGTGCTTCCTGGGAGCCTGTTCCGCCGCTCATCGACAATGGGCCAAAGACAGTTGGCTCCCACGGCTTTCGAGAGTGCGGGCGACGCGCAGCGTGAAACACCCCCAGCCAAACTCGGGTAGAATGGCGGCCACGCAATGAGGGTATCGGAAATGGCTTTAATCGGGCGCTACAACAGCTTGCAAGTGGTCAAGCACACTAATTTCGGTCTGTACCTGGATGGTGCGCAGGATGGCGAGATTCTTCTGCCCAATCGCTATATCCCCAAGGATGTCCCGAGCGAAGACGAAGACTGGCTGAATGTGTTCATCTACCTGGACAGCGACGACAAGCTGATCGCCACCACCGAAACCCCGAAAGTCCAGGTCGGCGAGTTCGCCAGTCTCAAGGTCAAGGAGGTCAACAGCATCGGCGTGTTCCTCGACTGGGGCCTGCCCAAGGACCTGCTGCTGCCGTACTCCGAGGAAAAGCGCCAGTTGAATGCTGGCGACTATTGCGTGGTGCACGTTTATCTCGACAAGCACACCCGCCGTATCACCGCCACCGCGCGCCTGGACCGCTACCTGGACAAGACCCCGGCCAACTACAAGGTCGGTCAGGAAGTCGACCTGCTGGTGGTCGAAACCACCGACATGGGTTACAAGGCCATCATCAACAACAAGCACTGGGGCCTGATCCACAAGAACGAGGTGTTCAAGTTCCTGCGCTCCGGCAAGCGGGAAAAGGGCTACATCAAGCAGATTCGTGCCGACGGCAAGATCAGCCTGAGCCTGCAGCCGGTCGGTGAAGAGGCCGCCGGCAGCCTCAGCGCCAAGATTCTCGCCAAGCTGCGTGAAAGTCACGGCGTGCTGCCGGTCAGCGACAAGAGCGACCCGGCGTTGATCAGCGACCTGTTCGGGGTCAGCAAGGGCAACTTCAAGAAAGCCATCGGCGCCCTGTACAAGCAGGGTCGGATCGTCATTCATGCCGATCGCATCGAACTGAGCTGAACCGCTGCCGCCAAGGCCCCGGCATCTTCCCCGTGGCCTTGGCGGTATGGCGCAATCCCGTGGGTTTCACGCCGATAGGCCTGCGTTTATTCTCTTTCGGCAAGTCTTCCTGAACTCAGCTATGTTTTTCGTGACCACACCTGAACTGTTCGGGGCGGTGACGGGTGGCTATCGGTTTTTCAAGCAATCAGCGGCGCCGGCTTCCAGGCGACGGATGGTCATCAGTGATTGCCTGAAGGTACCGATAGCCTGGGAATAGCGAGGCAAAAAGGGATTCTTGCAGTCATGTTCAATTCTAATCTGAAGAAGATTCTAGAGAGCAAAGAAGAAGAGCTTTTCGAGCTGAAGCAGTTGTTCCATGGCATGACGGCGGAAATGGTCTCGCTGGTGCTCGATCCGCAGTTTCGCATCATCGGCTTCAACCAGCGTTTTCTCGACCTGCTGGGCTACAAGGCCGAGCAGATGAAGGATCGCCCGTTGGATAACTTCGTCCCGGCCTACGTCAAGAACCTGCCTTGCTTTCATAACCTGCAGGCCGCGGTGGCCAAGGGCGTATCGGTCAGTGACAATTACCGGTTCCTGCGCGCCGATGGCAGCCTGGCCTGGCTGCATGGCAGTTGGCAGCCGGTGAAAAGCGAGAAGGGTGACTTGCTGCATATCCAGTGCTTCGCCCGCGATGTCACCCATACGGTCGAAACCATGAAGGAGAACGAAGCTTTCATCAAGGCGCTGCTGCGTTCCACAGCGGTGATCGAGTTCACCCTCGATGGTGAGGTCATCACCGCCAACGACCAGTTCCTGCGGGCCATGGGTTACTCGCTGGCGCAGATTGTCGGTAAGCATCACCGCATGTTCTGCTCGACCGAAGAGGCCAATTCCAGCCAGTACCAGGCATTCTGGGTCAGGCTCAACCGCGGGGAGTATGTCGCCGATCGTTTCAAGCGCCTCGACAGCCAGGGGCGGGAAGTGTGGCTGGAGGCCACCTACAATCCGGTACACGACGCCCAGGGCCACCTCTACAAGGTGGTCAAGTTCGCCAACGTGGTGACCGACCAGGTGGTCCGCGAGAAGGAGGTCGGCGAGGCGGCAGTGATCGCCTATGGCATTTCGCAGCAGACCGACACCACGGCACAACGCGGTGCGACGGTGGTGAAGAACACGGTGGCGACCATGCAGGAGATTTCCGAGGAAATGCAGTCGGCATCGGAGGGTATCGAAGCCCTGGGCAAGCAGTCGATGTTGATCACCTCGATGGTCCAGACCATTGGCAGCATCGCCGCG
>NZ_AQOH01000082.1 GCF_000364705.1 Pseudomonas fuscovaginae SE-1 | reverse complement strand
GCGCTGAACGCCGCGATCGAGGCGGCCCGGGCCGGTGAGCAGGGGCGCGGGTTCGCGGTGGTGGCCGATGAGGTCCGGCAGTTGGCCGGGCGTACCAGTGCGGCCACCGAAGAAATCGTCACGGTGGTCCAGCAGAACCAGAAGCTGGTGGACGAGGCGGTACGGGACATGTCCACCAGCCGCGTCAAGGCGGAGCAGGGTTTGTCCCTGGCCAACCAGGCCGGTGAAGTGATCGTCGAGATTCAGGACGGCGCCAAGCAGGTGGTAGGGGCGGTAGGTCGCTTCGCCAACCAGTTGAAATGAGCATCAACGGCAGGCCGGTAGCGGCCTGACCGACGTCCGCACGTCGGTTTGTAGCTTTTTGCCATGATTTAGCGCAACGAACGCCACGCAAAGGAAGCATTACACGGCACTTGGAGCTATGATCTGTTCGAGGCGATCAAGAACCATGTCGCTCGCATTACCCTGAAGGGGGCTTTATGAAAGACAAACTGCAAACCTGGCTCCATGACCTCGGTGTCGCCCTCGGCCTGATCGAGCCTCCGCTGCAACCGGTGCCGATCCGCACCGACGACGATCGCCGTCGCCGGCAGCCACGCCGCTAAGCGCTTCCCGGCTCGCGATGTCCTCCTGAGCCGGGGCAACGCATATCGTTCGCTGTTCGAAAGCAGTGATGCCCCTCATTGACCCGATGCCCGAGCCTCAGGCCGCTCGGGTTCTGGCGTAGATAAAACGGCTCAAGTCCTCGATGGTATTGATACCGCGCAGATCCCGCTTGAGGTCCAGTTGCACGTGGAACTGGGATTCCAGGTCCTGGAACAGGGCGGCAATGTCGAGGGAGTAGCTGCGTTCTTCAGCCAGGGAAGGGTCTTGCAGCCATTTCAGTGACAGTTGCTGTTCGATGGAATGGCAGATTTTCTGATGGATCTCGGACCTGTTCATGATCGCCTCACAGGAAAGGGTGTTGGTGACGGGCCCCTTTCCCAGGGCATTGCGATAGTGATCATGAACATGACACCAGCGATCCTTGTACCTTGGGACTAATCCCAAAGGCAGTCGCTAAGTGCCAGTACAGCACAGCTTGCCTGGAATGCATTCCACCACTGGTCGGAGACTGGGGGGAACCTTGCAGCAGAGCGGCACGATCTAGAAGACGAAAAAAAACGGATGCGACCACCGACGTCGCACCCGCTGAAGTAAACGCAGTATCAGATGGCGCTGGCCACGGTCGCCGGGCGACGTGACAGCAGGCTGATGACGATGAAGCTGACCAGGCCGACGGCCAGGCTGTAGTAGATCGGCGTGTTGGCGTCCAGGCCGTCCTTGAACATGAACACCAGGGCGGTGACGAAGCCCAGGGCCATGCTGCCGATCGCGCCGGCGGTGGTGGCGCGTTTCCAGTAGATGGCACCGATCAGCGGGATCAGCATGCCGCCGACCAGCAGGTTGTAGGCCAGGGTCAGGGCGCTGATCACGTCATTCACCACCAGCGCGATGCCCAGCACCACCAGCCCGGTCAGGCAGGTGAACAGGCGGTTCAGACCCAGGCTCGACGGCTTGCCGCCGCGCAGCTTGGGCAGCAGGTCCTCGGTCAGCACGGTGGAGGCGGCGAGCAGGCCGGCGCTGGCGGTGGACATCATCGCCGCCAGGGCTGCGGCGATCACCAGGCCGCGAATGCCGTCCGGCAGCGACAGTTTGACGATGGCGGCGAAGGCGTTGTTGACGTTGTCCAGGTCCGGGATCAGCACGTGGGCAGCCATGCCGATCAGTGCGCAGGCCAGGCCGTAGGCGATGCAGTAGACCCCGGCGACGCTGCCGGCGTACTTCGCGACCTTCTTGTCCTTGGCGGTGAACACCCGTTGCCAGATGTCCTGGCCGATCAGGATGCCGAAGAAGTAGATCATGAAGTAGGTGATGATGGTGTCCCAGCCGATGGTGGTGAAGCTGAAGCTCGCCGCCGGCAGCTTGGCCACCAGCTCATCCCAGCCGCCGACGCGGTACAGGCAGATCGGCAGCAGGATGAACATCAGGCCGACGGTCTTGATGATGAACTGGACGATATCGGTCAGGGTCAGCGACCACATGCCACCGATGGTCGAGTAGGCCACCACCACGCCGCCGCCGAGCAGCACCGAAATCCAGAACGGCAGGCCGAACAGCACTTGCAGCACGGTGCCGATGGCCAGGGTCGAGGTCACGCCGATCATCAGTGCGTAGGCGAGCATGATCACCGCGCTGGCCTGGCGGGCCAGGGGGGTGTAGCGCTTTTCCAGCACCTGGGTGACGGTGAAGATCTTCAGCTTGAGCAGCGGTTTGGCGAGGAACAGGTTCAGCGCGATGATGCCCAGGCCCAGCGCTGCGCACAGCCAGAAGCCGGAAATGCCGTGGACATAGCCCAGGCGCACGGTACCGACGGTTGAGGCGCCGCCCAGCACGGTGGCGGCCATGGTGCCCATGTACAGGGTCGGGCCGAGGTTGCGGCCGGCCACCAGGTAGTCTTCGTGGGTCTTGGCCTTGCGCATGCCGTAGTAACCGAGCAGCAGCATGCCAGCGGCATAAATGAGTACAACCAATAAATCCAGGGCCATGACGGCGTGTCTCCGATTGTAGTTGTTATGGTGGAACAGTGATGTGGGCGCTTCGTTGCTGTGGGAGCCGGCTGGCTGGCGATAGCGGTGTGTCAGCGCATGAACATGTCAACTGACAGTCAGCGATCGCCAGCAAGCCGGCTCCTACAGGGAATGCGTCGGTCAGGCCGTTTGCTGGGCGGCAGATTTTTTCGCCGGGCTCGCCCTCTGGCTGCGCGGATCGTTCGGTCCGTAGACCGCTGGCGATTCCGGGAACAGGCTCAGCAGTAGCAGGTACATCAGCGCCGACAGCCCCAGGGTGATCGGCAGGCTGATGTCGATGCCGTCGGCCAGGTTGCCCAGCGGTCCGACGAACTGCCCCGGCAGGTTGACGAAGCACAGGCCGACCAGCGCGCTGGGGATCCAGGCGCCGAGGCCGCGCCAGTTCCAGCCGTGGTTGAACCAGTAGCGGCCACCGGTCTCGCCTCGGGTGAAGACTTGCAGGTCATCCGGGCAGTAGTAGCCGCGACGGACCAGCAGGCCGATCAGCATGATCACCATCCACGGGGTGGTGCAGGTGATGATCAGCACGGTGAAGGTCGACACGCTCTGTACCAGGTTCGCCGCGAAGCGTCCGATGAAGATGAAGGCGATCGACATGATTCCGATCAGCAGGGTCGCCTTGACCCGCGACAGCATCTTGGGGAACACGCTGGACATGTCCAGGCCAGTGCCATACAGCGAGGTGGTACCGGTGGACATGCCGCCGATCACCGCGATCAGGCACACCGGCAGGAAGAACCAGCTTGGCGACACGGCCAGCAGGCCACCGACATAGTTGTTCGCCGCGATGTAGTCCGGAGCCTTGACCGCGACGATGGTGGCGGTGGCCAGGCCGAACAGGAACGGGATCAGCGTGGCCAGTTGCGCGGCGACGACCGCCAGCAGTATCTGCACCTTCGGCGTTTCCCGCGGGATGTAGCGCGACCAGTCGCCGAGGAACGCACCGAAGGAAATCGGGTTGCTCATCGCCACCAGCGCCGAGCCGATGAAGGCGGCCCAGAACCCGGCCTGGCCGAGGGCCACGGTGCCGGCGAAATGGCTGTCGAACGCCGGTGCGAAGGCGAATATGCCCAGCAGGAACAGCAGGCTGGCCGCCCACACGGCGATGCGGTTGACCCACAGCATGAAGCGGAAACCGTAGATGCACACAGTCAGCACCAGGACCGCGAACAGCCCATAGGCCAGGCCCAGGGTCAGGTCGGTTTCCGGCAGGTCGACCAGTCGCTTGGCGCCGCCGATCAGCGCGTCGCCCGAGCTCCACACCGACAGCGAGAAGAATGCGATGGCGGTCAACAACGACAGGAACGAGCCGACGATACGTCCGTGGACGCCGAAGTGCGCGCCGGAGGACACCGCGTTGTTGGTGCCGTTGATCGGCCCGAACAGGCCCATCGGGGCGAGGATCAGGGCGCCGACCACCACGCCCAGGACGATTGCCCAGACACCGGCCTGGAAGGACAGGCCGAACAGCACCGGGAAGCTGCCCAGCACGGCGGTGGCAAAGGTATTGGCGCCGCCGAAGATCAGGCGAAACAGGTCACCGGGCCGGGCGTCGCGTTCGTTGTCGGGGATCTGTTCGACCCCGTTGGTTTCAATGCTGCTAAGGCTTTTGTCGTTGTTGTTATTCATGATCGCTCCGATCACTGCGGCGCCCCCGTCTTGTGCGGGGGCTGCCGATGTTGGCTAAGGGGAGGGCAGTCCTTGGGGTGTCGCTGACAAATGTTCATGGCAGGCCAGCCAGTGGCCCTGTTCTTGTTGTTGGCGAAACACGATGGTTTCGCGTTCCTGGCTGAAGAGGTGCTCCCCTTGCAGACGCAGCTCGGTGGCCACGTCATGGATGAAAATCGCCACGTCGCCCTGCAGGCTGACGAAGGCGTTGCTTGAGGTGCACGAGAGCACTTCGAAGCCATCCTTGGCACGCCACTCATCCCACAACGCCCGGTAGGCATCGCGCGACAGCAGCGGTTGTTCGAGCGTATGGAAGACGAAGCTGGCGTCGGCGCTGAACGCGCCGAAGTAGGCTTCGCGATCGTTGGCGGCAAAGGCGGCTACCAGTTCGGCGGCGGCCTTGAGAACCTGGTCATGGTCGTTCATGGTAACGCCTCAGCGGTGAGCCACGCCTGGGAGTGCACAGAGCATTTCGTAGAGCAGGTTGGCGCCCAGCAGCGAGGTGTTGCCGGTGGTGTCGTAGGGGGGCGAGACTTCCACCAGGTCGCAGCCGACCAGGTCGAGGCCCTGGCAGCCACGGACGATTTCCAGGGCCTGGATGGTGGTCAGGCCGCCGATTTCCGGGGTACCGGTACCGGGTGCCCAGGCCGGGTCGATGCCGTCGATGTCGAAGCTCAGGTAGACCGGACCGTTGCCGACCTTCTCGCGAACCTCAGCCATCAGTGGCTCGAGGGATTTATGCCAGCATTCCTCGGCCTGGACCACGCGGAAACCCTGCTTGCGGCTCCAGTTGAAGTCTTCGGCGGTGTAGCCCTGGGCACGCAGACCGATCTGCACCACGCGGTCGCAGTCCAGCAGGCCTTCCTCGACGGCACGGCGGAAGGTGGTGCCATGGGCGATTTTCTCGCCGAACATGTGATCGTTGACATCGGCATGGGCGTCGATGTGCACCAGGCCGACCTTGCCGTGCTTCTTGTGGATCGCGCGCAGGATCGGCAGGGTGATGGTGTGGTCGCCACCGAGGGTCAGCGGGATGACATTGTGTTCGAGGATGGCGTCGTAGGCCTCTTCGATGATGCGCACGGCTTCGAGCAGATTGAAGGTGTTGATCGCCACGTCGCCGATATCGGCGACCGACAGCGAGTCGAACGGTGCGGCGCCGGTAGCCATGTTGTAGGGGCGGATCATCACCGACTCGGCACGGATTTCCCGTGGGCCGAAGCGGGTTCCGGAGCGCAGCGAGGTGCCGATGTCCAGCGGCACGCCGACGAACGCGGCGTCGAGGCCGGCGGGCGATTGCAGATGGGGGAGGCGCATCATGGTGGCGATGCCGCCGAAACGCGGCATTTCGTTACCGCCCAGTGGTTGGTGAAGAATCTTGTCCACGGGTAAGCCTCATCGTTTGTTCTGGTTATCAGGCGACCGATTCTGCGAAAGACGCCGGGCGGGAAAAATCGCTGCCGGCAAATACTTAGTTCAGATTTTTCTAAACTAATGAGGCGCCTGGCGTTAGACTTCCCATGCCGTGAACACTGTCGGTGTGTGCAACCGGGCGGTGCGGTGTTGCACTGAACGGCGTGGTGAGCGGGCTTGCCCGCGCTGGAGCGCCAAGCGCTCCCAGGCCTGCCATCGCGGTGCATCAGTAGGATCTGGATGGCTGGTTTTACGGCTGCGGTGCAGCCGAGCGCGGGCAAGCCCGCTCGCCACAAGGGGTGCATCACAGCCAGAGGGCGGTGTATCACCCGCCAAGGAGCGGCGGACTCTCATGCTTATGCCACCGGAGTACCAATGGCCAACGCTTTACCCGACCTGAAACTATTGCGCATCTTCGTCAGCGTGGTGCGCCACCAGGGCTTCGCCAATGCCCAGCAGGAGCTCAATCTCTCGACGTCGGCCATCAGTACCTACATGAGTCAGTTGGAGTCGAGCCTCGGGCTGGTACTGTGTCATCGTGGCCGTGGCGGTTTCAGCCTGACCAGCAAGGGCGAGCTGTTCCACCAGGAAACCCTGCGCCTGCTTGGAGAACTCGAGGGATTCGAACAGTACGCCGCCGCCCTCAAGGGCGAGTTGCGCGGCACGTTGAACCTCGGGGTGATCGACTCGACCGTCAGCGAGCCGGCCTTGCCCCTGGCAGAAGCCATCGGCGCCTACAGCCAGGAACATCCCGGCGTGCACCTGCACCTGTCGGTGCTGAGCCCCTACGAGTTGCAGCTCGGTGTGCAGGACAATCGCCTGGACCTGGCCATCGGGGCTTTTTCCACGCGCATGAGCGGGCTGGTCTACCAACCGTTGTATCGCGAGCAACACTGGCTGTATTGCAGCAACCGCCACCCGCTGTACCACGAGCGGCGCATTCCCGAGCAGGTCATCACCCAGCAGCGCATGGTCGGGCGTGGCTACTGGAGCCAGGCGGAGCTGGCCCGGCATGGCTTCAAGCACAGCGCGGCGACCGTGGAGAGCATGGAGGCGCAACTGATCCTGGTGCTGTCCGGTGCCTACATCGGCTACCTGCCGGAGCACTATGCCCAGCCGTGGGCAGACAAGGGCGACCTGCGTGTGCTGCTGCCGGCGACCTTCGGCTATCAGGCGCCCTTTTCGATGATCCTGCGCCGTGGCCGTAGCCGCGAGCCGTTGATCCAGACTTTCCGCGACCTGCTCAAGGCGCAGCTCAACCAGCCCTGACCGGAGCGACCCAGATGTCCAGAGCCTGTTGTGAACGCTGCCAGCGTCCCCAGAGCCACTGCCTTTGCGCGCTGATCCCGCAGCTCGACAGCCGTACCCGCGTGCTGGTGTTGCAGCACCCGAGCGAAGTCGGCCACGCCTTGAATACCGCACGGTTGGCGACCCTCGGCCTGAGCAATGCCGAGCTGCGCGTGGGTGAGGTATTCGATGACCTGCCGGCGTTGCTCGAGCAGCCCGGCTACCGGGCCCGGCTGTTGTTCCCAGCGGACGATGCGCAGTTGCTTCAGTCTTATGCGGCCGAGACAGACGAGCGACCACTGTTGCTGGTGGTTCCCGACGGCACCTGGCGCAAGGCGCGCAAGTTGTTGTACCTCAACCCGTTGCTGGCCGGTTTGCCGCGGGTCAGCCTGGAACCGGGTGCGCTATCGCGCTATCGCCTGCGCAAGGCACCTGGGCCGGGGGCCCTGTCGACGGTGGAAGCGATTGCCCGGGCGCTGGAAACCCTGGAGCGGCCGGTGTCGTTCGACGCGCTGCTCAAGCCCTTCGAAGCGTTGATCGAGGGACAGATCCAGGCCATGGGGCGCGATACCTACCAGCGTAACCACGGCGATTGAGCGCCTGGGTTAGCGCCGTGGTTCCAGGGTCTTCTGCCGCAGGATATAGACACTGACCAGCACCGCACTGGTCAGCATGAACAGGCGCGCCCAGAACAGCGGCACCAGGTAGCAGGAAAAACCGATGCTCAGCCACATCAGGCCAATGGCGTAGACCTTGCCCTTGAGCGGGATGCCGTTACCGTCCAGGTAATCGCGGATCCACGGTCCCAGGCGCGGGTGTTCCACCAGCCAGCGGTAGAAACGGGGGGAGCTACGGGCGAAGCAGGCGGTGGCGAGCAGCAGGAACGGGGTGGTTGGCAGGACCGGCAGGAAGATCCCGAGCACGCCCAGCGCCACGCTCAGCCAGCCGATGGCCAGCAGCGCATAGCGCAGGAGCGGCGAGCGATTGCCCGTGGGGCGCATCGCCACAGGCCGTGACTCAGTGGTGGCGCGGCTTGAGGATCGCCGGCTTCTCGTCGGGCGCGTTGCACAGCAGATAGAGTGCGGTCAGCGCTTCCGGGATCTGCACGATCATGTCGTCCATCAGGTTGGCATCGGCGGCGATGTCGGCGAATTCCGGCTGTTCGTCGAACAGGCCCGAACCGACCATGATCGGCAGGAGCATTTCGCTGACTTCTTCCTCGGCGGTTTCGAACCAGGCTTCCTCGCGCAGGAACACCCCTTCCATGAAACCGATGCACCAGCCGCGCAGTTCGGAATCGTCCGGGTCGTCGCCCAGGTCGAGGTCGCACGGCAGTTCGAACTCCTCGTCGGAGGCCAACTGGCGGGAGATGTGGGCCTTGAGCTGGATCAGCGTGGCTTCGATTTCCTCGCGCTGGGCGGCGTCCTTGTAGCGCGGCTCTTCGGCGAACAGCGCGTCGATCCATTCGCGATCGGGGACCACCTCCGAGCAGATCGACAGCGCAGTCAGGTAGCCGTGTGCGGCCACGTAGTCCAGCGCTTCTTCGTGCAGCTCGTCGGCGTCGAGGAAGGCTTGCAGGCGGGTGAGTTGCTCAGCGAAGGACATGAGGGGGCTACCTTGGGAATAAACGATGTTGAATTCTAGGCGTTCTTGAGCTCGCAGGCCAGCAAACACATAGATTTGCGCGGTTTCGCTCCTCATTAAGGATAGTCGTTGATCGACCGGCAGGGCCCTCTGCCGGATAACGCTCGGGTATACTGCCGCGTTTTGTGATGCCCCGTTGCGGGTCGCGAGGGCTGGAGAAATGCCCGCTTACGGTTTTTTTCGTCAGGACAGCGGCTTTTCGACCAGCCTTTGCAGGGGCGTTTCGGTGATTTTTGGAGTGGCTATGCTCGAACAGGCTCAACGCGTCCTCAAGGACATCTTCGGTTACGACAGCTTCCGCGGTCGCCAGGGTGCCATTATTGAGCGCGTGGCCAATGGCGGCGACGCCCTGGTGCTGATGCCGACCGGTGGCGGCAAATCGCTGTGCTACCAGGTGCCGGCGCTGCTGCGCGAGGGCCTGGCGGTGGTGGTATCGCCGTTGATCGCGCTGATGGACGACCAGGTCGCGACGCTGGAGGAACTCGGCGTGGCGGCGGCGGCGCTGAACTCGACGCTGAGCGCCGAGCAGCAGCGCGAACTGGCCGCGCGGATTCGTCGCGGCGAGGTGAAAATGCTCTATCTGGCGCCCGAGCGCCTGGTGCAGCCGCGCATGCTGGCGTTCCTGCAGAACCTCGACATCGCCCTGTTCGCCATCGACGAAGCCCACTGCGTGTCGCAATGGGGCCACGACTTCCGTCCGGAATACCTGCAACTGGGCCAGTTGGCCGAGATGTTCCCCAACGTGCCGCGCATCGCCCTGACCGCCACCGCCGACAAGCGTACCCGCGAGGAGATCGTCAACCGCCTGCACCTGGAGAATGCCGAACGGTTTCTCTCCAGCTTCGACCGGCCGAACATCTTCTACCGCATCGTGCCCAAGGAGCAGCCACGCAAGCAGTTGCTGGCGTTCCTTTCGCAGCGCCGGGCCGACTCCGGGATCGTCTACTGCCTGTCGCGCAAGAAGGTCGACGAAGTCGCCGCGCTGCTTTGCGAGCAGGGGTTCCCGGCGTTGCCGTACCACGCCGGGCTGCCCGCCGAAACCCGTGCGGAGAACCAGAAGCGCTTCCTCAACGAGGAAGGCCTGATCATGGTCGCGACCATCGCCTTCGGCATGGGTATCGACAAGTCCAACGTGCGTTATGTCGCCCACCTCGACCTGCCCAAGTCCGTGGAGGCCTACTATCAGGAGACCGGCCGGGCCGGTCGTGACGGCTTGCCGGCGGACGCCTGGATGGCCTACGGCCTGCAGGATGTGGTGATGCTCAAGCAGATGCTGCAGAACTCCGAAGGCGACGAGCGCCACAAGCGTCTGGAGCATCACAAGCTCGACGCCATGCTGGCGCTGTGCGAAGAGACCCGTTGCCGCCGCCAGACGCTGTTGGCCTATTTCGATGAGGACCTGCCGCAACCCTGCGGCCACTGCGACAACTGCGTCGACGGAGTCCAGACCTGGGACGCCACCGAGCCGGCGCGCCAGGCGTTGTCGGCGATCTATCGCACCGGCCAGCGCTATGGTGTCGGTCACCTGGTGGATGTGCTGCTGGGCAAGGAGAACGACAAGGTCCGCAGCTTCGGTCATCAGCACCTGGCGGTGTTCGGCGTCGGCAAGGCACTCAGCGAGGGCGAGTGGCGCTCGCTGTTCCGGCAGTTGGTGGCGCGCGGCCTCGCCGATATCGACATCGAAGGCTATGGCGGCCTGCGCCTGAGCGACAGCTGTCGGCCGCTGCTGCGCGGTGAGGTCACACTGGAGCTGCGCCGCGACCTCAAGCCGCAGGTCGCGGCCAAGAGCGTTTCCGCCAGCCCGGCCAGCCAACTGGTGCGGGGCGAGGAGCGCGAGCAGTGGGAAGCCCTGCGCGCCCTGCGCCGCAAGCTGGCCCAGGAACATGCCGTGCCGCCGTATGTCATCTTCCCCGACTCGACGCTGCTGGAAATGTTGCGCAGCCAGCCGACCAGCATGGCCGAGATGGCCCGGGTCAGCGGCGTCGGTGCGCGCAAGCTGGAGCGTTATGGCGAGGCGTTCCTCGAGGTGCTGGCCGGCGAGGCCGAGACGCCCAGGGCGGTGGTCGATATCCGTCACGAGCTGATCAGCCTGGCGCGTGCCGGCATGACCCCGCTGCAGATCGCCGGCCAGTTGCAATGCTCGGAGAAGAACGTCTACACGCTGCTGGCCGAAGCCATTGGCCGCCAGCAGTTGTCGCTGGAGCAGGCCCTGGACTTGCCCGAGGACCTGCTGGGGGAAATCCAGGACACCTTCCTCGACGGCGAGGGCCAACTGCCTGCCGTGAGCGAGGTTGCCGAACTGTTCGCCGGACGTGTACCCGAGGGGGTCCTGTATTGCGTGCGAGCCGCCCTGCAAGCCGAATTCGAACTATGAGGAGAGGGAAATGCAGGATTCCCGGCCTATCTCTGGGTTATTTGCGACAAGTCATGTTTGCAGACGGCTCAGGCCTTGCCTCCAGCCAGGCTCCATGCTTAGCTGACTAATAATTAGTTTTATCTATTTTCAAGTCTGACCATGAGTTTCCTATGTCGTTAACCGATGAACACCGTTTTGGCATGCAACTGGCGCAAATGTCCCGTGGCTGGCGTGCCGAACTGGATCGCCGCCTGGCCGGCCTGGGACTGTCCCAGGCCCGTTGGCTGGTGTTGCTGCACCTGGCGCGTTTTTCCGAGGCGCCGACCCAGCGTGAGCTGGCCCAGAGCGTCGGAGTGGAAGGCCCGACCCTGGCCCGCCTGCTCGACAGCCTGGAAACCCAGGGGCTGGTCCAGCGTCACTCGGTGGTCGAGGACCGCCGGGCCAAGAAGATCGTGCTGTGCGCGCCGGCACGGCCGTTGATCGAGCAGATCGAAACCATTGCCACCGCCTTGCGCCATGAACTGTTCGAGGGCGTCGACGAAGAGGACCTGCGCATCAGCATGCGGGTTCACAGCCGGATCCTGGCGAACCTGGAAAAATCCTGAGGCATTCCCGCTCTGCCGGATTTGGAGAATCCCTGGCCGGCAGACTATAAGATTTACTGGTTCTGTGTATTGTGTTGGCATTCGTACCCCGTTGGCCACGGGGTGATGTCGGGCCTTTAAGGGATACTCATGCTCGAGAGTTTGCAGTCCGTGTCGCGGTGTTCCACTGAAAAGCCCCTGTTCCGACGGCGCTGGATGGCCGTGGTGGCACTGTCACTGCTGCACCCGGCGCTGGCTTCGGCCATGGGGTTGGGTGACATCACCCTGCATTCGGCGCTCAGCCAGCCGCTCGATGCGGAAATTGCCCTGATCGATCCCGGAGACCTGAGCGAAGGCGAGCTGTCGATCAGTCTGGCGACGCCCGAGGAGTTCTCCCGGGCCGGCGTCGAGCGCCTGTTCTTCCTCAACGACCTGCGTTTCACGCCGGTTCTGCAGGGCAACCGCAGCTTCATTCGGGTGCAGTCGAGCAAGCCGGTCAGCGAGCCCTTCCTGAACTTCCTGATCCAGGTCAACCGGCCCAACGGTCGCCTGCTGCGCGAATACACGGTGCTGCTCGATCCTCCGGGCAGCGGCACCTACAGCCCGCCACTGCGTACCAGCGCCGTGCAACAGTCGGCGCCTGTCGCCGATGTGGCCCCGCCGCCGGCGACCCAGGGCAAGCGCTACACCGTGGCCAGGGGCGACAGCCTCTGGAGCATCGCCAAGCGCTTGAACGAGGCGGGCAGCAAGGCCAGTGTCAATGAATTGTCCCAGGGCATTCGTGCGCTCAACCCGGGCAGCGAGCGACTGGCTGTCGGCCAGAGCCTGCTGCTGCCGGATGTTGCCGTGGTGCCAGGCAGCACGGCTGCGACGGCCGCGGCGCCTGCGGCGGCGCTGAGCGAAGCGGCGCAGAACGCTGAACGACTTGCCGCCGCGACACTGGAAAACCAGCAGCTGCAAAAAACCATCGAGGAACTGCAGGCCCGCCTGAAGACCCAGGACGAGCAGATCGCCAATGATCGGAAACAGCTGGGCGAACTGCAAGCGCAGTTGGCGGAGCTCGAGGCCAGGCCGGCGGCCTCCGTGGTTGCGCCAGCGCCGGTTGCGCCTCCTGTCGCGCCGGCTCCGGTGGTCGCCGAAAGGTCCGGCGGCCTGAACCTCTTGCTCCTGGCCGCTCTGGCGGTGCTGCTCCTGTTGCTGGCGGCCGCCCTGGTGGTGCGTCGCCGGCGCCGTCCGACACCATTGCCGGTCGACCCCGCGCCGCTGCCCCAGGATGCGCCGATGTTCACCCGTGTGCTGCCCGCCGCCACCGCCAGTGCTCCGGCGGAGCACAACGAGCCGCTGGCAGCGGTGGCGCGGCGCGAAACCAGTGAAGTGCCGGATGCCCTGGAGGGCGTGAGCATCTACATCGCTTACGGGCGCTTCAAGGAGGCGGCGGGCATTCTGCGCGAGGCCATACTCAAGGAACCACAGCGCACCGATTTGCGCCTGCGCCTGCTGGATGTGCTGGCCCAGCAGGGTGACAACGATGCCTACACGGTTGAAGAACGGCATCTGCTGGACACCGGTTTCAGCGAGTCGACCCTGCGCGACCTGCGCGCCAAGCATCCGAAACTGCACGTGGCGGCGTCAGCCGCTCCGGTGGCAACCGTACCCGCGCCCACACCAGCCATGGCAGCGGTCGTTGCTCCTGCCGCCGTGGCTGGCGCTGCGACGCTGGCCGCCCCGGTGCTCGCCGCCGACTGGCTGGAAAAGGAGCCCGAGGCCAAATCCGAGCCTGAGCCGGCACCACGGGAAGACGAGTTCCAGCTCAACCTCGACGACCTGTCGATGGATTCGGACTGGGATCTGGTCAGCCCGTTCGACAACACCCTGTCGCAACGAGGCAAGGCCCACGAAGAACCCTCGGCGCTGTCCGGCGTCGATCCGCAGTTCGCCAGCAACCTCAACGAGCTGCCGCAGGTGTTCGAGATGCCCGACGAGCAGTTTCTCAGCGATTTCGCCGAGCCGGCACCCGAGCGGCCGCTGGCAGACGAACTGAGCCTGTCGCTGGACGGCGATAGCCTGGACGACGAGTTTCTCGACAGTTTCATGAGTGATGAGCAGCCCCTGGATATCGAGCCGCTGGAAGTGGATTTCGACAGCCTGGAGCGTGAGCAGGCCTCGGCCAGCAAACTGGAGCAGGCGCAGACCTTCATCAATGTCGGCGACCTCGATCACGCCAGCCAGTTGCTGCACGAACTGCTCAGGGAGGGTGACGAACCGTTGAAGCAGACGGCGCGCACCCTGCTGGCCAGTATCCGCTAGGGGGCCGATCATGAGCACCGTCAAACCGGAAATCGTCATCACCTACTGCACCCAGTGCCAATGGCTGTTACGGGCCGCCTGGCTGGCCCAGGAGCTGCTGAGCACCTTCTCCGACGATCTGGGCAAGGTGTCCCTGGAGCCCGGCACAGGCGGAGTGTTCCGCATCACCTGCAATGCCGTGCAGATCTGGGAGCGCAAGGCCGACGGCGGTTTTCCCGAGGCCAAGGTGCTCAAGCAACGGGTACGTGACCAGATCGATCCGGAACGTGACCTGGGCCATAACGAGGCTCGTTGAGAGGCACTGACGTCATTGTCATCGCTCGACTGGCAACGACGTCATGCCGGGCGGGGTCACTCGGAACGGGTGAGCCTGGCCTTGATGAAGCCCGCTACCAGGCTCAGTATCGCACCGCCGACCCCCCCGCTGGCGATACCGCTGGCAATCGAAGTCAGGTCGAGGTTGCCGACGTCCCCGCCGAAACTGCCGTTGGTGATCACCGCCAGCACCTGGCTGAGCACCACCCCACCGATGCCGCCTGCCAGTGAATTGAACCAGGGACCGAGGCTGTACTTGTCGGTGGCGGCGCCGGCGATATTGCCACCCACTGCACCGCTGACCAGTTGAATCAGGAGACTGATGAATTCCATGGATGAACCCTCCACAGTTTGAGTTGGAGGGCAACTGGCATCGAGCTACTGCTGGATCACTGCCGCTGTCGCCGAGCAGCCCTGCTATCCGGGGAACGACGGCTGGCTGTTGCGGATGCTGCAAGTATAGGACAGCCACCGAAAATCACGGGGCGGCTGCAACTTCCAGGTTCTTTCGACGGGGCGCGCCGCTCAGCAGGCTCGACAGCACGATTGCGACGATGATCAATACTCCGCCGAGCAGCATGCGCGCACTGGGACTTTCACCGAACAGCAGCCAGGCGGCGATGATCCCGTAGACCGGTTCCATGGCGAAGACCACGGCGGCGGTGCGGGCCTTGATCACCGCCAGGCTGGCCACGAACAGGCTATGCGCGACCGCCGTACAGAACACCCCGAGCAGCGCCAGCCACAGCCAGTCCAGTGCGCGAACCTCGCCAAGGCCGGGGCCGGCCCAGGGCAGCAGGCACGCCGCGACCACCAGGTTCTGGCACAACGCCGCCTGAACCGCGCTGATTCGACCGGAACCGGCCCGGTTGTTCAGCGACAGCAGCGAGAACAGCAGCCCGGACAGCACGGCCCAGAGCAAACCGGTGGTGGCCTGGCTGGCGAGGTCGAATTCGGGAGTGACCAGCACCAGGCCGATACTGACCAGCAGCACCAGGAGCATCTCATTCAGGCGGATGCGTTCGCGGAAAATCACCCCTTCGAGGATCACGGTGAATGCCGGAAAACTGGCAAACCCCAGGGTGGCGACGGCAACACCGCCGACCTTCACCGCGAGGAAGAAACTGACCCAGTGTCCGGCCAGCAACAGGCCGCTGCCCAGCAGGCGGCGCCAGTCCCGCGCCTGCAGGCGCTGCCAGCGGTTATTGCGCGAGAGACTGGCGAACACCACGAGGGCGAGCACGGCAAAGCTTGCGCGTCCGAAGACGATGATGGCGGGAGCGGCGACGGCGAGTTTGCCGAACACGCCGGTCAGGCCGAACATCAATGCACCGATGTGCAAGGCGCCGAGGGCGGAGCGGGGCGTCATGTTGATCCTTGGAAGCGGTTATGCACGAGCAGGCAGTCTAGGGCGCAAGGCGTATCGCTGTCTGTCGCGGGACTCGCGTCAGTTGTCGCCAGGCTCGCGACGCAAGGCGGTCGGCGAAGCACCGAACTCGCGCAGGATGGCGGCGCAGAAGGCGCTCTGGGAGCTGTAGCCGACCCGCACGGCGATCTCGCCGACTGGCAGCGCGGACTCGCGCAACAGGCCGAGGGCGAGCCGTAGCCGACGGGTGCGAATGTACTCCATCGGTGTCTGCCCGCATTCGGCCATGAACCGGGCATGCAGCCGGGCGTTGGACAGGCCGGCGATGCGTGCCAGATCGGCGACTTCCAGCGGGCGCGCGGCATAACGATCGATATGGGCGTCGAGGGCCGCCAGGGGCAGGTGTTTGTCGGCGATCGCCGCCGCCGGTGTGTTCAGGCTGGCCAACAGCAGCACTGCGCCCTGGCGGGCGATCAGCGGGTCCTGCACCGGGCTGTTGGCCAGCCAGTCGACCAGGCGGCCCTGGCTGGCATTGAGCGCCAACGAGCCGGCCCGGTCGATCAGGCGGCGGCTGGCGTCGGCGTGGTCTCCCAGCGACTGTACCAGCCAGTGTTCGTCCGGCACGTCGAGCACCAGGCAGCGACTGCCGTCCGGGCTGCCGCAGGTGTGATGGGCATCGTAGGGCACCACCGCGACGCTCTGCTGCACCACCCGGCTGCCGCGGCCCTCGATTTCGAAGTCGAGCCGACCGGACAGGCCGAACACCAATTGGGCATGGGCATGGCTGTGGACGATCAGTTCTTCGCTGTATTGGCGCAGGGTCAGGAACGGGCCCATGGCGGTCTCCTCGGCAGATTTCCAGTCTACACCGGTTGGGCCGCTTCGGCGGCTGTCACAGGACTGTCGTTTTTCTGTCATGGTCAGTTCACTGCCCCGGTGCAAGCTCAGGAAAAATCCGGAGAATGCCCATGACCCGTGCGGAGCTCGCCAAACCCAGTCGCAAGCAGCGTGTGCGAACCCTGTGGATTTCCGATGTGCACCTCGGCACCCGCGATTGCCAGGCCGAGCATCTGTCGCAGTTTCTCAAGGGCTATCACGCCGACCGTATCTACCTGGTCGGCGATATCATCGACGGCTGGAAGATGCGTGGCGGTATGTACTGGCCCCAGGCGCACACCAACGTGATCCGCCGCCTGCTGACCATGAGCAAACGTGGTACCGAGGTGGTCTATGTCACCGGCAACCACGACGAATTCCTGCGCCGCTACTCGAAGCTGATCCTCGGCAATATCCAACTGGTGGACGAAGCCGTGCACGTGACCGCCGACGGCCGCAAGCTGCTGGTGATCCACGGCGACCAGTTCGACGTGATCACCCGTTACCACCGCTGGCTGGCGTTTCTCGGCGATTCGGCCTATGAGTTCACCCTGACCCTCAACCGCTGGCTGAACCATTGGCGGGCCCGCTACGGTTATGGCTACTGGTCGCTGTCGGCGTATCTGAAGCACAAGGTCAAGACTGCGGTGAATTTCATCAGCGACTTCGAAGAGGCCATCGCTCACGAATGCGTGAAGCGTGGACTCGATGGCGTGATCTGCGGGCATATCCACCATGCCGAAATCCGTCAGGTCGGCGAAGTGGAGTACCTGAACTGCGGTGACTGGGTCGAATCCTGCACGGCGCTGATCGAGCACTGGGACGGCACTATCGAGTTGTATCGGCTGGCCGATGCCCAGGCGAAAGAGGCCCAGCTCAAGCTGGACCTGCGCAAGGTCACCCAACCCGGCTGAATCCCGCCCCCTTTTTTCCTAGAAGGGAACCCGTCCGAGCAGCATGTCCCGGTACATGACGAAATCGCCCAGCAGGCTGTAGAAAGGATGCTGAAAGGTTGCCGGGCGATTCTTCTCGAAGAAAAAGTGCCCGACCCAGGCGAAGCCGTAGCCGGCCAGTGGCAGCAGGGGCAGCAGTCCCCAGGCTCCGCGACCGATGATCAGCGCGAGAATGAAGATCACCAGCGTGGTCCCGACGAAATGCAGGCGGCGACAGGTGCTGTCGGCGTGCTCGTTCAGGTAGTACGGGTAAAACTCACTGAAGCTGTTGAATTTCCGGACGTTTTCCATTGAGTACTCTCCGTACTTCTTATTGGCGGCGTTGGGTCGCTCCTCGGGGAGCTTGGTTCAGTCTAGATTTCAGTAGCGGCGGCGACCAGTGACAATAGGCGCCACTTTAGTATCCTTAGACCATTAGTCATCGTGTGCGGCATACCCTGTAAAGAACAGACCATGAGCGAGAGAACCACTTCTGCAAGCTGGGCGATGGGGATTGTCAAGGCGCTGGAAATGGACGGTCTGGATTGCCGTGTGCTCTTCCAGCAGTTGGGGCTCGATTACGCTGCACTGGACGACCCCGATGCACGCTTCCCCCAGGACTCGATGACGCGCCTCTGGCAGCGGGCGGTGGAGCTTTCCGGCAATCCGGCGATCGGCCTGAACATGGGCAAGGTGGTACGCCCGGCGTCCTTCCATGTGGCCGGCTATGCGCTGATGTCCAGTCGGACCCTGGCCGAAGGGTTCATGCGTCTGGTGCGCTACCAGCGAATCATTGCCGAGAGCGCAGACCTGAGTTTTCGCCTGCTGCCTGAAGGTTATGCGCTGATCCTGACCGTCCACGGCGACCATCTGCCACCGACCCGGCAGAGCGCCGAGGCCTCGCTGGCCTGTGCGCTGTCGTTATGCAGTTGGCTGACCGGGCGTAACCTGCAGCCACGCAAGGTGTTGCTGCAGGGCTCGCAGCCGGAGGATATCAACCCCTACAGGCAGGCGTTTCACGCGCCGCTGGTGTTCGATGCGCCCTATGACGCGCTGATTTTCGAAAAGACCGACATGGAGGCGCCGCTGCCGACGGCCAACGAAGCCATGGCGTTGTTGCACGATCGCTTCGCTGGCGAGTACCTGGCGCGGTTCTCCGGGAGCCGCGTGACCCACAGCGCGCGGCAGGTGCTGTGCCGGCTGCTGCCCCAGGGCGAGCCCAAGCGCGAGATCGTCGCCCAGACCCTGCACCTGTCCCAGCGCACCCTGCAGCGGCGTTTGCAGGAGGAGGGCACGAGTTTCCAGACCCTGCTCGACGATACCCGCCGCGAGCTGGCCGAGCAGTACCTGGCGCAGCCGCGCATGACCCTGCTGGAAATCGCCTACCTGCTGGGGTTTGCCGACCCGAGCAATTTCTTCCGCGCCTTCCGCCGCTGGTTCGAGGTGACGCCCGGTGAATACCGGGCGCGGTTGCAGGGGCAGGTGGCGCCGATCAGTGACGCCAGAACGCCGGAATACACAGCACGAACACTGTG
Organism: Pseudomonas fuscovaginae SE-1; assembly: GCF_000364705.1. GTDB lineage: Bacteria > Pseudomonadota > Gammaproteobacteria > Pseudomonadales > Pseudomonadaceae > Aquipseudomonas > Aquipseudomonas fuscovaginae_A. The sequence goes on along the minus strand of NZ_AQOH01000082.1, from coordinate 23,124 downwards.
ATGATCTCCAGGCGGCCCAGCAGCATGCCCACGGAGAGGATCCACTTGGCGCCGTCGGGCAGGCTGGAGAAGTTGCCTGACGGTCCGATCACCTCGCCCAGGCCCGGACCGACCCCGGATACGGTGCTGGCGGCACCGGTCAGCGCGGTCATCCAGTCCAGGCCGATCAGCGACAGGGCCAGGGCGATGGCGCAGATGGTGATGGCGAAGAAGAAGGAAAAGGTCAGGATCGAGCGGACGATTTCCTCGTCGAGGCGGTGACCGTTGTACTTCTGCTTGATCACCGCCCGTGGGTGGATCAGTTGGTTGAGGTTGGCCTTGAGCAGGATGTAGGCGACCTGGAAGCGGAAGATCTTGATCCCGCCCGCGGTCGAGCCCGAGCAGCCGCCGATGAAGCCCAGGTAGAAGAACAGCATCAGCGAGAAGTTGCCCCACAGGCTGTAGTCGCCGAGGGCGAAGCCGGTGGTGGTGACCACCGAGGTCACGTTCAGGGCCACGTGGCGCAGGGCGTCGAGCCAGTGCAGGTCGGTGGTCCACCAGTACCAGGTGCCGAGTACCAGCCAGGTCACCAGCAGCAGCCCCAGCAAGCCCTGTACCTGCTGGTCCTTGATCAGGGCCTTGCGCTGGCCGCGCAGAGTCGCGACATACAGGGTGAACGGCAGGCTGCCGAGGATCATCACCACCACCGCGACCCAGTGCACCGCCGGCTGGTGCCATTTGGCCAGGGACTGGTCGGAGGTCGAGAAACCGCCGGTGGAGATCGCCGACATCGAGTGGTTGATCGCATCGAACAGGCTCATGCCGGCCCACCAGAAGGCCAGGGTGCCGAGGATGGTGATGCCGACATAGGCGGTGACGATCAGCCGGGCCACCATGTGCGAGCGTGGCATGACCTTCTGCGAGCGGTCCGAGGACTCGGTCTGGAACAGGCGCATGCCGCCGATACGCAACAGCGGCAGGATCGCCACCGCCATGCCGATGAAGCCGATGCCGCCCAGCCAGTGCAGCAGCGAGCGCCAGATCAGGATGCCCGGGGACATGTCGTCCAGGCCGCTGAGCACCGTCGAGCCGGTGGCGGTGATGCCCGACATGCTTTCGAAGAAGGCGTCGGGTACGCTGGTGTGCAGGGTCAACAGGAACGGCAGGGCGGCAAAGATGCACACCACCACCCAGCTTGATACCGTGAGCAGGTACATGTCCCGGGGGCGCAGATGCACCTGTTCCGGGCGCCCCGGGATCACCATGGCCAGGCCGGCGACGAAGGTGATGGTGCTGGCCCAGAGGAACGAGGGCAGGTCGCCGGTGCGGTCGAAAATCACCAGCGTCAGCATGGGCACGACCATGCTGATAGCGAGGGTGATCAGGAATATGCCGATGATGAAACCGATGATGCGCAGGGTCGGCAACGCCATGAAATGAGCTCTGGGCAGGGAAAGGCGGTCATTCTACCTGCGGACCTGTCCATGTAAACCGCCAGGGGCCGGGCCGATATGGCTAGAATAGCCGCACATTTTTTCTCAGGAGGTAGCCCATGGAGGCTCTCGACAATTTGCTCAACCGTGTTTCCGCCCCGCGCCTGCTGGACCCGGCACCGACTGCGGCCCAGCGCGAAGTGCTGTTCCAGGCGGCCATGCGTGCCCCGGACCACGGCCAGTTGCAGCCATGGCGCTTCCTGACGGTGGAAGGGGCGGCACGTGAGCAGTTGGGGCAACTGCTGGCCGAAGCCGTGCGGGAAAAGGGTGGCGAGGTGACCCAGGCGGCGCTGGACAAGGCCCATGCGATGCCGATGCGCGCGCCGCTGGTGGTGGTCGTGGTCGCGCGCCTGCAGGAGCACTTCAAGGTGCCGAAGTCCGAGCAACTGCTGGCCGCCGGCTGTGCGGCGCATGGCATCCTGCTGGCCGCGCACGCCCAGGGCATCGGCGCGGTCTGGCGTACCGGCGAGTTGTCCTACTCGCGGCATGTAGCCAAGGGCCTGGGCCTGGGCGACGACGAGGAAGTGATCGCGTTCCTCTACCTGGGCACGCCGCAGAACGAGCTGCGGGCCGCGCCCAGGGTTGACGTGGCGCAATTCGTCAGCGCCTGGTCGGCCTGAAACACTCAGGCCCGTCCGCGAACAAACCCGCCCTGCAGGAGCCGGGCTTGCCCGCGAACGGGCCCGCGAAAACACCGCAAATCCCCCTTGCCTTCGCCTCAGGCGGTTGCGGCTTCCGGCTCCAGCGGCAGGTCCAATGTGGCGATAAAACCGCCCTGCGCGTGATTGGCCAACGTCAGGCTGCCGCCATGGCGCTCCGCCGCCCGCCGGGCAATCGCCAGGCCCAGGCCGTGACCCGCGGCACTCTGGCCCGGGGCACGGAAGAACGGCTCACCCAACTGCGCCAGGTGCTCGGCCTCGACGCCGGGACCATGGTCGCGCACGCTGATTTCGATCCGCTCGCCCTGGCGTCGGGCCACAACCTCGATGGCCTGATCCTCGGGATTGAAACGCTGGGCATTGCGCAGCAGGTTGTCCACCGCCCGTTCGATCATGGTCGGCCAGCCACGCAGGCCCAGCGACTGCTCGACATCGAGCTGTACCCGCTGCCGCGGGTAGCCGAGCAGGGTTTCCCTTTGCAGTTCCTGCAGCAGTTGATTGAGGTCGACCTGTTCGGCGCTGGCCTGATCGGCATCGACCCGGGCCAGGACGAGGATTTCACTGATCAGCGCTTCCAGTCGGTCGCATTCGCGGGTCAGGCGCGGCCACAGGCGCTCACGCTCTTCGGGCGATGAGCGCTCCGCCAGGGCCAGGGCGATCTTCAGGCGCGCCAGCGGAGAGCGCAGTTCGTGGGAGACATCACGCAGCAACTGCCGCTGGCTGCCAATCAGGCTCTGCAGGCGCGCGCCCATCAGGTTGAAGTCCTTGGCCAGTACGCCGAACTCGTCGCGTCGCGAGGCCAGCTTGGCCAGGCTGTTCTGTTGATAGGTGGTCTGGCCCAGGTCATGCACCGCGCCGCGCAGGCGGCTGAGCGGGCGGGTGATCGACAGGGTCACCAGCAGGCTGAACAGGGTCAGCACCACCAGGGCAATACCCAGGGCGCTCAGTGGCCAGAGCAGGCTGCCGCGGTGCCAGGCATCCAGTTCCGGGTGGGGAATGCGGTAGATCAACAGATAGGTGTCACCGCTTTTCGGGCTGGTGTACTCCACGGTCAGCCGGCGCCAGGGCAGGCGTCGATCATCGTTGTGCTGGCGGGCCTCCAGGGCGGCCGCACGGCGCGGGAAGGTGCCGCGCACCACCGGGTCGCCGCTTTCGTTGAGCACCTGCACGTCGATGTGGTACTGCTTCTTGCGCTGTTCGAGGATGTCCTGGGCGGCGTCCTCGCCCTGTTCCTCGTAGGTCTGCGTCCAATCCTCGGCCAAGGTCGCCAGGCCCGGGTGGCGACTGAGAATCCAGGCATCCTGGTTGAGCATGTGCCCGAGCAGAATCGACAACCCCGCGACAAGGGCAATGGCCAGCCAGAAGCTGGCCAGGATGCGCCAGAACAGTGATCGCACAGCAAATCCTCGAATCGATCCGGTGGAAACAGGGAAAGCCCGACGGCGCTGGCCGTCGGGCGCGTGGGCTGTGTGGTCGATGCGTCTACTCGACGTCGAGTAGACGCATCGACCGTACGGGCCTCTGTACAGCGGATTATTGCGCCTTTTGCGCGTGCTGTGCTTTCCAGGCCTTGAATTCGGCCCATTCGGCGCGGCGTTCAGCACGTTTTTTCTGGATCTCGTCGAAGGTCTTCTGCTGGTCAGGCCTGAGCAGGGCGCGGATTTCCCCGTCGGTTTTCTGGCGGGCGGCGTCCAGCTCGCCCTGGAAGGCCGTCTGATCGGCTGGCGAGAGCTTGGCCAGGTATTTCTCGGTGAGTTCCTTGCGGGCGTGCATCTGTTCGCCCATCAGCCTGCCGATGGCATGACGCTGTTCGCGGTTCAGGTCCAGTTGGCCGTAAGGGGCTTTCCAGTGATGCTCGCCGCCATGAGGGCCACCAGGGCCGCCCAGTGGGCCACCGTCTTCGGGCATGGCCATGGCAACGGTGGGCAGGGCGGCAGCGAACATCAGGGCGATAAGGGTCTTGCGCATGGTGTTTCTCCTTGTCTCGGTTCCGGTCGGTCCGGGTGAGTACAGATTAAGGAGATCAAGGTCAGCGGCGGTCAGCGGAGGGTAAAGCTTGGGTAAAGACGCTTTGCCGGGGAGTTGACGCTGGTGGGGGATGGCCGCCATCGCATCAGGGCGCGTAGTAGTACCCGCGACTACGCAACGCCACGATCCGCGGCCTGCCATCCGGATGCGGGCCGATCTTCTTGCGCAGGTTGCTGACATGCATGTCCAGGCTGCGATCGTAGAGGGTCAGCTTGCGACCTAGGGCGATCTGCGCCAGTTCCTGCTTGTCCAGTGGCTCGCCCGGCTGTTTCAGCAACGCTTCGAGCAGGCGGCTTTCGGAGACGGTGAGGGTGAAGTCCTGCTGGTCGATGGTGACCACGCCACGTACCGGGCTGAAACACAGGTCGCCCAGCTCCAGTTGGCTCGGCGTCGCGGTCGGATGGCTGCGGCGCAGCACGGCGCGCAGGCGGGCGGTCAGTTCCCGTGGGTCACAGGGCTTGGCCAGGTAGTCGTCGGCGCCCAGCTCCAGGCCGAGGATGCGGTCCAGCGGCTCGCCCCTGGCCGACAGCATCACCACCGGCAGTTCCGGATGGTCGCTGCGCAACTGCTTGAGCAGTTCCAGGCCACTGCCGTCGGGCAACATCACGTCCAGCACCACCGCCGCCGGGGAGCTGTCGGCCAGGGCCCGGCGGGCGCTCAGCCCGTCGTGGCAGGCGCGCACCTGGAAACCTTCCTGGCCCAGCCAACTGCCCAGCAGTTCGCACAGTTCCTGGTCATCGTCAATCAGTAACAGGTCGCTCATGAAATTCTCGATAACAGATCGCCCTCGGGCGCTCTCAATTCAACCATTGCCGACGCTGTCTGCGTCCGCCACTGACGAAGATACCGCAGAGCAGGGCCAGGAGTGCAACTCCGCCACCGGTGATGAACCATTGCTGTTGGTCGGTCAGCAGGCGAGGGGTGGGGTTCGCCAGTGCTTCCTTGAGTTGCAGCTTGAGGCGTTGGTTCTCCTGGCGCAAGCGGCTCAACTGGGGGCTTTCGCGTTCGGCATCGGCACTGGCGAGCTGCTTGCCCAGCTCTTCGCGCAAGCGCTCGCTTTCCTTCAGGCGTTGCTGTAGATCGTTGATCTGGCTCGCGGCACTCAGAGACAGCGGTACGGCATTGTTCGCACTGCCTTCCTCGGCCAGTGCGGTCGCGCCCAGCGACAACGTGATCAACAACAGACTCAACGGACCTTTGCGCATCGGAAACTCCTGATTCCAATCGGTATTCAGGATGTTGTCGGCTGGCGGGCGGGAATAATGAGTGCTTGCCTGCGCGATGCCCGGCCAGCGGGCGTCGCGCAGTTCGGGCTTACGGCAGGGTCTGGCGGAATGGCTTGACCACGACGTTGCCGTAGACGCCGGCGGCAACGAATGGATCGGCCTCGGCCCAGGCCTGGGCGGCGGCCAGGGAGTCGAATTCGGCGACGATCAGGCTGCCGGTGAAACCGGCGGCACCCGGGTCGTTGCTGTCGATGGCCGGGTGCGGGCCGGCCAGGATCACACGGCCTTCGGCGCTGAGCTGTTGCAGGCGCTCAAGGTGCGCCGGGCGTGCCGCCAGGCGTTTATCCAGGGAATTCTCGACGTCTGTGGCAATGATCGCGTAGAGCATGTCAGTCCTCGGTTTTTGGCGTGGTCGGATCGGCGTCGTGCAGGTGGCGGGACAGATAGATGCCCTGGCCCACCAGGAACAGCAGGGTCATGCCCAGGCTGCCGAACACCTTGAAGTCGACCCAGTACTGCTGGAAGGTGAAGGCGACGAACAGGTTGGCGGCGCCGCAGAACACGAAGAACACGATCCAGGCCAGGTTCAGGCGCAGCCAGATCGGCTCCGGCAGGCTCAGGGCGTGACCCATGATGCGCTTGATCAGCAGGCGGTCGCCGATGAAGTGACTGCCGGCGAAGGCCAGCGCGAACAGCCAGTTGACCACCGGGGCCTTCCACTTGAGGAAGGTCTCGCTGTGGAAGGCCAGGGTCAGGCTGCCGAACACCAGGCAGGCGATCAGCGTCAGCCATTGGCTTTTCTCCAGCTTGCGCTGGCTGATGAAGAGGGCACCGTAGACCACCAGCGAGCTGACGATCAGCACCGCCGTGGCGCTGTAGATGCCGCCGACCGTCAGGCTGTGGCCGGCGATGTCGATGAGGCGGGGTTCGATTTTGTAGACGATGAAAAACAGGAACAGCGGGATGAAATCGATGAATTGTTTCACAGTGGCAGCCAGAAGCAGGATGTAGCGGCATAATAACAAACATACTTGTCAGCGAAAGCGCCACCCAGAGGTTATTCAGTTCCCGTGGAAATCGATCTGCACTGCCACAGCACGGCCTCCGACGGCGCCCTGGCGCCAGCGGCCCTGGTTGCCCGTGCGCACGAGAGAGGCGTGCGGGTCCTGGCCCTGACCGACCACGACACCCTCGAAGGTCTGGCCGAGGCGCGCGAGGCCGCGCAGGCCCTGGGTATGCAACTGGTCAACGGTGTCGAGCTGTCCTGCACCTGGGGCGGGGCGACCATTCATGTGCTCGGCTACGGTTTCGATGTGACCGCGGCGCCGTTGGTCGAAGCGATTGCCCGCCTGCACGAGGGCCGTTGGTTGCGTTCCGAGGAAATCGCCCGCAAGCTGGCGCTCAAGGGCATGCCCGGCGCGCTGGAAGGCGCGCGGGCGATCCAGCAGGAGTTGGGTGACAGTGGCAATGCCCCGGCGCGCCCGCATTTCGCCGATTTCCTGGTGCGCGCCGGGTTCGTCAAGGATCGCGCCGAGGCCTTTCGCAAGTGGCTGGGGGCCGGCAAACTGGGCGACGTCAAGTTGCACTGGCCGTCCCTGGAGGACACCGTGGGCATCTTGCGCGCCGCCGGTGCCTGGGTCAGCCTCGCCCATCCCTGGCATTACGATTTCACCCGCAGCAAGCGCCGCAAGCTGATTGCCGACTATATTCAAGCGGGAGGCCAGGCAATCGAAGTGGTCAACGGGTATCAGCCGGCCGAACAGGTCGGCAGCCTGGCGATCCTGGCCCGCGAGTTCGGGTTGCTGGTCAGTGCCGGCAGCGACTTTCATGGCCCTGGAGGCTGGTCCGAGATCGGTGAGTACCGCCCGCTTCCCGACGATCTGCCGCCACTCTGGTGTCGGTTCAAACATGACCAGCCATCAACCGCACGCGTCTGAACAGGAAGACAACGTGAGTCAATTTTTCCAGATCCATCCGGAAAATCCCCAGGCGCGCCTGATCAAGCAGGCGGTGGAAATCATCCGCAAGGGTGGGGTGGTGATCTACCCCACCGATTCGTCCTATGCGATCGGTTGCCAGATCGGCGACAAGAACGCGGTCGAACGCGTGCGGCGCCTGCGGCAGCTGGACGACAAGCACAACTTTGCATTGATCTGCGCCGACCTGTCGCAACTCGGTCTGTTCGCCAAGGTCGATACCGGGCTGTTCCGCCTGCTCAAGGCGCACACGCCGGGGCCCTACACCTTCATCCTGAACGCCACCCGGGAAGTGCCGCGGCTGTTGCTGCACCCGAAAAAGCGCACCATCGGCCTGCGTATCCCCAGCCATCCGATCGCCCTGGCGCTGCTGGCCGAGCTGGGCGAACCGCTGATGAGCGTGAGCCTGATCCTGCCCGACGAGAGCGAGCCGATGGTCGATCCGTACGAAATTCGCCAAGTGCTGGAGCACCAGGTCGATCTGATCATCGACGGCGGTTTCGGCGGGCTCAAGGCGTCCACCGTGATCAACCTGGCCGACGGCGATCCGCAAGTGGTGCGGGTGGGATGTGGCGATCCGGCACCGTTCATGGTCGAGGCCTGAATGTCCGCCGTTGAAACGGTCGACAGCCAGGCCGGAGCGCAACAGGAACTGCCGTTCGCCATGGTCTATGGCCAGGCGGTCATGGAAATGCCGGTGGACCTGTACATCCCGCCGGATGCCCTGGAAGTCTTCCTCGAAGCCTTCGAAGGCCCGCTCGACCTGCTGCTGTACCTGATCCGCAAGCAGAACATCGACATCCTCGACATCCCGGTAGCGGAAATCACCCGTCAGTACATGGGCTACGTCGAACTGATGCAGTCGGTACGCCTGGAACTGGCCGCCGAGTACCTGGTGATGGCGGCGATGCTCGCCGAGATCAAGTCGCGCATGCTGCTGCCGCGTTCGGCCGAGGTCGAGGAGGAGGAAGAGGACCCAAGGGCCGAGCTGATCCGTCGGCTGCAGGAGTACGAACGCTTCAAGACCGCCGCCGAGGGCATCGATGGCCTGAGTCGGGTCGGTCGCGAAATCATCGTGCCGCAACTGGACGCTCCCGAGGCCCGCGCGCGCAAGCTGCTGCCGGATGTCGCCCTGGAGGAGGTGCTGATGTCCATGGCCGAAGTGCTGCGTCGTGGCGACATGTTCGAAAGCCACCAGGTCACGCGCGAGCAACTGTCGACCCGCGAGCGCATGAGCGATGTGCTCGAACGCCTCAAGGGTGGCGGTTTCGTGCCTTTCGTCGAGCTGTTCAGCGCCGATGAGGGCAAGCTTGGCGTGGTCGTGACCTTCATGGCGATCCTCGAACTGGTCAAGGAATCCCTGGTCGAGCTGGTGCAGAATGAGCCCTTTGCGGCGATCCATGTGCGTGCCCGCGCCGAATAACGAGCTTAATCAATGAACCTGACTGAACCCCGCGAGCTGGCCCCGCTGCTTGAAGCCTTTCTGTTGGCTTCGGGAAAGCCGCAATCGATGGAACGCCTGTACGAGTTGTTCGAGGAGGGCGAGCGTCCGGAACCGCCGGTCTTCAAGAAGGCCCTGGCAATCCTGGCCAAGTCCTGTGACGGCCGTGCCTTCGAGCTCAAGGAGGTGGCTTCCGGCTACCGGTTGCAGATTCGTGAGAAGTTCGCGCCCTGGGTCGGCCGGCTCTGGGAAGAACGCCCACAGCGCTATTCGCGGGCGATGCTGGAGACGTTGGCGCTGATCGCCTATCGCCAGCCGATCACCCGCGGCGAGATCGAGGATGTGCGGGGCGTGGCGGTCAACAGCCAGATCGTCAAGACCCTGCTGGAGCGCGAGTGGATCCGCGTCGTCGGCTACCGCGAGGTGCCGGGCAAGCCGGCGATGTTCGCCACCACCAAGGCCTTTCTCGACTACTTCAACCTGAAGAACCTCGACGACCTGCCGCCGCTGGCGGAACTGCGCGAGATCGAGCCGGACCCGGTGCTCGACTTCGACGACGCGCCGGTGCCCGAGGGCCTGCAGGCCCTGGCCGATGCCAGCGTCGACCCGGAGGCGGAGCAAGAGCCGAAGAAGGAGGAGACCAGCTTCCATACCCTGTTGCTGGAACTGGACTCGATGGAGGAGGGGATCAAGACCGACTTCGACGATTTGCTCCGGGATGGCGATGTTCCGGCGCCTGCCGGCGAGTTTCCGCACGAGCCGGGTTTGCCGTTGCCGAGGGCGCTCGATCTGCCGGAACTGGAGGAAGAGACGGAGCCTGACCTGGATGCCGAGTTCGAACCGGAGCCTGAGCCGGAGTTCGACATACCTGAGGACGAGTCGGAGGAGGACCTGGTCGGCGCCGCCGAAGCCCGCGAGCGCCTGTTGGCGGCGGTCGCTGCGCTGGACAACGCTGCCAGGCCAGAGCCCGAGCCAGCTGTCGAGCTCAGCGAAGAAGAAGCCGAGGCCCTGGCATTGGCCGAAGCCATCGAGAACGAGCGGCGCCAGTGGGAAGATTGAGGTCGCGGTCTTGACTGTGAGCGCTTTTGTGGGAGACGGCCGCCCGGCCGTCTCCCACAGGAAGTGCTCTCGCAGGAATATCTTCCCAAGCCGCCTTGTCCGACAGACAACTGCTACTCTGTGATGCGCAACGTCGAAGATCCGCGTATGATTCGCGGCCCTTCGACGAACCCATTCGTCCAGAACAGTATTTTATCTCTATCAGGCCAGGCCTGAATCGACACACCGGGAGGTGCCCAGATGAGTGACAACGATCTGCAAGACCAGGACAGCCAACCCATCCGCCCCGCAGGCGAAAAACTGCAGAAGGTCCTCGCCCGTATCGGCGTGGGCTCGCGCCGTGACGTGGAAGGCTGGATCAGCCAGGGCCGTATCAAGGTCAATGGCAGCGAGGCCACCCTCGGCCAGCGTGTCGACCTGCACGACGCGATTACCATCGATGGCAAGGTCATCAAGCGCGAAGAGGCTTCCGAATCGGTACGCCGGGTGATCATGTACAACAAGCCCGATGGCGAGATCTGCACCCGTGACGACCCGGAAGGCCGCCCGACCGTGTTCGACAAGCTGCCACGTCCGAAGGACGGGCGCTGGATCAACATCGGCCGCCTCGACATCAACACCACCGGCTTGCTGATGTTCACCACCGACGGTGAACTGGCCAACCGCCTGATGCACCCGTCCTACGAGATGGACCGCGAGTACGCGGTCCGTGTGCGTGGCGAAGTCGACGACGAGATGATCGAGCGCCTCAAGGCCGGGGTCATGCTCGAGGATGGTCCGGCCAAGTTCACCGACATCCAGCAGGCGCCGGGTGGCGAGGGCTTTAACCATTGGTACCATTGCGTGGTGATGGAGGGCCGTAACCGCGAGGTTCGTCGCCTGTGGGAGTCCCAGGGCCTGGTGGTCAGCCGTCTGAAACGCGTGCGTTTCGGTCCGGTGTTCCTCAATTCCGACCTGCCGATGGGGCGCTGGCGCGAAATGAGCCAGCGCGAGGTCGATATCCTCAGCGCTGAGGTCGGCCTGACGCCGGTGGCCATGCCGCAAATGACCGCCAAGAGCAAGGACAAGCTGGAGCGCATGCAGCGTAAATCCTCGCGTCCGCTGGCGCGCAGCGAGCGCGTGCGGACCCTGCGTCCGGCCCTTGAAGGTGCCGAGCGCCCGAGTCGTGAGCCGCAGATCGAAGGTGAGCGTCCGGCACGCAAGCCCGTGCGCCAGGATGGCGAGCGCGCTCCACGGGCACCGCGCCCGGCCGGGCGTGGCGAGTCGAACCGTGGCACGCCAGTGGCCGAGCGTCCGGCCGACAGCAAGCGCTCGGGCAAGCCGGCGCCGAAGTCCAAGCGTCCAGGCGTCGGTCTGGTCGACAATGGCGCACCTTCGGGTAAGCGTCGTGGCGCCCCGGCCGGCTCCGGCCAGCGTCCCGGCTTCGGTCGTCGCAAGCCTGAATAAACGTCCAGCGTCCTGAAAAAAACGCCAATCGTCTGATTGGCGTTTTTTTTTGCGGATTTTTTTCGATGTGTCAGGTGGAAAATTTTCGTTACACGTCGTCAGGAAAATTTTACGAGTTGTGCGGGCAAACCCCCTGGATCCATTGGTTTCGGTGCCCTGTAAGGAATAGTTTCCGAGGCACCGGAGGATCACGCTTTTTGCGCCGACAAGGCCTCTTGTCCACCGTCAGCCGCGGCGGTGTCATATCCCCATACCTGCCGGTGGTGGTCTGGCGGTGTACAATGCGCGCCGTTTTAACTGTGACCCAACTGCGTAATCGCGCATTTTGTGCCGTCCGGCGGCTGCCTTGCGACGCCTCCGAAGGCCAATACCCTCAAGGTTATCCGCCTTGTTCACTCCATCCTGTCACAAGCACGATGGGTTCGATTTCGTCACAGATAAAAACAAACAGGTGACGCATGACTCGTAGCAATCCTCGCAACAGCTGCCCTCTGAATGCCTGGCGTCCACGCCGCGGCCTGGTGTTTGTCCCCAGGGTTTCGTCTATCGCTTATCGCTGATAGCCAACGCCCCCCGAACATCATCCAACCTTGCGTGAGACCCTTTCCAATGAGTGGAACCCTTCCTCCTTCGGGCGAGCTGAAACGCGGCCTGAAAAATCGTCATATCCAACTGATCGCCCTCGGTGGGGCCATCGGTACCGGCCTGTTCCTCGGTTCGGCCGGGGTGCTCAAGTCCGCCGGCCCGTCGATGATCCTCGGCTACGCGATCTGCGGCTTCATCGCCTTCATGATCATGCGCCAGTTGGGCGAAATGATCGTCGAGGAGCCGGTCGCCGGCTCCTTCAGCCACTTCGCCCACAAGTACTGGGGTGGTTTCGCCGGCTTCCTGTCGGGCTGGAACTGCTGGATCCTGTATATCCTGGTGGGCATGTCGGAACTGACCGCGGTCGGCAAGTACATCCACTACTGGTGGCCGGACGTGCCGACCTGGGCCTCGGCGGCGGGCTTCTTCGTGCTGATCAACCTGATCAACCTGGCCAACGTGAAGGTCTTCGGCGAGGCCGAGTTCTGGTTCGCGATCATCAAGGTCGCGGCCATCGTCGGCATGATCGCCCTGGGCAGCTACCTGCTGGTCAGTGGCCATGGCGGCCCGCAGGCGTCGTTGAGCAACCTGTGGGAGCACGGCGGGTTCTTCCCCAATGGCGTCAGCGGCCTGGTCATGGCCATGGCGATCATCATGTTCTCCTTCGGCGGCCTGGAAATGCTCGGTTTCACCGCCGCCGAGGCCGACAAGCCGAAAACCGTGATCCCCAAGGCCATCAACCAGGTGATCTATCGGATCCTGATCTTCTACATCGGCGCACTGGTCGTGCTGCTGTCGCTGACCCCGTGGGACAGCCTGCTCACCACCCTCAACGCCTCCGGCGATGCCTACAGCGGCAGCCCGTTCGTCCAGGTGTTCTCGATGCTGGGCAGCAACACCGCGGCGCACATCCTCAACTTCGTGGTCCTGACCGCGGCGCTGTCGGTGTACAACAGCGGTACCTATTGCAACAGTCGCATGCTGCTGGGCATGGCCGAGCAGGGCGATGCGCCGAAGCTGCTGGCGCGGATCGACAAGCGTGGCGTGCCGGTGTTCTCGATTCTCGCCTCGGCGCTGGTGACCTTCGTCGCGGTGCTGATGAACTACCTGATTCCGCAGCATGCGTTGGAGTTGCTGATGTCGCTGGTGGTCGCGACCCTGGTGATCAACTGGGCGATGATCAGCTACTCGCACTTCAAGTTCCGCCAGCACATGAACCGTACCGGGCAGACCTCGCTGTTCAAGGCGCTGTGGTACCCGTACGGCAACTACATCTGCCTGGCGTTCGTGGTGTTCATCCTCGGCATCATGCTGATGATCCCGGGCATCCAGATCTCGGTGTACGCGATCCCTGTATGGCTGGTGTTCATGTGGGTCTGCTATGGCATCAAGAACCGTCGCAGCGTCCAGCAGGGCTTGCCTGCCGCCAGTTCCGCGCTGAAGTAACGCTTTACCGGCAACGGACAAACCCGGCCCTGTGCCGGGTTTGTCATTTCTGTATCCTGAACATTCCTGAAGCCGGACGTTTTCCCATGCTGGTCATTTCCAACAACGTGCAACTGCCGGACCACGAGATCGAGTGGACGGCCATTCGCGCCCAGGGTGCGGGTGGGCAGAACGTCAACAAGGTCTCCAGCGCGGTGCACCTGCGTTTCGACGTGCCGGCCTCATCGCTGCCAGCGTTCTACAAGGAGCGCCTGCTGGCCCTGAGTGACAACCGCATCACCGGCGACGGGGTGATCGTGATCAAGGCCCAGCAGTATCGGACCCAGGAGCAGAATCGTGCCGATGCCCTGTTGCGCCTGGTGGAGTTGATCCAGGCGGCGACCAAGGTCGAGAAGAAGCGCCGGCCGACCAAGCCGACGCTGGGTTCGAAAAAGCGTCGGCTGGACAGCAAGTCCCAGCGCGGGGCGATCAAGGCCGGGCGCGGCAAGATCGATTACTGAGCCTGAAAGGCCTGTCAAAGACTGCCTGCTCGCCACAATCGGTACTCAGGCCTGGTCGCGCTGCTCGCGGCTCCTGGGGGCCTGGCGATACAGGTAGACGCTCAAGGCCAATCCGGAAACCGCCGCCAGCGCCGCGAACAGGAAGATCGAGGCAAAGCCGAAACCGGCGGCGATCGCCCCGACCAGCGGGCCGGTGATGCCCAGCGACAGGTCGATGAACAGCGAGTAGGCGCCCACCGCCGCGCCACGACTGGAGGCCGGCACCAGGTTGACCGCTTCCACGCCCAGTGCCGGAAACACCAGCGAGAAACCGAACCCGCTCAGCGCCGCGCCCGCCAGTGCCCAATGGGCATCCGGGGCGATCCACAGCAGCAACAGGCCGAGGGTTTCCACCGACAGGCAGGCGATTGCCACGCGAAAGCCGCCGAGGCGGTTGATCAGGTTGCCGAACAGCAGTCGGGCGCCGATGAAGCTCGCGCCGAACAGGCTCAGGCACAGTACCGCGTTGCCCCAGTGCCGGGTGGCGTAGTACAGGGTGATGAAGGTCGCGATGGTGCCGAAACCGATGGAGCCCAGCGCCAGTCCGGTGCCATGGGGCAACACGCGCCCGAGCACATGCAGGAACGGCAGGCGTTCGCCGGCGACGATCGGTGCCGCCTGCTTCGGCCAGGCCAGCAGCAGGCCGAGGGCCGCCAGCAGCAGGATGCTCACGCCCATGCTCCACAGCCCCAACTGGTTGACCAGCCAGACGCCCAGCGGTGCACCGACGGCGAGGGCGCCGTAGCTGGCGATGCCGTTCCAGGAAATCACCTTGGCGGTGTTCTGTGCGCCGACCCGGCCGATCCCCCAACCGATCGAGCCGGAGCCGACCAGGCTTTCGGCGCTGCCGAGGATCAGTCGGCCGATGAACAGGCTCGCCAGGCTCAGTACAGGTGCGCCGTGCAGAACGCTCGGCAGCAGCATGAACACCCCGCTCAGGCCGCAGCCGGCCAGGCCGTACATCACCGCGCGCTTGCTGCCCAGGTTATCGATGATCCGGCTGGCATAGGGGCGGCTGAGCAGCGTGGCCAGGTACTGCACGCTGATCACCAGGCCGGCGATCACCGCGCCGAACCCCAGTTCGCTATGGACGTAACCCGGCAGGACCGCCAGCGGGATGCCGATGTTCAGGTAGCCGATGAAGGTGAACAGGACGATGGAAACGACTTGCAGCGTCACCGCTAGGGGGCGCTGGGAATCTGACGCGGGCAAAGGCTCACCATGACAGCGAAGAGGAAAGGCAGGCTGCTTATGATAACGAGGCTAAGGGACTTGTAGGGAACTGAATCGAAAAAAACGTCGGGGAAATATTCAGGACTGCGGTTGTGCCAGCAGGCGGGTGGTCACCAGTGCGGCCAAGGCGTTTTCCTGACTGCCGAAACGGGCGAGCAGGGCGGCCTGCTTTTCCTTGGACAGATTGTTCCACAGCGCGATCATCTGTTCGGCGGTGCCGATCAGCAGGTTGGCCTGGGTTTCGTCGAAGGTGTCGTTCACGGTGTGTTCCTGGGGTGGTCGAATCTATCTGGCCGTGTGAAAAAACATCGGGATCGGTTTTTTCACACGGTCAGTTTCTACAGGCTTCAGTCTTTACTGTCGGCCTTCAGGCTTTCGGCCGTCTCATTGGTTTCAGGCTGTTCGGCGCTGGCTTGCTGCGGGGTTTTCTGCTCAGTTTCGTGCAGGCTCGGGAAGGGGAAGTTGGGTATTTCGTGCATCGTCGTCACTCCTTGCAAAGTCTGTTTTTTAAATCGCTGGGTAGATCCGCGCTTTTAAAAAGCCTGGGCAGGATACAGCACTGGACGTGACAGAAAGATTTTTTATCTTTCCTGCCGGCGGGTCACTCGTCACCGAAATGCAGGGCGACCGCTGACGCGAGGTGCGCTCCCCGGGCTGGACAGGGGAGCGCATGGGCTTACTGGCAGACCGCCGCGATCGCTTCGGCCAGGGCATCCAGGCGGGTCGCGTCGATACCGGCGACGTTGGCCCGGCCGGAGCTGACCATGTAGATGCTGTAGTCGTCACGCAGACGCTTCACCTGGGCCGGCGACAAGCCGGTGTAGGAGAACATCCCGCGTTGCACGCCGATATGGGCAAAGCGTTGCGCCAGGCCATGGGGCTCGAGTGCTTCGACCAGGCCGCTGCGCAGTTGGGCGATACGCGCGCGCATGGCTTCGACTTCCTCGGCCCACAGCTTTTTCAACTGCGCATCGCCGAGGATGGTCAGCACTACCGCAGCGCCGTGATCCGGCGGGTTGGACCAGAGGTTGCGCGCCACCGCCGCCAGTTGGCTGCGTACATCCACCAGCTTCTCGGCGTCGGCGCTGCAGACCAGCAGGGCACCGGTGCGCTCGCGGTACAGGCCGAAGTTCTTCGAGCAGGAACTGGTGATCAGCACCTCCGGCAGTTCCCTGGCGAACAGGCGGACCGCCCAGGCATCCTCCTCGACGCCGTCGCCAAAGCCCTGGTAGGCGAAGTCGATCAGCGGCAGCAGTTCCCGTCGGCGAACCACGTCCAGCACCCGCTGCCAGTCGGCATGGGACAGGTCGAACCCGGTCGGGTTGTGGCAGCAGGCGTGCAGCAGCACCACGTCGCCTTTCGGTGCCTGTTCCAGTGCCGAGAGCATGCCGTCGACATTCAGGCGGTTGTCGGCGCCCACGTACGGGTAGTGGCTGATCTTCAGGCCGGCGGCGTTGAAGATGGTCTCGTGGATCGGCCAGGTCGGGTCGCTCAGCCAGATGCCACGTCCCGGCAGGCACTGGGCGATGAAGTCCGCGCTCAGGCGCAGGGCGCCGGTGCCACCCGGGGTCTGGGTAGCACCGACCCGGCGCTCGGCGATCAGTGGCGAATCCGTGCCCATCACCAGTTCGCACAACAGGCTGCCGAAACGCAGGTCGCCATGGCCGCCGATATAGGACTTGGTCAGTTGCCCGTCCACCAGCTTCTGCTCGGCCAGCTTGACCGACTGCAGGATGGGCGTCAGGCCCTGGGCGTCCTTGTACACGCCGACACCGAGGTCGAACTTGTTCGGATTCGGGTCCTGGGCATAAGCCTCCAGCAAACCGAGGATCGGGTCGCCGGGGACGCGCGCGATGGCGGTGAAATGCATTATTTAAGGCCCTCGGCGGTTTTGCCGACCTCGTCGGTGCGTGCCGCCATGATGAAATCGTTACGGTGCAGGCCCTTGATGGAGTGGCTCCACCAGGTCACGGTGACTTTGCCCCACTCGGTCAACAGGCCTGGATGATGGCCTTCGGCTTCGGAAATGGCGCCGACGGCGTTGGTGAAGGCCAGCGCGAACTGGAAGTTCTTGAAGCGGTAGACCTTCTCCAACTGCATGATGCCGTCGCGAACTTCGATATTCCAGTCCGGAATCTGCCGCAGCAGTACCGGCAGTTCCTCGTCGCTGACCTGTGGGGCATCGGCGCGGCAGGCTTCGCAATGGGCTTGGGTGAGGGTGGTCATGGTGTATTCCTGTCTGTCGTTCTTGTTCGTTGCACGCCCCTCGGCGATACCGGTTCCGGTATCGGCGCGAGGGCTATGGGGTATGGCCGAAGGTCGCGGGTCAAGCGGCCTTGGGCGGGAACTTGGGGGTATGCAGGCCCAACTGCATGGCTTGTTCGACCAGGCCCATGATGTCTTCGTGGGCCAGGTCGAACAAGCGCTTGAGCTCCGGCAGCGCGAAGTACACCGGCTGCAGGATGTCGATGCGATAGGGGGTGCGCATGGCTTCCAGCGGGTCGAACGGCTGGTGCTCGGGTTCGCCGGACAGGCTGTAGACCGTCTCCTTCGGCGAGGAGAGGATACCGCCGCCGTAGATGCGTCGACCTTGCGGGGTATCGACCAGGCCGAATTCGATGGTCATCCAGTACAACCGCGCCAGGTATACCCGCTGCTCCTTGGTGGCCTTCAGACCGAGCTTGCCGTAGGTGTGGGTGAATTCGGCGAACCAGGGGTTGGTCAGCAGCGGGCAGTGGCCGAAGATCTCGTGAAAGATGTCCGGTTCCTGCAGATAGTCCAGTTCTTCCTCGGTGCGAATGAAGGTGGCCACCGGAAACTGTTTGTTGGCCAGCAGTTCGAAGAAGGTCTGGAAGGGGATCAGGGCCGGCACCCGGGCCACCTGCCAGCCGGTGGTCGCCGCCAGCACGGCATTGATTTCGCCCAGTTGTGGAATCCGGTCATGGGGCAGGCCGAGCTTCTCGATACCGTCCAGGTACTCCTGGCAGGCACGCCCCTCGATCACTTTCATCTGCCGGGTGATCAGGGTGTTCCACACCGCGTGCTCGGCGGCCGGGTAGTCGATAAACCCATGCGCATCGGGCTCGCGGGCCACGTATTGCGTCTGTTTCATACAGCTCTCCTGCTAGAGGGATCGTTCTTGTTATGTCCAGCGTTGTGCCTAAGTGTTGATCCGCCCTGGCAGGGAATGCACCGGGCCGGTGGGCATTGAAAGCGGGGGAAGCGGGCTTTTCCTGTAAAGTAATCGTTACAAATGTCGACTTGTGCCCGGCGGTCGGCATTTTTCCAGGCTGGTTTTGTGGAGGGCTGTCACGTAATCTTTACGAAAAACTGCGGCGCAACCCAAAAAGTTGTCGGCCCGCCCTCGCCAAACCCCTCTGGGTGGCGGTTTCGGTCCCTCGAGCAGTCCCGATCACCTTCCCGGGCTTTTTTCATGCGTATCAAAGTGCACTGCCAGAACCGCATCGGCATCCTCCGCGACATCCTCAACCTGCTGGTGGACTACGGCATCAACGTGGCCCGGGGCGAGGTCGGTGGCGACCAGGGCAATGCGATCTACCTGCATTGTCCGAACCTGATCAACCTGCAGTTCCAGGCCTTGCGGCCGAGGTTCGAGACGATTGCCGGGGTGTTTGGCGTGAAGCGGGTCGGGCTGATGCCCAGCGAGCGTCGGCATATGGAACTCAATGCCTTGCTGGGTGCGCTGGAGTTTCCGGTGCTGTCCATCGATATGGGTGGCTGCATCGTCGCGGCGAACCGGGCGGCGGCGCAGTTGCTCGGGGTGCGGGTCGACGAGGTGCCGGGGATTGCCCTGTCCCGTTACGCGCCGGATTTCGACCTGCCGGAGCTGGTGCGCAGCAACAAGTCGCGGATCAATGGTCTGCGGGTGAAGGTCAAGGGTGACGTGTTTCTGGCGGATATCGCGCCGCTGCAGCCCGAGCATGAGGACAGCGAGGCCATGGCCGGCGCGGTTTTGACGTTGCACCGGGCCGATCAGGTCGGTGAACGGATCTACAACGTGCGCAAGCAGGAGCTGCGCGGCTTCGACAGTATCTTCCAGAGCTCACGGGTGATGGCGGCGGTGGTCCGCGAGGCCCGGCGCATGGCGCCACTGGATGCGCCGCTGCTGATCGAGGGCGAAACCGGTACCGGCAAGGAACTGTTGGCGCGGGCCTGCCACCTGGCCAGTCCGCGCGGCCAGGCTCCCTTGATGGCACTCAACTGCGCCGGCTTGCCGGAGTCGATGGCCGAGACCGAGCTGTTCGGCTACGGTCCCGGGGCGTTCGAAGGCGCCCGGGCCGAGGGCAAGCTCGGCCTGCTGGAACTGACGGCCGGGGGCACGTTGTTTCTGGATGGCGTGGGGGAGATGAGCCCGCGGCTGCAGGCCAAGCTGCTGCGCTTCCTTCAGGATGGCGGCTTCCGGCGGGTCGGCAGCGACGAGGAAGTCTACCTGGACGTGCGGGTGATCTGTGCGACCCAGGTCGATCTGTCGGAACTGTGCGCCCGCGGCGAGTTTCGTCAGGACCTGTATCACCGGCTCAATGTGCTGTCGCTGCATATTCCGCCGTTGCGCGAATGTCTGGATGGCCTGACTCCGCTGGTGGAGCATTTCCTCGACCAGGCCAGTCGGCAGATCGGTTGCCCGTTGCCGAAGCTGGCACCGGCGGCGATGGAGCGGCTGAGTCATTACCACTGGCCGGGCAATGTTCGCCAACTGGAAAACGTGCTGTTCCAGGCGGTGTCGTTGTGCGATGGCGGCCTGGTCAGGGCCGAGCATATCCGCCTGCCGGACTACGGCGTGCGCCAGCCGCTGGGGGATTTTTCCCTGGAGGGCGGGTTGGACGAAATCGTCGGGCGGTTCGAGAAGGCGGTGCTGGAGCGGCTGTATTCGGAGCATCCGAGCAGCCGCTTGCTGGGCAAGCGGCTGGGCGTGTCGCACACCACCATCGCCAACAAGCTCAGGGCCTATGAGGTGCTCAAGGAGGAATAGCAGGCATGCTTTTGGGCTGCCCCCAAGGTTGGATGGGTTTCCAACTTCTTGGGGGCCGTCCATTTTGTGGGAGCCGGCTTGCTGGTGATAGCGTCCAACCAGGCGCCTGCGATGTCGATTGTCAGGACGCCGTCGCCAGCAAGCCGGCTCCTACGGGGCCCTGATGCGGGGATCAGGGCCGGCGGCGTCGATCAGATGTGGAAGTAGCCCACGCACGAGTCGAACGGCAGACGCTTGAGCTCGATCTTGTTCAGGTCGAACACTTCGCGCAGGGCCTTGGTTTCGCCCGGGAAGTTGCGGTAGGCGACTTCGTCGAGCACCACGATGGCACCCTTGGGCATGTACGGCAGGAAGGTTTCCAGGGCGACCTTGGTCGGCTCGTACAGGTCGGTGTCGAGGATCAGCATCGCCACGACCAGGTCCGGACGGCTCTTGACGAACTCCGGCACGGTCTTGCAGATGTCGCCCTTGACCAGCTCGCAGCGCGGGATGCGGTTGACCGGACGCAGCAGGTCGTTGGCGTCGATCATCTCCTGGATCAGCGACTGGTCGGTATCGGAGAACATGGTCTCGTTGATGTCGGCCGGGTCTTCGTCCTTGTTGATGCTGGTGAAGCCTTCGAAGGTGTCGAAACCGATGATCGAGCGGTTGATCGCATAAGGTTCGAGGATCATCGACAGGTGCATGTAGAGCATCAGCGAGTTGCCCTTGTACACGCCGCACTCGACGATGGCGCCGGGGATGTCCATGACTTTCTTGAACAGCTCCATGCGCGACAGCGCGGCGGTCACGTTGATGCGGTTGGCGAATACGAATGGCGCATCGGCCACGTACTCGGCATCGACCCGCTTGAGTACGCCTGCGCGGGTTTCGTTGTACTGGGCTTCGGCAGGCGTGAGGCGGCGCTTGGTCATTGTGAGATTCCTTGGAAATTCGAGAAGTCGTGGGCGTGGAAGTAGTCTTTGAAGCCGGCGCCGACGTCCGGACAGGCGCTGTCGACGTTTGGAGCGCCGCGATTGTTGCGCAGGTCGTCGAGGTGCATCAGGCGGAAGTCGACGCTGAAACGGGTGCGGTCGGTGAAGTTGGCTACGGTGCCGTGCAGGTGCGAGCCGGAAAAGGTCAGCATTTCGCCGGTGTTGGCAGCGATGCGCATTTCTGAAGAACCGTCGATGTCGCCCGTGGGAACCGGGTGAACGCGAACCTCTTCGGTCAGGTTGTCCTTGGCCTTGTGCCGCTGGTTGTTGATCCAGTCGTTCAGGCTCCAGTCCTTCGAGGTATTGGCCACCGGCTTCTCGAAGTACGCAGCATTGATCATCATGGTCTGTTCCGGCGCGATGGTGTAGACCGGCATCCAGGTGTTGATCTGACAGTCGACGCTGCCGTACCAGGTGTCACGGTGCGGCTTGTAGGCGTAGCTGACACCAGCGTGCAGGTAGTTGTAGTTGGGCACGACGCGCAGGCGTGGTACATCGAAGATGTACTCGCGCGGGTCGAGGCCCAGCTCGTGAATGAAACCAAGGATCAGGTCCTTGACGCGCTGGCTGTTGGTGAACTGGCCCTTGAGGCGGGTCACCCGGGCGACGAATTCCTCGACCGGCATCATCTTGTGCAGGGACTGGTGATCGGTTTCACCGTCGAAGGCCGACGTGATGCTCTCCTGGGCGAATCCGCAGAGTTGCCTGGTCGTCGCCAGGTTGGTATCCAGGAATACCGCTCCGCAATAGATGGCTTCCTTGAAGTCGGCCTTTTTCTGCAACTGATTGATGTACAGGTTCACGGTAGCCCTCCCGAGTGCTTTGGCTGATCTAGGTGTCGGCCGTACCTCGGCAAACTGAAATCAGTCACTTGGTGCGTTGGCTTGCAAGGTCCGTTCCCGAACCCGCAGTGGAGAAGGTGGGCGCGGTGCCAACTGACCGGTACTTGCCGCTAGCGGCATGAGTCCGCCGTTTTTTCGTCTCTGCCTCAAGGCCTCGCCAGCGCCTTTTTATCCTCGCAAGCCCGGCCGGCTTGGGTCTGCCCGCTCTTGTATCAATGTTGGTGCAGAAATTGCTAAGCCTCTCGCCGTACAGCGGTGGGCGGCAAACGCCTGTCAGCAAGAGGAAAGACTGTGGACAAGTACCTTTACGTGGCAATGACCGGCGCCAGCCAGAACGCCCTGGCGCAAAAGGCGCATGCCAACAACCTGGCGAACATCTCTACCAGCGGTTTCCAGCGTGACCTGGAACAGGCGCGTTCGATGCCGGTGTTCGGTGACGTCTTTCCGGCGCGTGCGTTTGCCATGTCCGAGCGGCCGGCAACCGATTTTTCGCCGGGCGCGATGCAGCAGACCGGCCGCGATCTTGACGTGGCCGTGGGCGGCGACGGTTGGATGGCGGTGCAGACCCCTGACGGTGGCGAAGCCTATGTGCGCACCGCGAGCATGAATATTGACGCGCTGGGCGTGTTGCGTGCCGGCAACGGCATGCCGGTGATGGGCAACGCCGGCCCGATCGCCGTGCCGCCCGAATCGAAGATCGAGGTGGGGCAGGACGGCACCATCAGCATCCGCTCGATGGGCGAGGGGCCGCGAGTGGTGGCCGTGGTCGACCGCATCAAGCTGGTCAAGCCCGATATCAAGAACATGACCAAGGGCCTGGACGGCATGATCCACACCAAGGACGGCCAGGCGGCCCCCGTCGATGCCAGCGTCAAGCTGGAGTCGGGTTTCCTCGAGGCGAGCAACGTCAATGCCGTCGAAGAGATGACCGCGGTGCTGGCCCTGTCCAAGCAGTTCGAACTGCATGTCAAGATGATGAACACCGCGAAAGACGATGACCAGGCAATGGCTCGGGTCTTGCAGATCAGCTAATCACCACAACGTAGCGCCGTAAAACAGGCGCGCGAAGGAGAACAGAATGCTTCCGGCTCTATGGGTTGCAAAAACAGGTTTGGCGGCGCAAGACACCAACCTGACCACCATTTCCAACAACCTGGCCAACGTCTCGACCACCGGCTTCAAGCGTGATCGTGCCGAGTTCCAGGACC
>NZ_AQOH01000081.1 GCF_000364705.1 Pseudomonas fuscovaginae SE-1 | reverse complement strand
GCGCCTCCAGCCGATCCAGCCGTTCCCGCTGCGGCGGGTGTCGATGAAGCGCCTGTTGAACAACCTGATCGGCAACGCCCTCAACCACGCCGGGGAAGCGGTGGAAGTGGCTGCCTACGTGTCCGGCGACACCAACGCACCCTATGTGGTGCTGAGTGTCATGGACCGTGGCGCGGGTATCGATCCGGCGGAGCTGGAGGGGATCTTCAATCCGTTCACTCGCGGCGACAAGGCGCGCGGCGGCAAGGGCACCGGCCTGGGTCTGGCGATCGTCAAGCGGATCGCCTCGATGCACGGTGGCAATGTCGAGTTGCGCAACCGTTCCGGTGGCGGCCTGGAGGCCAGGGTCCGCCTGCCACTGGGCCTCATGCTGCCGCGTGACGCGATCTAGCGCTCAGCCCTGCGTCGGTTGAGGGAGGGCTCGTCAGCCCTTGCCCTTGGTCCGGGTCATGTTCGGCCCGCCATTCTTTTCGATGTGCTGGATGATCATCCCGGCGACATCCTTGCCGGTGGTGGTTTCGATCCCTTCCAGGCCCGGCGAGGAGTTCACCTCCATCACCAGCGGCCCGTGATTGGAGCGCAGGATGTCCACCCCAGCCACGCTCAGCCCCATCACCTTGGCCGCACTGAGCGCGGTCATGCGTTCTTCCGGGGTGATCTTGATCAGGCTGGCGCTGCCGCCGCGATGCAGGTTGGAGCGGAATTCGCCGGGCCGGGCCTGGCGCTTCATGGCGGCAATCACCTTGTCACCGACCACGAAGCAGCGGATATCGGCGCCGCCGGCTTCCTTGATGTATTCCTGAACCATGATGTCCTGCTTGAGGCCCATGAACGCCTCGATCACCGACTCGGCTGCCGTCGCGGTCTCGCACAGCACCACGCCGATGCCCTGGGTGCCTTCCAGCACCTTGATCACCAGCGGGGCGCCGTTGACCATCTCGATCAGGTCGGGGATGTCGTCCGGCGAGTGGGCGAAACCGGTGACCGGCAGGCCGATCCCCCGGCGTGACAGCAGTTGCAGCGAGCGCAGCTTGTCCCGCGAGCGGGCGATCGCCACCGATTCGTTGAGCGGGAACACCCCCATCATCTCGAACTGGCGCAACACCGCGCAGCCATAGAAGGTCACCGAAGCGCCGATTCGCGGGATCACCGCGTCGAAACCCTCCAGCGGCTTGCCGCGATAGTGGATCTGCGGTTTGTGGCTGGCGATGTTCATATAGGCGCGCAGGGTGTCGACCACGACCATTTCATGGCCCCGCTGGACGCCGGCCTCGACCAGTCGACGGGTGGAATACAGACGCGGATTACGCGACAGCACGGCGATCTTCATGCAACACCTGTGGCAGAGGTAGTAGTCACCGGGAACACCGGCTTTTCCTGGACGTATTTGCTGCCTGGATTGACCACCAGTTGGCCGTCGACCAGGGCTTTGGAACCGAGCAGCAGGCGATAGCGCATGGCCTTGCGACAGGCCAGGGTGAACTGCACCTGCCAGACCCGGTCACCGAGGGCCAGGGTGGTGGCGATCACATAGCGGACCTGGGCGTGGCCATTGGAACTCTTGATGGTCTTCATCGCCAGCAACGGCGCTTCGCAGCGCCGATGGCGCAATTGCACCACGGTGCCCAGGTGGGCGGTGAAACGGACCCACTTCGCCCCGTCGCGCTCGAACGGCTCGATATCGGTGGCATGCAGGCTGGAGGTACTGGCGCCGGTGTCGATCTTCGCCCGCAGGCCCGCGACTCCCAGATCCGGAAGCGCCACCCACTCGCGCAGACCCACAACGGTCAAATGGTCAAATGTCTTCAAAATGCTCAACCGGTGAGAAACCTGCTCAGGCCGCCAGGCGGCGGTCATGGCGGTATTCACGCAGAATAATCGGTAAATGGCGATAGATATCGGTACGACTTTTTTTCAGGTCGTGAATATCCTTTGGGCTACCCGGCATTCTAGACCGGCCAGGGAAATTCAGCTTCGACGGCAACGGTAGTACAGTTCAGCAATATTTCAGTTTGAGGAATCCCCGTGGCGCAGAAATCGGAAGAGGACGACAAGGTTCGACTCGACAAATGGTTGTGGGCAGCCCGTTTCTACAAGACCCGCGCCCTGGCCAAGGCGGCGATCGAAAGTGGCAAGGTGCATTGCCGTGGCGAGCGCTGCAAACCCTCGAAGGAACCACGGGTCGGCGACGAACTGCTGATTCGCACCGGCTTCGATGAGCGTACCGTGGTGGTTCAGGCGCTGTCGGTCGTGCGCCGTGGCGCACCGGAGGCGCAGGCCCTGTATGCCGAAACCGCCGCCAGCATCGCCAGGCGCGAGGCCGAGGCGGCCCAGCGCAAGGCCGGTGCCTTGGGCCTGACCACGGATGGCAAGCCGACCAAGAAGCAGCGCCGGGACCTGTTCAAGTTCCGTGGAGCGGGCACCGAATAATCCTGTCTATCCTTGACTGACAGCCATTCGCCCCCATGTTGCGTGGTCAGAACCCCGATTTGTTCATAAAATGCTCAGATTCTCTGAGTCGAACACCTTTATTCCTACTTCCAGAATCGAAACCTATGTCAGATCTACCAGACACCGATTACACCCAACGCTTCATCTTCGATGACAGCGACACGCGTGGCGAACTGGTGTCGCTGGAACGCAGCTACGCTGAAGTCCTGGCCAAACATCCCTATCCGCAGCCGGTGGCCCAACTGCTCGGCGAACTGATGGCTGCCGCGGCGCTGTTGGTCGGCACCTTGAAGTTCGACGGCCTGCTGATTCTCCAGGCCCGCTCCGAAGGCGCGGTGCCGTTGCTGATGGTCGAGTGCTCCAGTGAACGCGAGATCCGTGGTCTGGCCCGCTACGAGGCGGATCGGATCGCTGCGGGTGCGAGCCTGGCCGACCTGATGCCCAACGGCGTCCTGGCGCTGACCGTCGATCCGGTCAAGGGCCAGCGTTACCAGGGTATTGTCGACCTCGACGGCGCTACCCTGTCGGACTGCTTCACCAACTACTTCGTCATGTCCCAACAGGTCGGCACCCGTTTCTGGCTCAACGCCGACGGTCAGCGCTCCCGCGGCCTGCTATTGCAGCAACTGCCGGCCGACCGGATCAAGGATGAGGACGAACGCGCCGCCAGCTGGCAGCACATCACCGCCCTGGCCAGCACCCTGAAGGCCGAGGAACTGCTCGGTCTGGACAATGAGACCGTACTGCATCGCCTCTATCACGAGGAAGCCGTGCGCCTGTTCGACAACCAGCCGCTAAGCTTCCATTGCAGTTGCTCGCGCGAGCGCTCCGGCAACGCTCTGGTCAGCCTGGGGCTGGAAGATGCCCAGCAACTGGTGGCCGAGCGTGGCGGCGCGATCGAGATCGATTGCCAGTTCTGCAACCAGCGTTATCTGTTCGATGCCGCTGATATTGCGCAATTGTTTGCCGGCGCAGGGGTCGAGACCCCGTCAGATACTCGTCACTAAAACGCTTCAGCGCAGGTAAATCTCCTGTCAAACGCCGGAAAATAGGCGTTCTGACAGGAGGGCCCTACTTTTTTTGGGCGTTTCTGGCATAATCCGGCGCACTTTTTTCACGGTAGTAGTGCACCACTTTCTACTACAAAACGTTTGGAGCACTCGGCCCCTGGCCGACGGGAAATTTCATGACGCAAGCAAACAATGCCGTGTATACCGATCTGAGTGTCGATGATCTGGTCAAAGAAGCCCTGGCTCGTGGTGAAGGCGAACTCGCCGATACCGGCGCGCTGGTCGTCCGTACAGGTCACCGCACCGGTCGTTCGCCGGTAGACCGTTTCATCGTGGAAGAGCCTTCGACCCAGGACGCCATCGCCTGGGGCCCGATCAACCGCAAGTTCCCGGCCGACAAGTTCGATGCCCTGTGGAACCGCGTCGAAGCCTTCGTCGGCGAGCGCGAGCGTTTTGTTTCCCACGTGCATGTAGGCTCCGATCCTGCGCACTACCTGCCGGTCAAGATGACCACCGGTACCGCCTGGCACAACCTGTTCGGCCGCTGCCTGTTCATCAACCCTGAAGCCGGCCAGTACAACGCCGGTGGCAAGGCCGAGTGGCAGATCCTGAACGTTCCGGAGTTCGAGTGCGTGCCTGAGCGCGACGGTACCAACTCTGATGGCACCGTGATCATCAACTTCGCGGCCAGGAAAGTCCTGATCGCCGGCATGCGCTACGCCGGTGAAATGAAGAAGGCCATGTTCTCGGTGCAGAACTTCCTGCTGCCGGCTGTCGATGTCCTGCCGATGCACTGCGCGGCCAACATGGGCGAAGCGGGCGACGTGACCCTGTTCTTCGGCCTGTCGGGCACCGGCAAGACCACCCTGTCGGCTGACGAAAGCCGCTACCTGATCGGTGACGACGAGCACGGTTGGGGCGAGGGTGTGGTGTTCAACATCGAAGGCGGTTGCTATGCCAAGTGCATCGACCTGTCCGAGAAGAACGAGCCGGTCATCTGGAAAGCCATCCAGCACGGCGCCGTGCTGGAAAACGTCGTGCTGGACCCGGTCACCAAGAAGGCCGACTACGCCGACAGCAGCCTGACCCAGAACAGCCGTGCGGCCTACCCGCGCGAACTGATCGAAAAACGCGCACCGAAGAACCTCGGTGGCGAGCCGAACGCCGTGATCTTCCTGACCTGCGACCTGACTGGCGTGCTGCCTCCGGTGTCGATCCTCAGCGAAGAGCAGGCGGCCTACCACTTCCTGTCCGGTTATACCGCACTGGTCGGTTCGACCGAAATGGGTTCGGGCGGCGGCATCAAGTCGACCTTCTCCACCTGCTTCGGCGCGCCGTTCTTCCCGCGTCCGGCTGGCGAGTACGCTGAACTGCTGATCAAGCGTATCCGTGGCTTCGGTTCCAAGGTCTACCTGGTCAACACCGGCTGGACCGGCGGTGGCTACGGCGTCGGCAAGCGCTTCAACATCCCGACCACCCGTGGCGTGATCGCCGCGATCCAGAGCGGCGCTCTGGTCGGTGCCGAGACCGAGCACCTGGACACCATCAACCTGGACGTGCCACTGGCCGTACCAGGCGTCGAAACCGGCCTGCTCAACCCACGCAACACCTGGGCTGACAAGGCCGCCTACGACGAAGCGGCAAAAGCCCTGGCCGGCCTGTTCATCGAGAACTTCAAGAAGTTCGACGTGAGCGACGCGATCAAGGCGGCGGGTCCGAAGCTGTAATCGGCCCTGCCATCGGCTTGAGAAAAACCGCCCTCCTGGGCGGTTTTTTTATGCGCCTAGTCTACAGGGGAGCAACTGACATCACCTTATTGCTGAGTCAGTTGACGGGGCATTTGAGTCACATGCAGATCGCGACCCGTTCTGGTCTGCACAGTTTGGCTCGTTGCTCCAGCGCAAGACGTGAGTACCTCCCTGGAGTCGGCCGATTCCGGATTTCAAGGAGCACTCGATGGATATTGGTAACAGATGAGTGTGACCAAGCAACGGTCTTGCATGATCAGCCGCTGCCTTCCTTGGTGAGTCAGCGGCTTGTCGGTGCTTGCTCATGGGCTTTGAGTGAGTTTATGGAGCAGATTGGCAGGATGGCCTTTTGCCTCCAGTGACTGGTCCACAAAAGCAAAATTTTCCACCTGAACATTAGACGTTTCGTACAAAAAGTCGGTATGTTCCGCTGCAAATTTTCCGGGACCATCCGGTTCCCGCGTCTTGAGCTTAAAGGGAGTTGAGTATGCATTTGCTTCGCATGGCTTCGGTATTGTCGTTGTGTGCCGTGGCCTGGTCGGCCCAGGCCGAGTCTCTGCCGGTCGAAGTGCTCAGCGCCGTGGTCAAGGACCAGAAGATCGCCGACGCCGATGTGCTGCTGCAGCGCAATGGCGAGCAGAACGTCGTCGGCAAGACCAACGCCCAGGGCCAGGTCACGCTCCAGAGCGGTTTCGCCGACGATGCCGGCAGCCTGCTGATCATCAAGAAGGCCGGCTATTCCAACCTGGTGGTCAAGTGCCCGTGCAAGGACATGACCTACGCCATCAGCCCGGTCATGCAGAACCTCGATGGCCTGCGCGTGGTGCTGACCTGGGGCAAGACCCCGGCGGATCTCGACTCGCACATGATCTTCCCTGGCAACAACATCTACTTCGAGCAGAAGCAGGGCGATGACGCCGACCTGGACGTGGATGACACCGACAGCTACGGCCCGGAAACCATCACCTTGCAGAAGAAGCACTACGGCGAGAGCTACGTCTATGCCGTACACGATTTTACCAACAGTGAAAATCCAAGCTCGCGCCAGCTGTCCAACAGTCAGGCCAAGGTGTTCGTCTACATGGGCCAGTCCCTGGTGCGCACCTACTACGTGCCAACCAACCGCAGCGGCAACCTGTGGACCGTGTTCCGCATGACCGGCAACGGCGACTTCCAGGACATCAACACCTTCAGCGGGGTGAAGGTGGATCCGGCGAACGTGCTGAACGAAGTCTCGCCGCTGCTCGACGACAAGGTGGCGATTGCCGAAGTGGCGGTCAGTTCCACGGCTCAGGCCGATGCCCGGGCGTTGAACGTGAAGGGTGAGGCGGCCTACAAGGCCGGTGACCTGGAGCAGTCGATCGCGCTGTTCCGCCAGGCCATCGACCTGAACAACAGCTTCGGCCAGGCCTACAGCAACCTCGGCCTGGCGTATCAGAAGGCCGGCAATACCGCCGAAGCCATCTGGGCCAACCGCAAGGCGGTCGCCCTGGCATCCGGCAACTCGGCCAATACCGTGCGCGCCAGTTCCTACTACAACATTGCCCGTATCTATGAAAACGCCGGGCAGTTCTCCGACGCGCTGCGTCACTACGAACTGGCCAAGGAACAGAAAGCCAATCCGGTGTACGACACGGCGATCGAGCGGGTGAAAAACCGCTGAGTCATCAGTCGCTCCAGCCTACGCAACGCGCCCTCTGTGGCGCGTTGTTCGTTTCTGGCTGCCGAATGCGGGGGCAGGCGTCGAGTGTGTCTCACGCCGGTGTTGGGAAGTATCAACGTGCGCTGTCACTGAGCACCGCATACTCCTCACCCTCCAGCGTGAAGCCGGCGACTTCGTGCATGCCCAGGCGTGCATGGGCGCGCAGGGAGGCTGTGTTGTCCCGGCGAATGAAGAGAATCGCCTCGCGGCCCCGGTAATGGTGTTGCAGTTGCGCATAGAGCTGCGCCAGCAGGCCTTGGCCTCGCTCCGTGGTGGCGACGCAGGCCGGGCCGTAGACGTAGGCGTCGGGACTGCCGGGCCAAGCCGTCAGCATGGCCTTGATCGAGGGTGGCGCCGGTTGAGTGTCTTTCGCCGCGCTGAACAGTACGCCGACTACCTTGTCGTCGCGGCAGGCGACCACGACCGGGGATCTGCCGAGGGCCATCTGCCTGACTTTTTCGAGCGGAAACTCCCCGGTCAACGAGCCCCCGCGGGAAGGTGCGTTGGCCTGGAGCAGTTGGGTGATACCTGCGACATCGGCGGCGGTGGCGAGGTGGATGCTGTACATGAGTAGTCTCCTGGAGGGAGGCGAACCTACTGCATGGATGGCGCCAAGACTTTCATATTACGCTTGGTGGTCAATTTTCGTACAGGCCATCAGAAAGCGGGTGTGGCCCCTTACCTTCAGCTACCGGGCTGTGCCGGCGCCAGGTCCTGCCCCACCGCCAGGCTGGCGCGGATCGCCGCCAGTGCGGCCTTGTAGTAGGTCCGGCCCTCGGGCGACTCGGCAAAGTTCGAGAACTCTTCCAGTTCCGGGTCGGACAGGTCGCGATAGACGTAGAGCAGGGTGTTTTCCAGGTCGTTGCCGATCTGCTGCATCAGGCGTTCACGTTGGCCATTGAGCAGTCCCTGGGCGGTACCGGCACCGAGCAGGCCGGGGATCATCGAGCTGAGGCTGTCGGCGGCGACGCCGGCGATGGCCAGGCTGACTTCGGCCCCCGCTTCGCGGGCCGGCAGGGCGTTGGCCAGGTGATTGATCAGCAGGCGGCGGGTCGCGCTGGCTTCGATATGCGGTAGGCCCTGGGCATTCTTCGCCAACTGGTCACGGCGGGTGGCGAGCAGTTCGGCGGCGACGATCTTGCGCCCCAGTGGCGACTGGAAGAACTTCAGCGCCGGGGCGGGGTTGGGCAGGTTCTGGCGCAACTGGGCCTCGGCCCGCTGGTCCATGGCCTGGGGGGCGAAGCGCTGGTTGCTGTTGTTGACCAGGGCCTGGTAGACCGCCGGTGGCAGGCTGTTGCGGTATTTCTGCTGGGCGGCGCCCAGGGCATCGCTGAAATGCGCGCGCTGTTCTGGCCAGCCGGCGACCTTGTACAACTGATCGTGGCTGTCTGCCCAGGCGGGCACGGTGCAGAACATCAATAGCGAAAAAAGCAAACGGCGCATAGGGACTCCTGTCTACAGCCGACTATTCTCCCGGCGAGCGCCGGACTTGTCGAGAATTCGTATTGTCATGTCCGGCGGCTCTGTCGGATTCCTGGGCGTACGGATACTATGCGCGCCATGCAAATACCTTCTGATCATCCGTTGCTGTTATCCATCGTCGACGACCTTGCCGAGCGCGGCTGGTCGCAACAGGAGCTGTTCCTGCCTGCCGATCTGACGCGCGAGCTGGCTGCCGAGTGCCGAAAACGTGCGGCAGACGGGGAGCTGGCGCCGGCGGGTGTGGGGCGGGGCACGGCGCAGCAGGTGCGCGAGGGCATCCGTGGCGATCACATCCAGTGGCTCGAACCGGGCCAGGCCGCGTCCTGCGACCGCTACCTGGGGCTGATGAACAGCCTGCGCGAGGCGCTGAATCGCGGTTTGTACCTGGGGCTCGAGGATTTCGAGTGCCATTTCGCGCTGTATCCGGCCGGGGCGTTCTACCGCAAGCACCTGGATCGTTTTCGCGATGATGACCGGCGGTCGGTCTCGGCGGTGCTCTACCTGAATGACGACTGGCTGCCGGAAGAGGGTGGTCAGTTGCGCATGTACCTGGCCGATAGCGTGGAGCGCGACGTGCTGCCGACCGGCGGTTGCCTCATCGTGTTCCTCTCCGGCGACGTACCCCACGAAGTTCTGCCGGCGACCCGCGAGCGCCTGTCGTTGACCGGCTGGTTCCGCCGGCGCGGCGACGAGCCGTTCTGATGTCGCAGAAGATCCTGGTCAGTCGCTGCCTGCTCGGGCATCGGGTACGTTATGACGGCGGGGCCAGTGGTTCCTACGAGCAGTTGGCCGCCTGGCAGGATGAAGGGCGGGTGGTTGCGCTGTGCCCAGAGGTGGCCGGCGGCCTGCCGACCCCACGGGCGCCGGCGGAGATTCCCGGTGGCCAGGGTGGGCAGGTGCTGGAGGGGATTGTGCGGGTCATGACCCATGACGGCGAGGATGTCAGTCAGGCTTTCATCGACGGGGCACGACAGGCGCTCGACCTGGCGCGGCGCCACGCCATACGGATTGCCGTGCTCAAGGCCAACAGTCCATCCTGCGGCAGCCCGCAGACCTACGATGGCACCTTCAGTGGCGTGAAGGTCACCGGCGAGGGCGTGACCACGGCCTTGCTCCGGCAGGCTGGCGTGCAGGTATTCAGCGAGCTGGAATTGCCCGAGGCCGTTGCCGCCCTGGCATTGCTGGACGCTTCCTGATCCTCGCCCTCAAGGCTTGGGCGGCTCGCTCGCATCCATGCCGAACCACTTCTCCGACAACGCCATCAGCCTTCCATCAGCCTTGATCCGCTGCAGGGCCAGGTTCAGGCTCGCCTGAAACGCCGGGTTACCCTTCTGGAACGGGATGGCCAGGGTCACGGTCGGCCCCACGGGCGCGCCTTGCTTGACCGGCAGGTGGCTGTCACGAATGGCGAAGGGGACCAGCAAGCGATCGCTGATGGCGGCGTCGATCTGCTTGTCGGCCACATCCTTGAGCGGCTGCTGGGCATTCGGATAACTGCGCAGGTCGATGCCTTCGACCGTACGTGCCTGGTCGACGAACTGGCTGCCTTGAGCTACACCCAAAGCACCCCCCTTGAGCGCTTCCAGTGTAGTGAGCGGTCGTTGTTCCTCCTTGCGTACGATCAACTGGGCGCTGGTGTAGCTGTAGGGTTCGCTGAAGTCGAAACGTTCCTTGAGTTCCGGGGTCAGTGCTATGTGGTTGATGGCAATGTCGTACTTGCCGCTTTCCACCCCTGGCAGCAGATCGGCGGAGTCGGTGGTGATGAAGGACGGATTGACCTCCAGCTCGCGGGCCAGCAACTCGCCCAGCTCGACTTCGAAGCCGGTCAGGTGTTCGCCATCCTTGAAGCCGAAGGGGCGCAGGTCTCCCTCCAGGGCGATGCGCAGTTCGCCCCGGTCATTGACGTCGTCGATCAGTTCGGCCTGGGCGAACGGGCTTGCAAGGGGCAGTAACAGCAACAGGCCAGGCAGCAAACGCATGGTCACTCCTAAGATGAAATCGAGCGGGCGATGCGCAACCGCCACCCGCTTTGCTTTATGTTTGTGGGCAAGTTTGGACAACGATTTGTCGTGAAGTTGTCATCACCCGCCACATTTTGTGAAAAACCGGAGAAGTTAATGAAAACCTTAGTGTCTCGTGTAGCTTTAGCCACTGCCTTGCTGGGTTCCAGCTTTCTTGCTGTGGCGGCGGATGGCATTCCGCGTACGCCAGCGCCCAAGGGCGCCGAGGTCGAGATCGTTTCGCCGAAGGACGGCGCCACGGTCGACAAGACCTTCACCGTCAAGTTTGGCATGAAGGGCCTGGAGCTCAAGCCGGCCGGTGATGCCACCCCGAACTCCGGGCACCATCACCTGCTGGTCGACCAGAAGGAACTGCCTGACCCGAGCCTGCCGATCCCGGCGACCGAGCAGGTGATCCACTACGGCAAGGCCCAGACCGAAACCCAGTTGACCCTGACCCCGGGCAAGCACACCCTGCAACTGGTGGCCGGCGACAAGATCCACATGCAGTTCGAACCGACGGTGGCTTCCAAGGTCATTACCGTCAACGTGAAGTAAGCGGTAGCCGAAATGAAAAAGGGAGGCCTGGAGGCCTCCCTTTTTCATTCAACGCCAGGGTGCTTAGAACAGTACGCGGGAACGGATGGTGCCGTTGACGTGCTGCAGCTTCTCTTGCGCCAGGTCCGAGTACTCGGCGTCGACGTCGATCACCACGTAGCCGACCTTCTCGTTGGTCTGCAGGAACTGACCGGAGATGTTGATGCCGTTTTCGGCGAAGACCTTGTTGATCTCGCTCATCACGCCCGGGATGTTCTGGTGGATGTGCAGCAGGCGGTGCTTGCCCGGGTGAGCCGGCAGGGCCACTTCCGGGAAGTTGACCGACGATACCGAGGTACCGTTGTCGCTGTACTTGACCAGCTTCTCGGCCACTTCCAGGCCGATGTTGGCCTGGGCTTCGGCGGTCGAGCCACCGATGTGCGGGGTCAGGATCACGTTGTCCAGGCCACGCAGCGGGCTTTCGAAGATGTCGTCGTTGGAGCGGGGCTCCACCGGGAACACGTCGATCGCCGCGCCGATCAGGTGCTGGTCCTTGATCGCGTCCGCCAGGGCGTCCAGCTCGACCACGGTGCCACGGGCGGCGTTGATCAGGATGCCGCCCTTCTTGATGGCGCGGATTTCCTTCTCGCCGATCATCCACTGGGTCTCGGCGGTTTCCGGAACGTGCAGGGTGACGATGTCGGACATGCCCAGCAGTTCATGCAGGCTGGAAACCTGGGTCGCGTTGCCCAGTGGCAGCTTGGTCAGGGTGTCGTAGAAGAACACCTGCATGCCCAGGCCCTCGGCCAGGACCGACAACTGCGTGCCGATCGAGCCGTAGCCGATGATCCCCAGTTTCTTGCCACGGATCTCGAAGGAGTTGGCCGCGCTCTTGATCCAGCCACCGCGGTGGCAGGAAGCGTTCTTCTCGGGAATGCCGCGCAGCAGCAGGATCGCTTCGGCCAGCACCAGCTCGGCCACGGAGCGGGTGTTGGAGTAGGGAGCGTTGAACACGGCGATGCCGCGCTCGCGAGCCGCGTCGAGGTCGACCTGGTTGGTACCGATACAGAAGCAGCCCACGGCGACGAGTTTCTTCGCGTGATCGAAGATTTCCTCGGTCAGTTGGGTGCGCGAGCGGATGCCGATGAAGTGGGCATCGGCGATCTTTTCCTTCAGCTCGGCGTCCGGCAGGGACTTGGTGTGGTACTCGATGTTGACGTACCCGGCGGCCTTGAGGACGTCGACTGCGGATTGGTGGACGCCTTCGAGAAGAAGGAACTTGATCTTGCTCTTATCGAGAGAAGTCTTGCTCATCTGCGTAAACCTGTGTCCCGGAGAAAAATGGCAGGAAAATGGACAGCTGGAGCTGACCTCGCGGCGTGGTCGCCGGCTCCGCAGATCGGCCTCGTAGCACGCTTCCGCGGGGGGCGTATGCTAGCATATGCGACACGCAAACACTCATTTTGCGACGTGAAGCGTTCTCAGGGTGACCATGAAATGTTCGAGAGTTCTGTCGATGACCGATGCCGCTTTGATTGATGAACTGAAGACCCTGGTCGAACCCGGCAAGGTCCTGACCGACGCCGACTCGCTGAACACCTACGGCAAGGACTGGACCCGGCATTTCGCGCCTGCGCCCAGCGCCATCGTGTTTCCCAAGACCATCGAGCAGGTCCAGGCCATCGTGCGCTGGGCCAACCGCCACCGTATCGCGCTGGTGCCGTCGGGTGGCCGTACCGGCCTGTCCGCGGCGGCCGTGGCGGCCAATGGCGAGGTGGTGGTGTCGTTCGACTACATGAACCGGATCCTCGACATCAACCTGACCGACCGCACCGCCGTGTGCCAGCCGGGGGTGGTCACCGAACAGTTGCAGAACCGCGCCGAGGAACATGGCCTGTACTACCCGGTGGATTTCGCCTCGGCCGGTTCCAGCCAGATCGGCGGCAATATCGGTACCAACGCTGGCGGAATCAAGGTGATTCGCTACGGCATGACCCGCAACTGGGTAGCCGGCCTGAAGGTCGTTACCGGCAAGGGTGATCTGCTGGAACTGAACAAGGACCTGATCAAGAACGCCACCGGCTATGACCTGCGTCAGCTGTTCATCGGCGCCGAGGGCACCCTGGGATTCGTGGTCGAGGCCACCCTGCGCCTGGATCGCGCGCCGAAGAACCTGACCTGCATGGTGCTCGGCACCCCCGATTTCGACTCGATCATGCCGGTGCTGCACGCGTTCCAGGGCAAGCTGGATCTGACCGCCTTCGAGTTCTTCTCCGACAAGGCCCTGGCCAGGATCCTCGGGCGTGGCGACGTGCCGGCGCCGTTCGAGACCGAGTGCCCGTTCTACGCGCTGCTGGAATTCGAGGCGACCACCCTCGAGGTGGCCAACCTGGCGCTGGCAACCTTCGAGCACTGTGTCGAGCAGGGCTGGGTGCTCGATGGCGTCATGAGCCAGAGCGAAACCCAGTTGCAGAACCTGTGGAAGCTGCGCGAATACATCTCCGAAACGATTTCCCACTGGACACCGTACAAAAACGACATCTCGGTCGTCGTCTCGAAGGTTCCGGCCTTCCTCAAGGAAATCGACGCGATCGTCGGCGAGCACTACCCGGATTTCGAAGTCGTCTGGTACGGCCACATCGGCGATGGCAACCTGCACCTGAACATCCTCAAGCCGGATAACCTGAGCAAGGACGAGTTCTTCGCCAAGTGCGCCACGGTCAACAAGTGGGTGTTCGAGATCGTCGAGAAGTACAACGGCTCGATTTCCGCCGAGCACGGTGTGGGCATGACCAAGCGCGACTACCTGACCTACAGCCGCTCCCCGGCCGAAATCGAGTACATGAAGGCGATCAAGGCGGTGTTCGACCCGAACGGGATCATGAACCCGGGCAAGATCTTCGCGGTTTGAACCCCGCGTCACGATGACAAGCAGACCAGGAGTCGCGCAATGAACTATCAGCACCAGTATGTCGACGGTACCCGCATTCATTTTCCCCTCGGCAAGGTGGTTTGCATCGGTCGTAACTATGCCGAGCACGCCAAGGAACTGGATAATCCGGTGCCGACCGAGCCCCTGTTGTTCATCAAGCCCGGCAGTTGCGTCGTGCCGCTGGAGGGGGGCTTCAGCATCCCCGTCGATCGCGGGTCGGTGCATTACGAGGCGGAAATCGCCGTATTGATCGGCAAGCCGCTTTCGACCAAGCCGAGCAAGGAGGAGGTACTCGACGCCATTTCCGGTTTTGCGCCGGCGCTGGACCTGACCCTGCGCGACAAGCAGGCGGAGCTGAAAGCCAAGGGCCTGCCATGGGAAATCGCCAAGTCGTTCGATGGCGCGGCGGTGATCGCTCCATTCGTGGTGGGTAGCACTTTTCCCGACCTGACCAGTATCGGCATTCGCCTGACCATCAATGGCCAGGTGCGCCAGGACGGGACCAGCAGCGACATGCTCAACCCCATCGTACCGATGATCCAGCACATGGCCGCCTGCTTCTCGCTGCAGGCCGGCGACGTGATCCTGACCGGCACGCCGGTCGGCGTTGGCCCGTTGAATGTCGGTGACGAACTGGTGCTGGAACTGCCAGGCGTCAGCCGGTTCGAGAGCAGCGTTCGCTGACCCCGAGCCCGGCCCTCTTCGCCGTGGATGCTTGCGAAGGGGGCTGTCCTCTTTTTGTTTCCATCTGCATGACTTCCCGGCTTTTGCCGTTTTTTTCACATTCTGTCTGGATAATTTTCTGATCTGGTGCTGGGCCGTTGTCTACAGTGCTCATCTGAATGTCATGAAGATCAGGAAAGTACCTCTGCATGAGCGGTCAAACCTTTTCCTCCCCGTCTCCCGCTGGTCGACCCCGTTTCGCCCGGCGTTGGTACCCTTGGCTGTTGCTGGCGGCGCTGGGGGTCGGGGTAGGATTGTCCATGGCGATGCACTGGGATGCCCGCGCCCTGTTGTGGCTCAAGGAACGTTTCCAAACCCCGGCCGAGCGCCAGGCGAGCATCTGGCTGCCGGGCTATCGGGCGGTGATCGATGCCAAACCGTTGCCGGGCATGGAGAAGGACGAGGCCTCCGACGTCAGCTATAGCCCGTCCACCAAGACGCTGTTTGCGGTCATGGGCAAGAACCCTTTCCTGGTCGAGCTGACCCTGCAGGGCGATGTGCTGCGCAAGATCCCGCTGGTCGGTTGGAACAATCCCGAGGCCGTGTCGGTGCTCGAGGGCGAGAACCTGGTGATCGTCGATGAGCGCATGCACATCCTGACCATCGTCAAGGTGGATGCGAGCACCCGTGAACTGAACATCAAGGACTTCCCGCAATACGACCTCGGGCCCTCGAAAGACCAGAACAAGGCCTTCGAGGCGGTGGTCTGGGATGCCCGCAACCAGCAGATACTGCTGGGCGAGGAACGTCCGCCAGCCTTGTTCAGCCTGAAAAGCGACGGTACCCAGGTGTTCGGCGACAAGCGCAGGCTGGAAAGCGACCAACTGGACATGCGCAATCTTTCGGCGCTGGCGATCGATCCGCGTACCCGTCACACGCTCGCGCTGTCGGCGGACTCGCACCTGTTGCTGGAACTGGACGAAGAAGGTCGGCAGGTCAGCTTCATGACCCTGCTGGGCGGTTTCAATGGCTTGAAAGACACGATCCCCCGGGCTGAGGGTGTCACCATCGATGACGATGGCAACCTTTACCTGATCAGCGAGCCGAATCTGTTCTATCGCTTCGAAAAACGCTAGCTGCTTCGCAACGACAAGCGTTCGGGTGGCGCGCTGCCCTGCAAGATTAAGCTTGAATTCATGCCGGCGTGGTTATTTCAACCATCGATCCTGTTTTCGAGCCTGCCTACATGTATCAAACCTTGCGCCTCGGCCCGCTCATCCTGTTGCTCTGCCTGTGCAGCCTGCTGTTGATGGGTGTTGCGGGGCAGCATTATCGATTGTTCGAGCGGGCCTGGTTCAACTGGAAGACCTGGTGGCAGCCGAGCGAGGCGAGCATCGGTCTGGCGGACTACCGGGTGGTCGTCGAGGCACGAGTGATCGACGGGCTCGAAGACGATGTCTCGGCGCTGACCTACGATCCCGTCAGGAAGAGTCTGTTCACCGTGACCAACCAGAATGCCGAGCTGATCGAGCTGTCGCTCGATGGGCACATCCTGCGGCGCATCCCGTTGAGTGGCTTTGGCGACCCCGAGGCCGTCGAGTTCATCAGCGCCGATACCTACGTGATCACCGATGAGCGCGGCCAGCGGCTGATCAAGGTCCATCTGGACGACAACACGCGGTTTCTCGATGCGGCGCACGCCGAGCAGTTGACCCTGGGCGTTAATCTGCCGGGGAACAAGGGGTTCGAGGGTCTGGCCTACGATTCGGCTGGCAAGCGCCTGTTCGTGGCGAAGGAGCGCGACCCGATGCTGATCTACGAGATCCAGGGGTTCCCCCTGCCCGAATCCGCACCGTCTTCCGCCGTGCACGTGGCGAGCAACCCTCGGCGTGATGCCCGGCTGTTTGTCCGGGACCTTTCCAGTTTGCAGTTCGATGAACGCAGCGGACATCTGCTGGCGCTGTCCGACGAGTCGCGGCTGGTGTTGGAGCTCGATGTCGATGGGCGCCCGATCGGCAGCCTGTCGCTGCTCAAGGGCCAGCAGGGCCTCAAGGCCAGCGTGCCGCAAGCCGAAGGCATCGCCATGGACGATGACGGGACGCTTTACCTGATCAGCGAGCCGAACCTGTTCTACGTGTTCAGGCGTGCGTCAGAATGACAGTCGAGAGTGCTGGTCCGGATTGCTGCCTTGTGGCGGTTCATCCGCGGATGAACCGGAGCGCCGGCTCCCACAGTTTGCGTTGATCACAAGATTTGTGTTCCGCACGGTACCGTGGAGCCGGATTCATCCGCGAAGAACGATGACGCGCAACTCAGGTCGCGCGCCAGCTCCCGCCAACTCAGGCCTTGAGGGTCTTGACGCCTTCGCTGGTGCCCAGCAGCAGCAGGTCCGCCGGACGCGCCGCGAACAGGCCGTTGGTGACCACGCCGACGATCGCGTTGATCTGCGTCTCCAGCTCCACCGGGTTGGTGATCCGCAGGTTGTGCACATCGAGGATGATGTTGCCGTTATCGGTCACCACGCCTTCGCGGTACACCGGATCGCCACCGAGCTTGACCAGTTGGCGAGCCACGTGGCTGCGGGCCATCGGGATCACTTCCACCGGCAGCGGGAACGCGCCGAGCACCGGCACCAGCTTGCTGCCGTCGGCGATGCAGATGAAGGTCTTGGCCACCGCCGCGACGATCTTCTCGCGGGTCAGGGCCGCGCCGCCGCCCTTGATCAGGTTCAGGTGCGAGTCGCTTTCGTCGGCACCGTCGATGTAGAACTCCAGGTTGCTGACGGTGTTGAGTTCGTACACCGGAATGCCATGACCCTTGAGCCGCGCTGCCGTGGCTTCGGAACTGGCGACCGCGCCATCGAACGCACCCTTGTGCCGGGCCAGGGCGTCGATGAAGCAGTTGGCGGTGGAGCCGGTGCCCACGCCGACGATGCTTTTGTCATCGAGCTTGGGAAGGATGAAGTCGACAGCGGCCTGGGCCACCGCCTGTTTGAGTTGATCCTGGGTCATGCGGGCTCCGGAAGCGGGCAAGGTGTGAGCGAAAGGCCGGCATTATAAGCGTCGGGCCGGCAAAAGGGGCGAGCAAAACCTCAGTAACCCTGTGGTCGTTGCCGCAAGCGCTGGGTTAGACTCCTCGGTCCCTGCCCAACCCGCCAGTGATGCTTTCCGATGCTCGAACAGTACGTCAAGAAGATCCTCACCTCGCGCGTTTACGACGTTGCCGTGGAAACCCCGTTGCAGAGCGCCCGTCAGCTTTCCGAGCGGCTGGGCAACCAGGTCCTGCTCAAGCGCGAGGACCTGCAGCCGGTGTTCTCCTTCAAGATTCGCGGCGCCTACAACAAGCTGACCCAGCTCAGCGACGTCGAGCGTGCCCGTGGCGTGGTCACCGCCTCGGCGGGCAACCATGCCCAGGGCCTGGCCCTGGCGGCCAAGGTGCTGGGGGTCAAGGCGACGATCGTGATGCCCAAGACCACCCCGGAAATCAAGGTCGAGGGCGTGCGTTCCCGCGGCGGCAAGGTGGTGCTGCATGGAGATACCTTCCCGGAAGCGCTGGCCTATTCGCTGAAACTGGTCGAGGAAAAAGGCTACGTCTA
Source organism: Pseudomonas fuscovaginae SE-1 (assembly GCF_000364705.1). Classification (GTDB taxonomy): domain Bacteria; phylum Pseudomonadota; class Gammaproteobacteria; order Pseudomonadales; family Pseudomonadaceae; genus Aquipseudomonas; species Aquipseudomonas fuscovaginae_A. Next base: position 11,893 of record NZ_AQOH01000081.1, on the reverse strand, counting down.
CATTCACCCCTATGACGATCCGCACACCATTGCCGGGCAGGGCACCGTGGCGATGGAGATCCTGCGCCAGCACCCGGCGCCACTGGACGCGATTTTCGTACCGGTCGGCGGCGGCGGGCTGATCGCCGGGATCGCGGCCTATGTGAAGTACCTGCGCCCGGACATCAAGGTGATCGGCGTCGAGCCGGACGACTCCAACTGCCTGCAGCAGGCCATGGCCGCTGGAGAGCGGGTGGTCCTGCCGTCCGTGGGGATCTTTGCCGACGGCGTCGCGGTGGCCCAGATCGGCCAGCACACCTTCGATATCTGCAAGGACCATGTCGACGAGGTGATCACTGTCAGCACCGACGAGATCTGTGCGGCGATCAAGGACATCTATGACGACACCCGTTCGATCACCGAGCCGGCCGGCGCGTTGGGTGTGGCCGGGATCAAGAAGTACGTCGAGCAACGCAAGGTGGCCGGGCAGACCCTGGTGGCCATCGACTCCGGGGCCAACGTCAACTTCGATCGCCTGCGCCATGTCGCCGAGCGCGCCGAACTGGGCGAGGGCCGCGAAGCGATCATCGCCGTGACCATTCCCGAGCAGCCGGGCAGCTTCAAGGCGTTCTGCGAGGCCATCGGCAAGCGCCAGATCACCGAGTTCAACTATCGCTACCACACCGGCAGCGAAGCGCATATTTTCGTTGGCGTGCAGACCCATCCCGACAACGATCCGCGCAGCGTGCTGATCGAGAGTCTGACCAGTCAGGGCTTTCCGGTGCTGGACATGACCGACAACGAGCTGGCCAAGCTGCACCTGCGCCATATGGTCGGTGGCCATGCGGCACGGGTCAGCGACGAAATGGTGTTGCGCTTCGAGTTCCCGGAACGCCCGGGGGCACTGTTCAACTTCCTCAACAAGCTCGGTGGGCGCTGGAACATCTCGATGTTCCACTACCGTAACCACGGTGCGGCCGACGGACGCGTGGTCGCCGGCCTGCAGGTGCCGAGCGAGGAGCGCCACCTGGTTCCCGCGGCTCTTGCGGAAATCGGCTACCCATACTGGGATGAAAGCGACAACCCGGCCTATCGCCTGTTCCTGGGCTGAAACGCCACGGATGACTGCTACGCTGATGGGCAACGACTAAGGAAAAAACGGCCAGATGGAAACCTTCACTGCCCTGAAAGTGCTTCACAGTACGGTTACGGTGCTGCTCCTGGGCAGCATCCTGGCTGTCGTCATCGTGTTCTGGCGTGGGCGACGGGCCGGTGACCTGGCGATCCCCGGGCGGATCCTGAAGATGCCCTGGGCGCTGGCCTGGTGGCTGATGGCCCTGTGTCTGCTGGTCCAGCCGCTCAGTGGCTGGTGGCTGGTGCACCTGGGAGGATTCCCGCTGGGCCAGACCTGGCTGCTCGGTTCCAGCGTGCTCTACACTGTCGGTTGCCTGGCCTGGGCCTGGCTCGTGGTGCGGCTCAATCGCCTGCGCCGGGGCGAGGCGGGCGGCAGTGGGAAATTCACGCTGACGCTGGCGATCCTCAGTACGCTGTGTTTCGTCGGGATTGCTGCCCTGATGGGCGCCAAACCGGTTTAATCCGCCAAGGATCGTCATGAAAGTTCTCCTGGTGGGGGCCACGGGCTTCGTGGGTCGCCACTTGCTTGCGGCGTTGACTGCCAACGGTCATGAGGTGATCGCCACCAGCCGGCGCCGCCATTCCCGGGATTTGTCCGAAGTCGAATGGCAGGTCCTCGACCTGGACCAACTGGCAACCGATTCCAAGCATTTCGTGATACCCCCGGATGTCGAACTGCTGATCAATGCGGCCGGCCGTCGACCGCCAGGCGCTGCAGCGAACCCAGGATCGTGGCACGCGGGCACTGTTCGACCTGGCGGCGAAGCGGGGGTTGCGGGTTCTGCATATTTCCGCGCTGGGCGCCGGCGAGCAGCCGGACGTGGCCTTTCTGGCCAGCAAGGCGGCGGCTGATGCCTATCTGATGGAGTTGGGTGTTTCGGCTGTGGTGCTGCGCCCTTCGCTGCTGGTCGGGGCGGGCGGGATCAGCAGTGGCTGGTTGACGCGGCTGTCGCCGTGGCCACTGATTCCCCTGCTAGACCTGGACGCGCGCCTGCAACCGCTGCATATCGACGATTTGTCCGGAGCGGTGCTGGCATTGCTGCGGCATTGGCCAGCGTCGTCGCGGGTGGTGCCGCTGGTCGGGCCGCAGGCGTTGACCCTGGCGCAGCTTCTCGATCACCTGCGTGCCGCCCAGGGCTGGGCGCCGGCGCGCTACTTCAGGATCCCGCAATGGCTGGCGACGGCAGGGGCCTGGTGTGGCGAGCGCCTGGGCTGGCGGGCGTGGAACCGCCAGTGCCTGCGCATGGCCCGGCGCGACAATGTGGCCGATCCCGAGCTGCTGGGCGCACTGTGCGGCTATCGGGCCGCGCCGTTGGCGACCCATCTGGTCGACTGGCCGAATGCCGCGCAGAGCGTGCAGGCGGCCCTGCGTCCACTGATGCTGGCGGTCATGCTGCTGATCTGGTTCGGCACGGCGGCGGTGTGCCTGGGGCCGGGCCATGACTGGAGCCTGCGGATCATGGGTGAATTCGGCGTGACGGGCAGCACGGCCAGCTTCGCGGTGTGGCTCGGTTCGCTGTGCGACGCCCTGCTCGGGCTGGGCATGCTGTTCAAGCGCTGGCGTCGCCGGGCGTTCCAGGCCCAGTTGCTGCTGATGGCCAGCTACACCCTGATCATCAGCCTGGTGCTCCCGCACTACTGGTTTGACCCTTACGCCGCCGTCGCCAAAAACCTGGTGCTGATGGTGGCGACTCTCTGGCTTCTATGGACTGAACCGCGTCGATGAGCGCTTACCTGATACTCAAGACCCTGCATATCCTGTCTTCCACCATTCTCTTCGGCCTGGGGGCCGGCTCCGCCTATTACGCGCTGCGCGCCTGGCGCACCGGCAAGGTCGAGGTGATCGCGGTGACGTTCCGCCACCTGGTGTTCGCCGACTGGGCCTTCACCACGACCACAGCGGTGTTCCAGCCGCTGAGCGGACTCGGGCTGGTGCACCTGGCGGGTTGGCCGTTGACCCAGGGTTGGCTGCTGTGGAGCATGGGCCTGTTCGTGCTGGCGGGTATCTGCTGGCTGCCGGTGGTCTGGCTGCAGATCCGCGTGCACCGGATGGCGGACCAGGCGTTGCGCGAGGGAACACCAATGCCGATCAGGGCGCAGATGTACATGCGCTGGTGGTTTGCGCTGGGATGGCCGGCGTTCCTGGCGTTCATGGCGATCTTCTACCTGATGGTGGCCAAGCCCGCCTGAGCGCCTTGTGGTGGTCTTGCGGGCCTCTTCGCAGGCAAGCCCCGCTCCTGCAGGACCGTGTCGTACACAAGAGCCTGGCACGCCTCGAATCTGTAGGAGCAGGGCTTGCCCGCGAAGAGGCCGCCAGGTCTTGCCTGGCTCCAGGGGGTCAGCCGCGCAGGCTGATCACCGGCCAGCCACGGCGCTCGGCCTCGGCCCGCAGGTTCGGGTCCGGGTCCACCGCCACCGGGTGGCTGACCTGCTCCAGCAACGGCAGGTCATTCATCGAGTCGCTGTAGAAGTAGCTGTCCCGCAGGCTGTACCCGGTTTCCTCCAGCCAGCGGTTCAGGCGCGTCACCTTGCCTTCGCGAAAGCACGGCACGTCGGTACTGCGCCCGGTGTAGCGGCCGTCGACCATTTCACACTCGGTGGCGATCAGGGTCTCGACGCCCAGGCGTGCGGCAATCGGTCCGGTCACGAAACGGTTGGTCGCGGTGATGATGACCAGCTTGTCGCCGGCATCGCGGTGCCGGGCCAGCAGTTCCAGGGCCTTGGGCAGGACGATCGGCTCGATGCAGTCGCGCATGTAGTCGCGATGCCACTCGTCCAGTTGGGCCATCTCGGTACGGCCGAGGATTTCCAGGCAGAAATTCAGGTATTCGGCGTTGTCCAGCTTGCCGGCCAGGTAGTCCTGGTAGAACTCGTCGTTGCGGGTCTTGTAGGCCACCGGGTCGAGAATGCCCCGCTCGCACAGGTAATCGCCCCAGGCGTGGTCGCTGTCGCCGCCCAAAAGTGTGTTGTCCAAGTCGAATAAAGCCAGACGCATTGCAGTTACTCGCTGAAAAGCCTGTAAAAAGGCGATCAGAATACGGTCTTTTCACAAGAGTGCACATAAGGTATGGCGGTGCGTTGCTGCTTTCACAACCTTTGTGGAACAATGCGATGACATGCGTTTACGAGGTGGTTGCCGTGATCGACCCCGATGGTTTCCGTCCTAATGTCGGGATAATTCTGACGAATGATGCTGGTCAGGTCTTATGGGCCCGACGCATCAATCAAGATGCATGGCAGTTTCCGCAAGGTGGGATCAATCCCGACGAGACGCCTGAAGAGGCCTTGTACCGCGAATTGAACGAAGAAGTCGGCCTGGAACGAGAGGATGTGCAAATTCTGGCCTGTACCCGGGGCTGGTTGCGCTATCGTTTGCCGCAACGTCTGGTGCGTACCCACAGCCAACCGCTGTGCATCGGCCAGAAACAGAAATGGTTTCTCCTGCGCCTGCTGTCCAACGAACAGCGGGTGCGGATGGATCTGACCGGTAAACCGGAGTTCGATGGCTGGCGCTGGGTCAGCTATTGGTACCCGTTGGGCCAGGTGGTGACATTCAAGCGCGAGGTTTATCGTCGCGCGCTCAAAGAGCTTGCCCCGCGCCTTTTAACGCGCGACTGACACGGAGTTCGACCCCGAGCCATGCTCAATACGCTGCGCAAGATCGTCCAGGAAGTTAACTCCGCCAAGGATCTCAAGACGGCGTTGGGGATTATTGTCTTGCGCGTCAAAGAGGCCATGGGCAGCCAGGTCTGCTCGGTCTACCTGCTCGACCCCGAGACCAATCGCTTCGTGTTGATGGCCACCGAAGGCCTGAACAAACGCTCGATCGGCAAGGTCAGCATGGCGCCGAACGAGGGCCTGGTCGGCCTGGTCGGCACGCGCGAGGAGCCGCTTAACCTCGAAAACGCCGCCGATCACCCACGCTACCGCTACTTTGCCGAAACGGGCGAGGAGCGTTATGCGTCCTTCCTCGGTGCACCGATCATTCACCATCGCCGCGTCGTCGGCGTGTTGGTCATCCAGCAGAAGGAGCGTCGCCAGTTCGACGAGGGCGAGGAAGCCTTCCTGGTGACCATGAGCGCCCAGTTGGCCGGTGTTATCGCCCATGCCGAGGCCACCGGCTCCATTCGTGGCCTGGGTCGTGAAGGCAAGGGCATCCAGGAAGCCAAGTTCGTCGGCGTGCCGGGCTCGCCGGGTGCGGCGGTCGGTACCGCGGTGGTGATGCTGCCGCCGGCGGACCTGGACGTGGTGCCGGACAAGGCCATCACCGATATCGACGCCGAACTGGCGCTGTTCAAGACCGCCATCGAGGGTGTACGCAACGACATGCGTACCCTGTCGGCCAAGCTGGCGACCCAGTTGCGTCCGGAAGAGCGGGCGTTGTTCGACGTCTACCTGATGATGCTCGACGATGCCTCCCTGGGCAGCGAGGTCACCAACGTCATCAAGACCGGCCAGTGGGCCCAGGGCGCCTTGCGCCAGGTGGTCACCGACCACGTCAACCGCTTCGAGCTGATGGATGACGACTATCTGCGCGAGCGCGCTTCGGACGTCAGGGACCTGGGCCGGCGCCTGCTGGCCTACCTGCAGTCCGAACGCCAGCAGAACATGGTTTATCCGAAGCACACCATCCTGGTCAGCGAGGAACTGACCGCGACCATGCTCGGCGAGGTGCCGGAGGGCAACCTGGTCGGCCTGGTGTCGGTACTGGGTTCGGGCAACTCCCACGTCGCGATCCTGGCCCGGGCCATGGGCATTCCGACAGTGATGGGCCTGGTCGATCTGCCGTATTCCAAGGTCGACGGCATCGAGATGATCGTCGACGGCGCCCGTGGCGAGGTGTTCACCAACCCCGGCGAGTTGCTGCGCAAGCAGTACGTCAGCGTGGTGGAGGAGGAGCGCCAGCTGTCCCAGGGCCTCGATGCCCTGCGCGAGCTGCCTTGCGTGACCACCGATGGTCACCGCATGCCGCTGTGGGTCAACACCGGCCTGCTCGCCGACGTCGCCCGTGCTCAGCAGCGTGGTGCCGAAGGCGTGGGCCTGTACCGCACCGAAGTGCCGTTCATGATCAACCAGCGCTTCCCGAGCGAGAAGGAACAACTGGCGATCTACCGCGAACAGCTTTCGGCGTTCCATCCGCAGCCGGTGACCATGCGCAGCCTGGACGTCGGCGGCGACAAGTCGCTGTCGTACTTCCCGATCGTCGAGGACAACCCGTTCCTCGGCTGGCGTGGTATCCGCGTGACCCTCGACCACCCGGAAATCTTCCTGGTGCAGACCCGGGCCATGCTCAAGGCCAGTGAAGGCCTGAACAACCTGCGCATCCTGCTGCCGATGATCTCCGGGACCCATGAGGTGGAAGAGGCGCTGCATCTTATCCACAGGGCCTGGGGCGAGGTGCGCGACGAAGGCACCGACGTGCCGATGCCGCCTGTCGGTGTGATGGTCGAGATTCCGGCGGCGGTGTACCAGACCCGTGAGCTGGCCCGCCAGGTGGACTTCCTTTCGGTCGGCTCCAACGACCTGACCCAATACCTGCTGGCCGTCGACCGCAACAACCCACGGGTCGCCGATCTGTACGACTACCTGCACCCGGCCGTGTTGCAGGCCTTGCAGAACGTGGTGCGTGATGCCCATGCCGAAGGCAAGCCGGTGAGTATCTGTGGGGAGATGGCCGGGGATCCGGCGGCGGCGGTGCTGTTGATGGCGATGGGTTTCGACAGTCTGTCGATGAACGCCACCAACCTGCCGAAAGTGAAGTGGATGCTGCGCCAGATCAGTCTGAGCAAATCCCAGGAGTTGCTCGCCCAGGTGATGACCATCGACAACCCGCAAGTTATCCACAGCACTCTGCAACTGGCGCTGAAAAACCTGGGGCTGGGCCGGATGGCCAACCCGGTGGTCAAGCACTGATCAGTGGCGGGTGTGACACTCACCGGCGGCATTCCCACGCATAGCGTCACTCGTGTCCGGTAAACACCAAAAGGGGCGCACCGCAGCCTTTGTGCCGAGCGGGCTTGCCCGCGCTCGGCTGCACAGCAGCCGTAAAACTGCGCACGAAGTATCGCGGTAACCGGTTTCAGGAGCGCTCCGCGCTCCAGCGCGGGCAAGCCCGCTCGCCACAAGCATGGCGGTGCGCCCGGTGTTTCAGTGCTTGGCGTAACGATCCGCGCTCCACGACCTGGTGCGCTCCGCGTCACACTCAGAGCGTCAACTCCACTTCGCCCAGGTGCCCGCCATGGGGGCCGAAGCTGCGCTCGACCAGTCGCCGCGTACCGTCGGCATTGACGATCAGCGCCGTGCTCGCCCTCGTCCCGTAGCTGGGGCTGGCGATGAAGATGCTGGATAGCAGGCTTTCGGTCGCCAGGCCCACGCCAGTGTCCGGCAGCTCTGCAAATGGCGCGGTGCTCGGATCGCCCAGCATGGCCAGCAGGTTCTCCGGGGCGGGTCGGTCCAGGGTCTGCGCCAATGCCGCCTTGGCCTTGAGCAGCTTCGGCCACGGTGTGTCGAGTCCGGCATTGGACAGGCCGTAAATGCCTTCCGACAACTGGCGCGGCTGGCCTTCATGGGAATTGAAGTGCCACAGCTCGTCGGCATCGCCCAGCAGCAGGTTGAATCCAGCGTACTCCGGTGATCGTGCAACGATATCCTGGAGATAATCGGCAATCGGCGCGTTTCCGGTGAGAAAGCGCGCCACCAGCTCGCCCCGCGAGCGGCGGGCCGGTGGCTGGTGCGGATTGCGGATGTTGGTCAGCGCGGCGAAGCGCCGCTTGGCACCGACGCCCAGCCAGGTCCCCCCGGCCTCCAGGTCGCGCCCGGCGTAGACCTGCGGGTGTTCGGGCCATTGCCCCAGCGGCAGGCTCGGGCGGGCGTAGAATTCGTCGCGGTTGGCCGCGACGATCAGCGGCTGGGCGTGGCCAGGGCGCCAGGCGAAGACGATCAGGCACATCAGGTGGTCCCTCTGTGTTTTCGTTCACTTTACGCAGGGTGCCGTTCGTCATCCAGTAGAGACGAGCGGCATGCATCCGTTACCATGCCGGACTTGTTTCGGGGGTTGCATGGAATTTCTGCTCTATTTGCTGCTGGGGGCATGCGCGGGCGTGCTGGCCGGGCTGTTCGGCGTGGGTGGCGGGATCATCATCGTTCCGGTGCTGGTGTTCAGCTTCACCCTGCAGGGCTTCGACAGCTCGATCCTGACGCACCTGGCGGTCGGCACTTCCCTGGCGACGATCATTTTCACCTCGATCAACACCATTCGCGGCCATCATCGCCGGGGGGCGGTGCGTTGGCCGATCTTCACCTGGATGGCCCTGGGTATCCTGCTCGGCTCGGGCCTCGGTGCGCTGACGGCCAAGGCGATTGCCGGGCCGAACCTGCAGAAGATCATCGGCGTGTTCGCGGTGATCGTCGCGGTGCAGATGGCCCTGGATCTCAGGCCCGAAAGCCGCCGCGAAATTCCCGGCAAGCTTGGGCTGGGCCTGGCTGGTAGCGTGATCGGCTGGGCCTCGGCGATTTTCGGCATCGGTGGCGGTTCGCTGACCGTGCCGTTCCTGACCTGGCGCAGCGTGCCGATGCAGCAGGCGGTGGCAACCTCGTCGGCCTGTGGCCTGCCGATCGCCGTGGCCGGTACCCTCAGCTTCATGGTACTGGGCTGGCATGATCCGTTGCTGCCGGCGCATAGCCTGGGCTTCGTCTATCTGCCGGCCTTGCTCGGCATTGCCCTGACCAGTATGTTTTTCGCCCGCTTCGGTGTGCAGTTGGCGCACAAGCTGTCGCCGTTGCTGCTCAAGCGGCTGTTTGCCGGGCTATTGTTCTGTGTCGGGATGAAGTTCCTGATCTGAACCTGGGCTCTGTCTGAGAAATCTTGATACTCGGTGATGCTGCGTTGAAAACCGCCGGACCTTCGTCTCAAGACTTTTCAGACAAAGCCTAAGGCCCGGTTCAGCGAACCGGGCGCAATATTGGCTTAATCGCAGGTCTTCATCATGACCCGCTGGCCCGCTTGCCACCTGGGTGAACGGGCCCCGAATTTTCTACTCTACCAAGGAGTCGCAATGCTGCCTTACCCGCAGATCGACCCGGTGGCCGTCGCCATCGGCCCGCTGAAAATCCACTGGTACGGCCTGATGTACCTGGTCGGCATTGGTGGTGCGTGGCTGCTGGCCTCCCGGCGCCTGAACCGTTTCGACCCGACCTGGACCAAGGAGAAACTCTCCGACATGGTGTTCTGGTTGGCCATGGGGGTGATCGTCGGTGGGCGCCTGGGTTATGTGTTGTTCTACGATTTGCCAGCGTATGTCGCCAATCCGACGCTGATCTTCGAGGTCTGGAAGGGTGGCATGGCCTTCCATGGCGGCTTCATCGGGGTGATGCTGGCGGCCTGGTGGTTCGGCCGGCGTAACGGCAAGTCGTTCTTCGAACTGATGGACTTCGTGGCACCCATGGTCCCGATTGGCCTGGGTGCCGGGCGGATCGGCAACTTCATCAACGCCGAGTTGTGGGGCAAGCCGAGCGACGTGCCGTGGGCGATGGTCTTCCCGCCGTTCAGCGACCCGGCGCAATTGCCGCGCCACCCGTCGCAGCTTTACCAGTTCGCGCTGGAGGGCGTGGCGCTGTTCGTCATCCTCTGGCTGTTCTCGCGCAAGCCGCGGCCGACCATGGCGGTGTCCGGCATGTTCGCGTTGTTCTACGGGATCTTCCGTTTTATCGTCGAGTTCGTCCGGGTGCCGGATGCGCAACTTGGCTACCTGGCGTTCGGCTGGGTGACCATGGGGCAGATTCTCAGCCTGCCGATGATCATCGCCGGCCTGGCATTGCTGTGGTTCGCCTATCACCGCAACCCGACCACTCCGGCAACGAAAGACGCCGCGCTTTAAATTCGAATCGGGGCCTGCGGGCCCCGTATTCAAGGATGCAGGTAACTCATGAAGCAATATCTCGATCTGGTCGCCCATGTCATCAAGAACGGCACCAAGCAAGCCAACCGCACCGGTGTGAACACCATCAGCTTTCCCGGCGCGATGCTGCGTTATGACCTCAAGGAAGGTTTCCCGGCGATCACCACCCGCAAGCTGGCCTTCAAGTCCGCCATCGGCGAGATGTGCGGTTTCCTCCGTGGGGTGAACAACGCCGCCGAGTTCCGCGCGCTGGGTTGCAAGGTCTGGGACCAGAACGCCAACGAGAACGCCCAGTGGCTGGCCAACCCGTTCCGCCAGGGCGATGACGACCTCGGTGAAATCTACGGCGTGCAGTGGCGCAAGTGGCCGGCCTACAAGCAGATCCCGGCGAGCAATGCGGCGGCGATCGAGCAGACCCTGGCCCAGGGCTACCGGCAGATCGCCCAGGGCGAGGAAGACGGCCAGGCCTACGTGGTGCTGTACAAGGCAATCGACCAGGTTCGCCAGTGCGTCGACACCATCATCAAGGACCCGGGCAGCCGGCGCATCCTGTTCCACGGCTGGAACTGCGCGCAGCTGGACGAAATGGCCCTGCCACCTTGCCACCTGCTGTACCAGTTCCACCCGAATGTCGAGACGAAGGAAATCTCCCTGACCCTCTACATCCGCTCGAATGACCTGGGCCTCGGGACGCCGTTCAACCTGACCGAAGGCGCGGCGCTGCTGAGCCTGATCGGGCGCCTGACCGGCTACACGCCGCGCTGGTTCACCTACTTCATCGGCGATGCCCATGTGTATGAAAATCACCTGGACATGCTCAACGAGCAGCTCGCCCGCGAGCCGTACCCGATGCCGAAACTGGTGATTTCCGAGCGCGTACCTGAGTTTGCCAAGACGGGCGTGTACCAGCCGGAGTGGCTGGAGAAGGTCGAGCCGAGCGACTTCAGCCTGGAAGGCTACCAGCACCACGCGCCGCTGACGGCGCCGATGGCGGTCTGAGTCGTCAGGTGAAGAGGCATCGTGGCGAGCGGGCTTGTCGGGACGCCGCACCGCCGCGCAGGGGCGCGAAACGGCCCTAAAACCGGCGACGACGTCCTGCCTGATACCCTGATGTTGCTGATTTCAGGGGTGTTGCGCCCCCCCAGCGCGGCGGTGCGGCGTCCCGGCAAGCCCGCTCGCCACAGGGGGGGCTCAATGCCCGTGACTTCTCGCGACATGTGAATGCTCTTCAGCCGGCACCACGCTGCCACTGACCTCCAGGCGCTGCAGGATCGCGCACTGGTCCGCCTCCGGCCCGCCGCCACAGCGCTGGCGCAGGTCCAGCAACTGGGCCTGCAACGCCAACAGCCCATCGATCCGCGCCTTGACGTGGTGGATGTGCTCGTCGACCAGCGCATTCACGCTTTCGCATTGGTCCCGCGGGCTGTCGCGCAGGTCCAGCAGACTGCGGATTTCCTCCAGGGTCATGTCCAGGCTGCGGCAATTGCGGATGAAGGTCAGGCGCTCGACGTGGGCCTGGGTGTACAGGCGATAGTTGCCTTCGCTGCGCGCCGGTTCCGGCAGCAGGTTTTCCTTCTCGTAGTAACGGATGGTTTCCACCTGGCAGTCGGTGAGTTTCGCCAGTTCACCAATTTTCATCGTCGGATCTCCCAAAAGGGTGCTTGACCCTATAGTGGCTACAGGGTGTTCACTTGGCAACAGGCACTTTTCAGGGACGTATCCCATGAGCGACTCCATCCACACGCCGCGCCAGCCTGGCAATGATCACCAGCACGACGAGCACGCTGGCGCCTGCTGTTCGAGCGACGTTCAGCCAGTCTCCGTGCACCAGCATGCTGGCCACGACCACGACCACGACCACGACCACGACCACGACCACGACC